>DASYDU010000244.1:0-17532 GCA_036499445.1 Lacipirellulaceae bacterium
GCGCCGCCGCCGCCGCCTGTCCCACCGCTGCCACCGGTTCCCAGACTCCCGCCGTTGCCGCCACTGGCTCCGTTGCCGCCGCCGAGTTTACCTGTCGTGCCCGAGGCGTCGAAGTTGAACATAGCCCCAGAGTTAACGAAGATATCGTTGCCGGACCATAGCGAGAGCGGTCGCGAGCCGCTGGAGGTCACGATATCGGAGGCGATGAAGCTCAGCCCACCTAGGAAGCGAAATTGCTGCGCACCACCCACCACCGACGTTTGCACGTTCACGCCGAAGAAGCTGGTCGTGGGGCTGCCGTTGATGCTCATCACGCCGGTATCGGTATTGAAGTTAATAGCGTCGGCGCGGATAAGTCTGGTAGAGATCGAAAAGTATAGACCGATTGCGCAGCACAACAGTCGATAGGAGCGACTCATGAGATGCTTCTCGCGATGTGGTGCGTGATGGACTCCTCCGAGAAGTGCTACCTCTGTACGCACTAACAATTCTCGGCGCGCTTGCGGGAATGGGCAGTATAAACTAGCCACCATTCAATGACAAATAAAGGTGGACAAATAAAGGTGTGAGGAACCAATTCTCGGGGTTCTCGTTCGGCCCGGCGGTCGCGCGGTTGATTCCAAGCGCAGCCGACGCTCGGCTCGATCGCGCCATGCCTGGACAATCCAAAGCGGGCGAGAGTTCGTTTCATTGTTCGAGGTAGCCATCGACACGCGCCATGAGTTTACCACAGGCAAGCTCGCTCGGCGACAAAATGGCGATTACCCTGTCAAGCCTCAATTCTTGGCCGCGCGGGAAGAAGTTCTCAGCCAAAAAAAATACGCACGTAGTTCCTTCCCTGTGCCCCGAATCCTGCACACCTCCTCCTCCTTCTTCGCGTCCTTCGCAGCTTTGCGGCTTGGCGCGCAACTTTTTGCCGGAGTGGCCAATTCTGGATACTATACATCCGAACACAATCCTGTATCATCAACCTCACGCGATCGCCGACTGACTCGGCGGAGTGTGTCCGAAGCCGCTCGTTGACGATGGATCCCGCGATTAAGCCGAAGCCCCAGCAAGTGTCGCTCGCCGAGAGCAAATATCGCTCGCCGAGCTGGCGAGGCGCATAGCGATATGCGGTAGAAGATATTTTCCTCTGCGAGGCGAATCCGCCTCGCGCGGTAGAGCAGACATTCTTGCTACGGTAGCCACGGTAAATCGCATACTTGCAAGGTCGGAAACGATCATAGCGGACTTCAGACGCCCTCCGTTCGCGCGAGAACCGGCGAGCGTGTGGATGGCACTGCGCGCATCCCCTGGGCGTAAAACAGGTGTGCATGCGCGCAGAGATTCCGAGGCGGCCGCCTCATTTTTTTACTTCCAAGCCAAAATTAACCACCAAGACACAAAGCACACGAAGAGAAAGGAGTACGGAATAGCAAATCTTTTGCAAACGATCATAAGTTCGGCAATCGAAAGTTTTCAATTCTTCGCATGTCGACCACTATGTTCTCGACTCGACTGTCTTCGACAAGCTCAGACCACAAGCCTGCCGAGGGAATCTCGCCCAAGTCTGTGTCCTCGGTAGCCACCGTTCGTCATTCCCCCTTCGTGTCCTTCGTGCCTTCGTGGTGAAAGAATGCCTTCCCTCTTCCACCTTCGATTCATCCCGTGATCCTGTCAAAAAACCTGTGCTTTCCAACCCAAAACCCATCCAATTTCGCCACGCGCTACCGCTAATTGCCGCCGAAAAGTTGGCAATGGCGGATCCCCGCCGGTGCAAAAACCTGGAATTCCGTGCCGCGCATCGGGACCCCACCACATGCGCGCAAAATTCGGTAGACCTACTCGACTCGAAAGAATTCGAAATCGGCATGGCCGGCCGCGCCGCTCTCCGCCGCCGCCGTGCAGAACAGCCCGACCTTCGGGTCAACCGGCGCGTGAAAGCTCTCGCCCAGCGCCGTGAACCGGCTCCCGTCGCTGCTGTAAGAAAAATGACAGTCGCCCGACCCGGAGACTTCCACTCGCAGCCACAGAAGATCGCTCTCGAAATCGATTTGCCGGACGAGCCACTCCGGCTTATCGCGATCGGCCCCGTGGCAGACGCCCAGCTCCAATTGCCGATGTCCGGCCCCGTCGCGATAAACGCCCAGCGCCGCGTACTCGACGCCAAACACAACGAGCCCCGCCCGTTGCGGCTTGCCCAATCCGCTGACGTCCATTTTCATCGTTGCGGTGAACGCCGCCCTCGGAAACTTTCTCAGCAAGAGATTCTGGGCATTCCAAAGCGATCCCCCCTCATGGAGCGCCACGCGATTGAGTCGCAGCCACCCCGGCCGCTCGGCCAGCGAAAACCATTCCGCCTGCGGTTTCCCGCGCCACTCCCAAGCCGGACCGAGCGCATCGCCAGCAAATTCATCATTGCTCGCACGTCGTGCGTCGCTCCCCCCAGTCTCACCCGGCTCCGCTTCAGCCCGCTCAATCGCCAACGCTATTCCGACGAGGACGACGAGTCGGCAAACGAGGCGAACATTTTCAAAACGGCAAAGAATCGAAGGATCACAGCGCATCAACTTCGAGTCCTTCGTGCCTTGGCGGTAAAGACTTCCCTGAATTTGATTCCGTCACTTCCCGGCCGACAGCGTCTTATTCAGCCACGCCACCATTTTCTCTCCGTAGCTCGGATCGATGTGCTCCCACTGATCGATGTGATGATCGCCGCCGGAAATCGAGACCAATTCGCAAGGCACACGCAGCTCATCCAGCCGCGCTTTCAGATTCTCCGATTGCGCAAAGGCGACACTCTTGTCCTCCGTGCCGTGAATCAAGAGACAGGGCGGAAACTTCGCCGTCAAAAAGTTGTTCGCCGACGCGTCGTGCAGCACCTTGGCGATCTGGTCATCCATCTCCTTGCCGTGCCCAAACAATCCTTGCAGCGACGTGCTCAATCCGTTCTTAAATTTGATATCGTCTTCCAACGAAACCGGCCCGGCAAAAAGCACAACGCCCTGGACGCGCGTATCGTCGTCCGCGGTCGCCGCGGCAAATGCGGCCAGATGTCCGCCCGCCGAATAACCCAAGAGTGCGACCTTCTGCGGATCGCCCTTATACTCGGCCGCGTGAGCCTTCACCCAGCGGATGGCCGACCGCACATCGTCGATGCAAGTCGGCCAAGGATGCGCCGGCGCCAAACGATAGTTGATCGAAAACCACGTGAAGCCGCCATCGGTGAGCGGCCCGACGAGCGGCTTCATTCCCTCGGCCTTGCTCCCTCGGCTCCAGCCGCCGCCGTGGATCACCAGTACCACCGGAAACGGTCCCGCCCCGTCCGGCACACTGACGTCGAGTTTCAGACTCTCGCCATCGGCCGTGGCGTACTCGATGTCCGATCGCAGCTCCGCGGCAGCGACTGCGATTGGCCACAGAAAAAACACGAGTCCCGCGAACAGGAAATTTTTATTCATAGCCCAATTGTCATCTGCCGCATTGACCGTTCGCAAGCCGTTTGCCGCTGGCGGTGTGGGCCGCCCAACCGGCGCCGACTCGGACAATCGCCAAGAAAACCACGGCAATTGCCCGGCTTTGGCCCGACGCCTTTGCCGCAAGACCGCCTTGGCCAACAACCGATGGTAGACTAAGATTGTGAGAGATTTCACAAAGTGCTCGATCGACCACCGCATTACGACTTTTTAGCCCAACACGAAACACTTACCCTCGATTTTCCATGGCCAAAGCCGGACCCCGCAAAAAAGTGCCGAAAGAGTTGGCGGTCATCAACGCCGACAATTGCACAGGCTGCGAGTCATGCCTCGAGGTCTGCCCGGTCGACTGCATCAATCTACTCAAGATCGACCGCGGCATCGTCAAGGGCACGCAGCAATGGTGCGAGATCGATCTCGAGCGCTGCGTCGGTTGCGAGGTCTGCGTCCATATCCCCGGCAAGAAGACAAACCCGTACGAGCTTACGGTTTGCCCCTGGGACGCCATCGAGATGGTACCGACCGAAAAAGTGGCGCTCTACGTCGCCGAAATTGGCGGTCCGCCCGAGTACATCCAAGCCAATTGGGATCGTCTCGTCGGCACAGCCCAACATCTGGCCGAGCTCCGCGCCGCGACCTGACAACGGCAGCCTCGCCACGCTGCTAGTTGGCCGTCACGAATCGCCGCATGTAATCGATGCTTCGCCGCGCGACTTCCGCAGGCGACGGCTCATACTTAAACGGCTCGACCGAAACCCAGCCTTTGTAGTCGATCTCCTTGAGCGCGGCGAAGATCGGCGCAAAATCGACTTCACCCATGCCAGGCCCGAGCAGGTTCGGATCGTTCGCGTGGAAATGTGCCAGCCACTCGCGGCTCGCGCGAATGACGTCGGCGATGGGTTTCGCTTCTGTCGCCATCGCCTTCACGTCCAGGTTCACCCGGCAATGGCGCGGTGCGATATGTTTCGCCAAGTGAATGGCCGATTCAGCCGTAAGCATGAAGTTGGTTTCCGCGGGTGCCAGCGGTTCGAGCGCCAGAGTAACGCCAAACTGTGCGCAGGCCGGCACAACGGCATGCAGCACTTCTTCCGCATACGCTTCGCCGTCCTCGTACGAAACCCCCGGGGCCAGGTTTCGCTGTTGCGGCGAGCCGAAGACCATCACTCGGCCTCCCAAGTCGGCGCACAGCTCCGCGAGCGCCCGCAAATATTCAGCCGTGTGACGACGCACCGTCGGATCACGACTGGTGAGCTGGAACCCCTCCGTCTTGGCAAGAATCCAGTGCAGGCCGACGATCTCCAGTCCGGCCTCCTCCGCCTGTTGGCGCACTATAACGATCCGCTCGGCATTCACCAGCCGGATGTCAAACGGAGACAGCGTTGGCAGCAGCGTAAACGGCGCGATCTCGACGCCGGCATAGCCGAGTTTGCCGATTGTGGAAAATGTGTCGGCAAACGGCTGGTCGCCGAACATCTCGTTGCAAATGGCGAATTTCATGGCAGCGTGTTATTCCCGCGGAAGAAGAATCCTCGCCGCTTGCGACTTCACTTCCGTTGTACCATATTGAACGTCCCCGTTCATCTCTTCGTCAACGACGCATCGTGGTAGGCCGTTCACTATGGCAGTGCAAACCGAAATTCAATCCGAGCTAATTCCCGCCGGCGCAATGGTAGCGGGAAAAATTCATCAAGGCGATTGTATCGATCTAATGCAGAAGGTCGCGGCCGGCACGATCGACCTCGTGTTCGCTGATCCGCCGTTCAACATCGGCTACGAGTATGACGAGTATCACGATCGGCAAGAGGATGAAAAGTACGTCGCCTGGTCGGCGCAATGGATGGCCGAGGTGTTTCGCGTTCTCAAACCAGGCGGCTCATTCTGGTTGGCGATCGGCGATGAATTCGCCGCCGAATTAAACGTTGCCGCCAAGGACATCGGATTCAAAGTCCGCAGCTGGGTCGTCTGGTATTACACATTCGGCGTGAACTGCACGAAGAAATTCTCGCGCTCGCACGTCCACTTGTTTCACTTCGTGAAGGACGAGAACAACTTCACCTTTAATGCCCAGGACCCGCAGATCCGCGTACCGTCGGCGCGAGCACTTGTCTACGCCGACAAACGCGCCAATCCCGCCGGTCGGCTCCCCGACGATACTTGGATCGTGCGCCCCGCCGCCAACGACAGTTGGGTGCTGCGGCCGCAAGATTTGCCCGCAGGCTTTCAACCAACCGACGACACATGGTACTACGCACGCGTCGCCGGCACCTTCAAAGAGCGGCAAGGCTTTCACGGCTGCCAGATGCCCGAGCAGCTCTTGGCCCGAATCGTCCGTGTGAGCAGTAACCCGGGCGACATCGTCTTTGATCCCTTTGCTGGCAGCGGCACGACGCTCGCCGTCGCCAAGAAGCTCGGCCGCAAGTGGATGGGTTGCGAACTGTCCGAGGAATACGTCCGTGCCGCCACCGAGCGGCTCACGGCCGTCCATTTCGGCGACCTGCTCGACGGCCCAGAGGATCCGATCGCCAGCGCCCCCACCACCGCCAACGGCCGGCGACTCGCAAACGCCGCGGAAAACAATCTCGAAGAAGAAACCGGTGACAATCGCCGAGCGACGGCGATTATCAGGGTGGCGGCATCGCCGGCGCCCAAAATAACGACGCCGGTCAGCCAGACTCGTAGTCTTCGCGAATTGACGCATGAGGCGATTGTCGACGCGTTCTTTGCTACGCACGACGGCTACTCGATCGATTGGATGCTCGCTCACCCAACGCTGCAGACGGTGTTTCACGACGCCTGCCGAGATGCGGGCCTCTTGGGTGGCCCCGCCGATTGGAATCGAGAGCTGCTCCGGCTCCGCAAGGCCGGCGCAATTCCCAAGCGCGAAAAAACGATCAAAGTCCACTTCACGGACGAGGAACTCGATAGCTACAATTTTGCGGCCGAGGCCGCCTGGCGGGTGACCAGCGACAGGTTTGATGGACCGTCGCTCGACGAAATCTTCTGCGACCCCGAGAAAGCGACATTCTTTGATCGTACCGCGCGGCGGCTCGGCGGCGGCATGCAAGCGCCCGAGTATCGCTGGGCGGCGCTCCGGCTCCGCAAGGCCAGCCGCGATTTGGTGAACGAGGTCAAGCGCTACCATTTCATCTTCGCCAGGCGCGACTTCTTCCGTTTCCACGCTTGGGATCGAATCGAAGTTAGGCGCTGGGCAGAGGAGCCCGGCATCTACATGCTGCGGAACGACGACAAGCAGCCCCTCTTCATCGGGCGGACGCTCGACCTGGGCCGCCGGCTCGCCCAGCACGACGACAGCCGCGCCGTCGCCGAAGGCATCGCCCATGTGTCGATCCTCGCCGGCAGCGACTTACCCGGCGAAGAATACCTGGACGCTTTCAAGGAGGACTTAGTCCGCCGCCACCGGCCCGAGTGGAACGTGAACTTGGTTGGCCTCGAAAAGGCCTATCCAAATTGAGCGTCGGCCAATCCGCTCGTCATTCGCCGAGCGGCGCGAACACTTGTTCTCGATGCTTGTAGGCCAAGACAGAGCCGGTGATGAAGTCGTACACCCAGCCGTGAAGAGCGATGCGACCCTCGTCGAGCGCTTCGGCCACACACGGATGCGTCCGCAAATTCTCGAGTTGCACGACCACGTTGGCCTCGACCGCCCGCTCCATCGCATCTGGGGCTTCGAGCCCGCCGCTTTCTGCCACCCGCTTGCGAGCCCGTGCCGCGTGGTGCAACCAATTGGTCACTTCCGGCAGATGGCGAATTTTTTCTGGATGCAATAGCCCCGCCACCGCCCCGCAGCCCGCGTGCCCGCAAATAATGATGTTCGGCACCCGCAGCTGGACGACCGCAAACTCAATCGTGGCCGTCACGCCGCCGACAAAACCGTCATGCTCAGGCACAATGTTGCCGGCGTTGCGCAGCACAAACAATTGGCCCGGCTCTGACTGCGTCAAAAGAAATGGATCGACTCGCGAGTCGCTACACGTGATCACCATCGCCTGTGGCGATTGGCCAGTCGCCAACTCGGCAAATCGCTCGCGATATTGCGGATAGACGTCCCGCTGAAAAGCGCGAACACCGGCGATGATTTCTTCCATGATGACTAAGTCGAACTCACAGGTGAGGGATTCTGCCGGGCGATCTGCCCGTTGTCGGACTGCACCAACTGCCCGCAGGCAGCAGCGATGTCGGCGCCGAGCGAATAACGAATGGTAGTCGTAATCCCGGCCGCTTTGAGGATTGCGGCGAAGGCATCTCGCGCCGGACGCTCCGTCGTCCTAAGTTGGGGCGCGGATGCAATCGGATTATAGGGGATAAGGTTTACATGGACGTCAAGGCCAGCGAGCCAGACAATCAATTCGCGCGCATCTGCGGCCGAATCGTTCACTCCATCCAGCATGAGATACTCAATCATCACGGTGTTTCGCTGGATCGCGTTGATCTGAGCCACCGCGTCATGCAGGTCGTCGAGCGAATACTTGGCCGCCAGCGGAATCAATTGTTCGCGAACCTCTTTTCGCACACTATGCAAGCTTAGCGCAAGATTCACATCGGGAAACCGCCGCGCACAGCGAATCATGGCATCCGGGATGCCAACCGTGGAAATTAAGATGCGGGCCGGCGAGTAGTGAAACAATTCGGGCGCGAGCAGGGCGGAGACGCTTTCATACAGCATCTCTTCGTTGTGAAACGGCTCGCCCATACCCATGAACACGATGTTGCGCACAGCGCGGCCCTCAGTACGCAATCGCTCGCCCGCAAGCACGATCTGATCGAGAACCTCCGCCGCCGAAAGGTTTCGGGCGACGCCCATCTGGCCGGTAGCACAGAACTCACAGGCGGCAGCACATCCGACTTGTGAGGACACACACAGCGCAACGCGACCGGTCCCAGTCCGCATGAGGACCGACTCAATCAAAAACCCTGCGGCCGTTCGTAGAATAAGTTTGGTAGCGCCGTCTACTTGCGAATCGGACGCCTGTTCTAGGTCTAGTGAATGGAAATCAACACGACGGGCAAACTCGCCACGAACTTCCGCCGGCAACTCCGCCAGCGCCGCCTCGACCCCCAGAAACTTCTTATAGAATGCCGTCCGCAGCGCGCGCAATCGCCGCGGCTCGAAGCGCAACTCCGCTCGCAGCCGATCTACGGCAGCTGAATCGTAAGTACTGATCCGCTCCATCATTTCGCTTTACTGCAACTTGACGTGTTTAGGTCTCACGCAAAGGCGCAAAGACGCAAAGGACCGATACGTCGCACCTTCATGTCTTTGTGCCGTGGTGTGAGTCATTCAATCACTACTTTGCTCAGAGCGCCTGGAGCTTCTCGGACGTACTTCGGAACGGCATACCCAGGCAGCCTCGCGCGAAGCTGCTTCATAATCTGCCTGCCATGTTCGATCGGCACT
The DNA here is from genome assembly GCA_036499445.1 of Lacipirellulaceae bacterium. Lineage (GTDB taxonomy): Bacteria > Planctomycetota > Planctomycetia > Pirellulales > Lacipirellulaceae > DASYDU01. The sequence goes on from DASYDU010000244.1 coordinate 8,875, forward strand.
TCGAAATGGGCCGCGCCGGCGACACGGTCCAATTGATGCAAATAATATGGCATTACGCGCAGATCGGCCAGGCGTTCGCATAACGCGGCCTGAGCTTCGAGCGAGTCGTTAACGCCGCGGAGCAGCACCGCCTGATTCAATAGCACGATGCCAGCGTCACTGAACTGAGCAAGCGATTGCCCGACACTTGCGTCCAATTCGTTTGCATGATTGGCATGCACGACCACAATGGACGTCAACCGCGAGCCCCGGAGGATTTTCAATAACTGGTCAGTCACGCGCTCTGGAATCATAATCGGCAGCCGGGTGTGAATCCGCAGCCGTCGCAAATGCGGAATCGCCGCCAATTCGTCGACGAGCTCGTCAAGCACCGCATCGACAATCGTGAGCGGATCGCCGCCGCTAAGAATCACTTCGTGCAGGCTCGCATCGGCCGCAATCTCGTCGATCGCGGGCTGCCAAGTCTCGATGGAGCGCGGCGCCTCGGCATAAGGAAAATGACGGCGGAAACAATATCGGCAGTGAACCGCACAAGCGCCCGTCGTAACCAACAGCGCACGACCCTGGTACTTTTGCAGGAGCCCCGGCAGCCGAGTCGCCGCCGCATCATCGACTGGATCGGCAACAAACCCGGGCACGTCATCCAGTTCTTGCGCCAGCGGCAGCACCTGCCGCAACAGTGGATCGTCGAAATCGCCCGCCCGCATCCGCGCCAGAAATCCCCGTGGCACAAACAGCGGAAACTCATGCGCCGATTTCCGGGCCGCCGTCGCCAAATCTGCCGGCAACTCAAGCAGCCGGCACAACTCCTCCGGATCGCGGACCGCGTCCTTCATCGCCTCTTGCCACGAGACGTAACGCGGGGCAGCCAATCTGGGGCGGACAACCGGCCGAGCGGCGGCTAGAATAGTCATTTCGTTTTTGCCCACATTTTTGCCCACTAATTACTCGTTCGTCAACAAAGGGCCTGCCACAACGGGCCGCACTTCTTCGTACCACAACGACACCGATCCGAACAGCGGACACTAGAGGCTAGCAGTGACCACATATAACACCAGTGATTTTCGCAAGGGACTGAAAATTCAAATCGAAGGCGTGCCCTACGTCATGGTGGAAATGAACTTCCGCAAGCCGGGAAAAGGCAACGCGCTCTATGAGTGCAAAATGAAGAACCTGCTGCGGGGAACCATGATGGACCGCACCTACCGCGCCGGTCAAACGCTCGAGGGCGCCGATGTTTCCGAGTTCAGCGCCCAGTATTTGTACCACCAGCAGGACCTCTATGTGTTCATGAATTCGACGACCTACGAACAGTATGAATTGTCCGCCGAGCAGGTCGGCGATGCCTGGAAGTACTTGAAGGACGGCATCGAATGCACTCTGATGGTCTTTGACAATGTGCCGATCGCGGTGAGCCCGCCGAATCATGTGATCCTGAAGGTCGAATATGCGGAGCCCTCCGCCCGGGGCAATACGGCCACGAATGTGCAAAAGCCCGTGAAGGTCGAGACCGGCGCGGAAATGCAGGCCCCGGCCTTCGTCAACACCGGCGACTACCTGCGGATCGACACCCGCACCGGCGAATACATCGAGCGTGCCAAAGGCCCGGACGGTTAACGTCCGCCAGCAATGGACGATTCTCGCCAAGAGAGAGTCACGATCGACGAATACATCTACGAAAACACAATGTTAGTTAACGACTAACGACTAAGAACTTTTCACAAGGAGCTCATTCATGAGCGGACTCGTCATTCTGGGCATTGTCGCGGGCGTCGCGCTGGTCGCGATACTCTACGGCGTCGGCATCTACAATCAACTGGTTGCGCTCAAGGGCCGCTTCCAAAACGCCTTTTCGCAAATCGAAGTGCAGCTCAAGCGTCGATACGACCTGATTCCGAACTTGGTCGAGACCGCTAAGGCCTACATGGCCCACGAGCGCGGCACGCTCGAAGCGGTGATCCAGGCCCGCAACCAGGCCTCCAGCGGATTGCAGCGTGCGGCGGCCAACCCCGGCGATCCCCAAGCGATGCAGGCCTTGGCCACGGCCGAGCAAGGCCTAAGCGGCGCGCTCGGCCGGCTCTTTGCCGTCGCCGAAGCCTATCCGGATCTCAAGGCCAACCAGAACATGATGCAGCTCAGCGAGGAAATTACCTCGACCGAAAACAAGGTGGCCTTCGCCCGCCAGGCCTACAACGACGCCGTGACGGCCTACAACATCTACCGCCAAAGTTTTCCGCCCGTCGTATTCGCCAATTTCCTCGGCCACGGTCAGAACGCCGAGCTGCTCGAATTCGATCAAGCCCAGATCGCCGACGCGCCCAAGGTGTCATTCACGTAGAGGCCACCGACCCGTTGCAAGCGACAAAAGCGGACTTTGAATCAACGAAGACAAGGAGAGGGGGAGACAAGGAAATTTGACGCGACGCTGCCAACGCACCTCCTTGTCTGCTTGTCTCCAAGTCTCCTTGTCTCGCATTCACCATGGCCACCGACTTTTTCGAGCGTCAGTCGAACGCCCGCCGCAACACGCGGTGGCTGATGATCGTCTTTTCGCTCTCGGTGATCGTAATCGTCGTGACCACTTTCATCGCGACAACGCTTGCCGTGGGTGGCCGTTCCGAAGTTCACGACCAATTTGACCAATTTGGCAGACCAGCCCACTTTCGACCTGGCGCAGCTCCGTTTCCCTGGCAGATCCCCATCGGCGCCAGCCTGGCCTCGCTCGCGCTCATCGCTGGCGGCAGCATGTTCAAAATCGCGCAGCTCTCCAGCGGCGGCACCGGCGTCGCCGAGCGGCTCGGCGGCCGCCGCGTCTATCCCAACACAATCGATCCGGTCGAGCGCCGCTTGCTCAACGTCGTCGAGGAAATGGCGCTCGCCTCCGGCGTGCCTGTGCCGCCCGTTTTCATGCTCACCCAGGAAAAAGGCATCAACGCCTTCGCCGCCGGCTTCTCGCCCAGCGACGCCGTCGTCGCCGTCACGCGCGGCTGCGCCGAACAGCTCACGCGCGATCAACTGCAAGGCGTCATCGGCCACGAGTTTAGCCACATTCTCAACGGCGACATGCGACTCAATCTCCGCATGATCGGCGTGCTGTTCGGCATCCTGCTCTTAGGCCTTGTCGGCCGCGAGCTCTTCTACATCGCAGGCCGGACCGGAATGTACGGCGGCGGCCGGCGGCGCAGCGATGGCGTCATCTACCTCGTGCTGATCGGGCTCGCGCTCATGATCCTTGGCTTCCTCGGATCGCTCTTTGGCAACATGATCAAAGCCGCCGTGTCGCGGCAGCGCGAGTTCCTAGCCGACGCCTCGTCCGTACAATTCACTCGCAATCCGGACGGCATCGCCGGCGCACTCAAACGAATCGGTTCCGCAATCTTCGGCTCGCATATCGAATGCCCGCGCGCCGCCGAAGTCAGCCACATGTATTTCGCCAATGGCGTTACCGGCGGCTTCGCCGGGCTCTTCGCCACGCACCCGCCACTCGGCCAGCGGATACTCGCCATTGATCCACGTTGGGATGGAAACTTCCCTCCGCCGCTGCCGGCCGACGCCGTGGCGGGACTCTCGGGCGATCAAGTTGCAGGTTTGGTCGGTGGCGGCGCCGACGTCTTGCGCCAAGCGGTGCCCGTCGACGTGGTCCGCCGCGCCGGCGATCAGGTCGGCGACCCGACCGAAGCCCATCGGCAATTTGCCGCGGAATTGGTCGCCGCGATGCCGCAGCCAGTGGTCGACGCGGCCCACGAGCCCTACGGCGCCCGGGCGGTCATCTTCGCGTCGCTCATGGATCAAAACCCGCAAGTCCGCTCGGCGCAACTGGCAGCACTCAAGTCTGCAACCGATGAGCACGTCTATGAGTTGACGCAAAAACTGCTGCCGCTTGTCGACGGCCTCGATCCCCGCGCTCAGCTACCGCTCGTCGATATGACGCTCCCGGCGCTGCGAGCCCTCAGCCCGCCGCAATTTCAAGAGTTTGCCAAGTGCTTCGTGACGCTCGTCCAGGCCGACAAACGACTCAGCTTATTTGAGTGGATGCTTCACCGGATACTGCTCCGGCATCTGCGGCCCCAATTTGAACCGGTAACGGATCCGCAAATTCAATACTACGGCCTGCAAAAACTCGGCCAACCCTGTTCAGTGCTGTTGTCGACTCTGGCGCGGGCCAGCCAAAGCGATGATCAAGCGGCATTCGATGCCGGTGCACGCGAGCTGGCAGGCGTGCCTGTCGAGCTGCTCTCGCCTGACCAATGCCGGCTTGATACGTTGCAAACGGCGCTCGAACAATTGTCGCACGTCGCGGCCCGCCAGCGGCAGCGCCTCGTCGACGCCTGCGCCGCCTGCATTTGTGCAGACGAAGAGGTCCAAGTTGAAGAGGCTGAGTTGTTGCGTGCCCTCTGCGACATGCTCGACTGCCCGATGCCGCCGCTTCTTCCTGGCCAGCAAGTCTCGCGCCGAGTGTTCGCCCACACTTCCAATTAGCGGCGGGAATTGCCCCGCGCGTCCAACGCCATGCCCTTCCCCTCCCTCGCCACCCTCACCAAACGCAGCGACCTGCTCCGCCAACTGCGAGAGTTCTTCTACGAACGCGCCTTCATCGAAGTGCAAACGCCGCTCTTGGCCGACGAGGTGATTCCCGAGTTACATATCGAGCCCTTTCGCGTCGAAAGCGGCGGCTTTTTGCAGGCCTCGCCCGAGCTCTACATGAAGCAACTGCTCGTCGCCGGAGCTAAGGCAATTTTTCAGGTTACGCGCTCGTTTCGCCAGGGCGAGCGCGGCCAGCTCCACAATCCCGAATTCACGCTGGTCGAGTGGTATCGGGTTGGCGACGACATGGACGGTGGCATTGAATTGCTCGACGAGTTGACGCGGACTCTACTGGGTACGCCGCCCGCCAAACGAACGAGCTACGCGACTGCTTTTCAGGAGCACGTCGGCCTCTGCCCGCATACAGCCACGCTGGATCAATTGAATGCTGCAGCCTCGGCCGCTCCTCAAGGCATTAATTCCGCCAACCGCGACGAGTGGCTAAACCTCCTCTTGGCGACGCGGATCGAGCCGCAGATGGGTCGCGATCGGCCCGAGATTTTATTTCATTACCCGGCGTCCCAAGCAGCACTCGCCAAAACAACAATCGGTCCCACAGCTTACGAAGTCGCTGAGCGATTCGAGCTCTACTACCACGGCATCGAGCTGGCCAATGGCTACCACGAGCTCGCAGATGCCGGCGAATTGCGCGCGCGATTCGAAGCCGTGAACGCAGCCCGCGCCGCTGACGGCCGCCGTGCGCTGCCGCTCCCCGAACGCTGGCTGGCCGCGATGAATCAAGGCTTGCCAGCCTGCACCGGCGTCGCGCTGGGCTTCGATCGACTTTTTATGCTTGCGATCGGTGCCAAGTCAATTGACGAAGTGATGGCGATTTCTCCTCGCCCTGACTCCTGCGAGTAAGTCCAGTTGAAGCTCAATTTGTTGATTGCTCGTGGATGGGGTACAATATAGTCGGAGGCAAGAGCATGGCTGTTACAAAAGACGACTTGCGAAATTTCCAGCGCTTTGCCGATGAAAAGCTCGATAACGGCGAGTCGGATTCGCTCGTCGAGCTTGCCAGTGAATGGGAAGCTCAGCGTCGCGGAAAGAGCGAAAGTGTTTGCGAGATCGACTTGCCCACCTTGGACTTGCTCGCGGCCGCTTTTCCCGAAATGGGGGACGTAGGTAAACTACAACAAGCCCTCGCACGACGCGGCGGCGTCACCACGCTCCAGCTGCTGAGTAACGCGGCTCTCGCCGCCGATAAGTCCGGTAAAGAATGACGCGCTATACCGTCGTGTGGGATCCGGACGTCGAAGTCCCATTCGTGAACGCATGGATTGCAGGAAGTACCCGGACGCGGTCGATTCTCTCCGAGGTCGCCAACTGGCTGGACACGAACCTGGCCCACGATCCCGATAACAAAGGTGAGCCGCGCTCGGAGCACCCAGCGCGCCAGATCGCTGTGCCAATTTCCAGCTCATCCGCACACATCTCCGCGACGTTTCGCGTTTTGAGTGACGACCGGCAGGTTCGAGTAATTTGCCTTGTCTTTCGTGGGGCGTGAATCATCGTGTGCCAACGACCGCGTCAGACACACTTCGACTCGCACGAAGCGGCCGGTGTTTCGCCGACCCGCCGACCTGATCGAGAAGCTCGTCGAAGCGATTTGCATATTGCGGATGTACCGCCGGCAAATGCCACCAACCACCGATTCGCAGTCACATGCAACGAGCAGATGATCGAGCGCCCGGACTACGCAGCCAAAACGTCCCGGCAAATCTTGAGGTTCGAGCATTCGAGCCCTCCCGGCGAGAGTGTCTGCCAATTCGAGCTGCCGTGTCAATGCTTCCGCTGTGAGTTGCATGGTTCAAAATCCGCTGCCCGAGCAGCTTAATTATACATTGCCTCTCGGCCGGAGGCAGTACCGACTTACTTTAGCCGCGTACATGGTTTGTGCCGGAAGCACGTTACGATGTGATCATTCACCATGCCCACCGCCTGCATGTGCGCATAAACGATCGTGCTCCCGATGAATTTAAATCCACGCTGCTTCAGGTCCTTCGAGAGCACGTCGGACTCGCGCGACGTGGCCGGCATCTGCTTCATCGACTCGATGCGATTCTGGATCGGCGTCCCACCGACAAAGCCCCAAATGTATTTGTCGAACGTGCCGAATTCCTCCTGCACCGCCAGAAAACAACGGGCGTTCGTCACCGCCGACGCCACTTTCAGCCGATTGCGAATGATGCCCGGGTCCGTAAGCAGCTGCTCGATGCGCTTCGCCGTGAAATGAGCCACCCTTTCCGGATCGAACTCTGCAAACGCTTTCCGATAGTTCTCGCGTTTATTCAATACTGTCGACCAGCTTAGCCCGGCTTGCGCACTCTCCAGCGTCAGAAACTCAAACTGCTTCCCATCATCGTGCACCGGCACACCCCACTCAGTGTCGTGGTACGCGATCATCAGCTCCGGGGAGCGGCCACTACCACTCCATCCGCACCGCGGTTTCTCATCGGCTGCCATCAAACTGCCTCTCTTCAGCGTCGCTCAAGAATCTCAAAACTCTGCGCGTAGTCATTCTTCGCGTCGGCCGCACACTGGTGCGATTCTATCTCTCGCCAATTTGGAGGAGGAAAGTCGCGCAAATAAGTATCTCCCTCGACTTCGGCCAGCACGCGCGTCACATACAACCGATCAGCTCGTGAAATTGCGAGACGGTATATCTCCGCCCCTCCGATGACGAACGTTTCGTCGTCGCCAGCCGCCTCAGCAATGCGCAGCGCCGTATCCAGATCGCTGACCACCTCGGCCCCATCGGCCGGCAACCCAGCCTGCCGCGAGACAACGACGTTCCGCCGCCCCGGTAGCGGCCGCCCAATCGACTCCCATGTCTTCCGACCCATCACGATCGTGTGCCCCATCGTGAGCTGCTTGAACCGCTTCAAATCGTCGCCCAGATGCCAGGGCAGCTTGCCGCCGCGGCCAATCACACCATTTTCTGCCACCGCAACGAGGATCGAAATGCGCATCGTCAACTCCCGGCTCCGAGCTCCGAGCTCCTGGCTCCTGGCTCCACGCTTTTAGACCGCCACCGGCGCCGATATATGCGGGTGGGGCTCGTAATTCTCGAGCCGAAAGTGTTCGAACTCGAAATCAAAGATCGAGCGCACGGCGGGATCAATTCGCATCACGGGCAGCGGCCGCGGGTCACGCGAGAGCTGCAACCGCGCCTGCTCCATGTGATTGTCATACAAGTGAGCGTCGCCCAGCGTGTGCACAAATTCGCCCGGCGCGAGCCCGGTCACTTGCGCCACCATCATCGTCAAAAGCGCGTACGATGCGATATTAAACGGCACGCCCAGAAAAACGTCCGCACTCCGCTGATACATCTGACAAGAAAGCCGCCCGTCCGCCACGTAAAACTGAAACATCAGATGGCAAGGCGGAAGCGCCATCGCCGGCACATCGGCCACGTTCCACGCGCTCACAATCAGCCGCCGTGAATCAGGATTGCGCTTGATCTGGTCGACGACTTCGCTGATCTGATCGATCGATTCGCCCCGTCGCCCCGGCCACGACCGCCACTGGTATCCATACACCGGCCCCAACTCTCCCTCGTCATCCGCCCACTCATTCCAAATCGTAACGCTATGCTCCGCGAGAAAGCGAATGTTTGTCTCGCCGCGCAAAAACCACAGCAGCTCGTAAATGATCGACTTCGTGTGCAGCTTCTTTGTCGTCACCAGCGGAAAGCCGGCCGCCAGATCGAACCGCATTTGATGCCCAAACACGCTCCGCGTCCCCGTGCCCGTGCGGTCTCCCTTGGGCACGCCCTCGTCAAGAATCCGCCGCATCAAATCAAGATATTGTCGCATGATCGACAAATTGTACCGGCGCCACATGGCCGAAGGTAGCGGCCGCCCCACCGCGCTCCCGTCCCCCGTCCCCCATATCCTGTCCCCTGCTGCCCTACTTCTGCTTCGCCATCAGCTCCTCGACCAACTTCGCCAACAGCGCCGGGTTATCCTGCTTCCGCAAGTGCTCGATCCGATCCGCCGGAATCGCCAGCTTCTCCAGCGCCCCGACGATATACTTCCACTGCTTCTCTCGCCCCTTCCCCTCGGCCAGGTA
>DASYDU010000245.1:0-3770 GCA_036499445.1 Lacipirellulaceae bacterium
CGACGAGTGGAACCGCTGGCGCAAAAGCGCGAAGTGGCGGGATTGGAACGCCGCGATCGCGCCGGCCGTCAACGCCCGCAGGCGCTGCTTGGCGATGATCGGCGACAAGCAGGCTGTGCGCGTCTTATTTGACGAGATCGCACCGCGATTTGTCGATCGGCCCGGCGGATACACCCGGATCTTGCGACTGGCCAATCCTCGGCTGGGCGACGCCGGCACCCGGGCAATCCTCGAATTGGTCGGCGTCCGCGACCGTGTGGTCGAGCGCAGCGTCCGGCCCACGTTTGAAGGTGAACCGGCAGCTACCAAGTGATTTTGCCGGCAGACGTCGGTTGCCGACGCCTGTTCTGCTAGCGATCGGCTAGCCGCGTTTTCCATTGACGCTAGCGGCCCGATTTCGTAATCTACGCGGCCTTTGTCCGATTCGCCGAATCGCTCTTCTCCTCCGGCGCGGACAACGATCATCTCATCTATCTGGCCGGTCGTTATGAGAACTGCCGTCGCAATCTGCGCGCTCGCGCCGATCCTGCTTACAGCTGGCTGCCATGCGCTCATGGACGCGCCGGTTGCCAAGGGCCGTTCGCCCCTGCGGCCGATGGCCTCCTCGCCCGACAGCGTCGCGCTCGAGATTATCTGGGCTCGCTTCCCACAAAACGACCCGGCACTGAATGATTCCGTTTGGGCACAAATCGATGAAACGCAACTGCCGCCGGACGTCCAGCGCGAGCTGGTGAACAACGGGTTTCGCGCGGGGGTGCTGGCCGGGGCGCCGCCCGCTGCAATCGCCCGTGTGATCAATCTCAAGACGGATAAGCCCGAGCAAGGGCCTAACAAGTTGGCCGCCAAGGCAAGCGTCGAACCGCCGCCCGGCGACGCGACGCAAGACCTGCTATCCGAGCCGACCGTGAAACATCGACTGCTGCAGCTTCGCCGCGGTCGCCGGGCCGAGATTCAGGCTTCCGAGGTCCTCGATTCCGTGCCGCTTCTGGTCACGAGTGGTCGCGAGCTGGGCGGCCACACCTATCGCGACGCGCAAGCCATCTACGCCCTCCGCGTTGATCCACAGCCCGATCAAACCGTCGGCATCGAGCTGACACCGGAGCTACATCACGGGCAGTCACGGGTCCACTGGAGCGGCGGCGAGGACGGCATCCTCCGCCAGGCGCCATCTCGCGACCGCGAGGTGTTTGAGGCGATGCGGATCAATGTGCGGCTCTCTCCCGGCGAAATGCTCGTGCTGATGAGTCTGCCGGATGCTGGCAGCCGACTCGGCCACGTCTTTCATAGCGTCGACACGGCCGACGGCCCGCAGCAAAAGCTGGTCCTGATCCGGCTGGCACAAGTGCCGCGGAGCGATACGTTCGATATTCCGGGCGAACATTGAGCCAACACGGCGTGCCCGCCCCGCCCTCCCCAACCGCGGCCCGAAGCGGTAAAATGGCCGTTTAGATTGATTTGGACCGGTCCCATGCGCTGTGATGGAATTTGTCGGTCCGGTTTCACGAACAGGCGGCGGCTTCGCCAGGAGAATCTTCCATGCCATTAGTCCCGATGCGTCTTTTGCTCGACCATGCCGCCGAAAACGATTACGGCCTGGCCGCGTTTAACGTCAACAATATGGAACAGATTCAGGCGATCCTCGAGGCTGCCAAGGAGACCGAGTCGCCGGTCATTGTGCAGGCTTCGCGCGGCGCCCGGTCGTATTGTCAAGACAACTACTTGCGGCACTTGATGATCGCTGCCTCGGAACTCTATCCGGCCATACCGATCGCCATGCACCAGGATCACGGCAATAGCCCGACCACGTGCAAGAGCGCCATCGAGAATGGCTTCACGTCGGTGATGATGGACGGCTCGCTCGAGGACGATGGCAAGACACCGGCCGATTTCGAGTACAACGTCCGCGTCACGAAGGAAGTCGTTGAGCTGGCCCACGCCCGCGGTGTGTCGGTCGAAGGCGAATTGGGGTGCCTCGGCTCGCTCGAGCATGGCGGCGGTGAAAAGGAAGACGGGCACGGGGCCGAGGGTGTGCTCACGCACGACCAGTTGCTCACCGATCCGGACGAGGCGGAACGGTTCGTGGCCGAGACGGGCGTCGACGCGCTGGCCGTGGCGATCGGCACGAGTCACGGCGCCTACAAATTCACGAAGAAGCCGACGGGCGAAGTGCTGGCGATGGACCGCATCGAAGAGATTCACCGCCGTCTGCCCAATTGCCACCTCGTGATGCACGGTTCGAGCAGCGTTCCGCAAGACTTACAGGACGTCATCAACAAGTACGGCGGCAAGCTCAAGCAGACTTGGGGAGTGCCGGTCGAAGAGATTCAGCGAGGCATCAAATCCGGCGTCCGAAAGGTGAATGTCGATACGGACAATCGCCTCGCAATTACCGGCGCGATCCGCAAAGTGTTCGCCGAGTCACCGGAAAAATTCGACCCGCGCGATTATCTCAAACCGGCCCGCGAGGCGATGAAGGCCGTCTGCATCAAGCGCATGACCTCGTTCGGCCAAGCCGGCTGGGCGCCGAAGATAAAACTGGTCTCGCTCGATAAGTTCAAGAGCTTCTACGCGATGGTGTAGTGGGCACAGAATCGGCGGCCGCTCGCTGAATGCTGCCCGGTAGTGCCGGCGTGGTAGAATTAGGACGTTCGGCCATTTGCTCTACGTCTAGTTGCCGCCATGCCTCTGCCCCTCCATACCGACCATGCCCGGCTGTTTGAACAGAACCGGTTCGTCTACCCGGTGCTGAGCCGGCGGTCGGGCGGCATCTCGATCGGCGTGAATCTCAACCCGGACAAGATCTGTAACTTCGATTGCATCTATTGCCAGGTCGATCGCACGCGGCAGAGCGAAACGAAGTTTGTCGCGATGGAGGGCTTGGTCGCCGAGCTGCGGTCGACGCTGGACCTAGTTGCGTCGGGCGCGATTTATGAGACGGAAAAATTCGCGAGCGTGCCTCGTCATTTACGCCGGCTCAACGACCTCGCGTTTTCCGGCGACGGAGAGCCGACGACTTACAAAAATTTCGACGAGATCATCGAGGCGTGCGCGAAAGTAAAACGGGATGCTGAATTGCGGTTTGCGGTTTGCGGTTTGCGGATTTCAAGCACTCACTCCGAAATCCGAAATCCGAAATCCGAAATAAGAATGGTGCTGATCACCAACGCCAGCATGTTCCACCGGCCGCATGTGAGGCGCGGGCTCGAAATCCTGGACCGCAACAACGGCGAGATTTGGGCCAAGCTCGAAGCGGGCACCGAAGAGTATTACCAGCTTGTCGATCGCACACCGATCCCGTTCCGACAGATCCTGGAGAACATCACGGCAGCAGCCCGCGTGCGACCGCTCGTGATTCAGGCCCTGTTTATGCGCGTGAACGGCGAGCCGCCACCGCAGGCGGAACTCGAAGCCTTCTGCGACCGGCTCAACGAAATTACGGCCGCCGGCGGCCAATTAAAGCTCGTGCAGGTTTACACGGTGGCCCGGCGGCCGACGGAATCGTACGTCACGCCGCTCGCGGACGCGGAAGTGGATGCGATTGTGGCCCTGGTGCAGGAGCGCGCTGGATTGAACGCGATCGGATACTATGGCAGCGCGGATTGGTAGTAGATTCGTCGTGGCCGACGACGCTAGAGCGCATCAACTTTTAGACTAGCGCCATCGACGCAAGTGGGGTAGCCTAGGAAACCGTCCAGATTCAAGGAGGTTTTCTATGCATTCTTACTCGAAGGAGATGCGTCGCGACGTATTGGCGGCGTGCGATGCGGGTG
>DASYDU010000246.1:0-4681 GCA_036499445.1 Lacipirellulaceae bacterium
CGTGCGATGCCTTTGACGTGGCCGACATGACACACGTCCCGGTCCGCTAGCTCACGATGAATCGTGACCAGCGGAAACGAGCGATTCGCTGATATCAAAAGTGATTCAAGCGAGCGCAAATCAACCCGCGGCTTCTTCGGCATCCGTTCGCCTCGTAACTTTAGAGCCTTCTCGAAGAAGTCGGCCCGCGAATTTGGAACTTTGAGCGAACGTACGTCACTTAGTCGAAAGCACTGAAAGCCATTGAATCGAATGTCGTGGGATACCGGGGCGACCATGAAGAAGCGTGGTCCGATGGCGACGACGTACCCGACGACTGAACCTCTTTCTAAAGGGCGGGTGAACCGCACCAGCACTCGGTTGCGCATCGCGGCGCTGAGTTGCAGAGAATGCTTCGATGCCATTTTACGACGCCGCTGTTGTCGCATTGCGACAACGCTTGAGTCCAAATACCGCCGCTATTTTCATCAGTTCCGCCCCAAACTCATCCCCTCCGCTTCTTCCTCCCCTTCTCCAGCGCCGCAAATATCTTGTCGTAAGTTTTCACCGTGACACTATGTTTCCCCGACTCGATCCGCGAGATCGTCTCCTGACGCACTCTCGCCCGATCCGACAATTGCTGTTGCGACAGGCCGGCGGCCTTCCGCTGACGTATCAAATCCCGCGCCAGCGATATCCGGCTGTATTCCACAGCCGGCACGCGTCCGCGCCGATCCGGCTTCGGCAGTGCCGGCAGATCGTCGCCGGGCACGTCCTCGAATCGGCCTGCCTCCCGGCACAAGGTTTCATACTCTGTTTCCTGCAGCACGACGAACCGCTCGCCGCCGATCACCAGCCGCTGTAAGTCTGTCGACATGCCTCACCTCTCGTAAAACCCGTCCCGATGTCCCATTTTTTCAATGAGCACTGTCTTGCCCAAAACTCGAAACTGAATGCGATAGTCGCCCGTGCGAATGCGGTATCGGCCGGCCAGCTCACCACCGAGCGGCTTCGCGCCGCTGATTGCCGGCCAATTCGCCAGCCGCTCTACAACTCCAAACACTCGCGCTTTGATCCGCGACGGCAACCGCTCAAACTCCTCGCGGGCGGTATCCTCGTAGATCACCTGATACATGATACATGATTCAATTATGACACATTATTGTGGAGTGTCCAATGCCAGTGATGCCGGCCTTGCCTCTCGAAACTTGAAACTCCAGTCAAGCTCCAACTCTTGGCCGCGCGCAAATCTCGCTACGCAACTCCCGGCCACCATTTGGCTAACAACTAAAAGCTAATTGCTAAACGCTTTTTCTGTAGAAATTGGGCCACCGCTTCTGCTAGGGTAAACCCCACACGATCGCCGAACACTCGGCCGTGGCGTACTCCGCTCGTTTTCGATGGATCCCCACTTGAGCCGCAGCCCCAGCAAGAGCAACCGAGGCCGCCTCGCGATAGCGAGGAGGAGAGGCCGAGGGCGGTAGTCTTGCTACGGTAGCCACGGTGAAGTGAATCTCTAGAGGTCGAAAGCGAAGCGGAAAGTGTGGAACATCGGAAGAAGGCGCGCGGACGCGATTCCGCGCTCCCCTCGCCGATTTCCCCGCTCGCCACTGCCCCCACGGCGATCGTGTGGATGGAACTGCGCGCATCCCCTGGGCTTGAAACTGGTGCGCATGCGCGCAGAGACTCCGAGGCGGCCGCCTCTTTTTTATTCGCCAGCTCCTAATTCACCACCAAACCACAAACGACACGAAAAGAACAACCGCGAACGCTAATCTTTGTCTTAAAAGGGGAGGGCGAGGCTCCCGCCGAGCCTGAAGCGGTCTAAGGCGCCTGGCTTGGCCGGAGCCTCGCGCTCCCAAGAAACCACGGCCCACTGTGTTTGAAGATAAAGCCAAAACCTTCGTTGATGGTCGCTCATGCACGACGGCCGTTAGTTTCCGGGCTGTCGAAACCAGCGCGAGCGTCGATTAGCGTTCATAAGTGACAACGAATCGGTTTGCTCTGTGTACTCCGTTTTTTCCAGTTAAACCCGCGTAAATTCCACCCATTTTGCAACATGACCAATGTGCCGCGCCGCCAAGTACAAGCCGTTTCCGCGCCTGTCCTGGTGCAGAAAGAGCGACTTTCGCGCCACACATCGGGTCCCCGAGAAAGCGCGCAAAATGTCGTGGGATCAAAAGCTATCACCCAGCGAATGCCGGACAGACCTATAATTAAGTGCCCTCTCTTGCGCCGAGCAGCGGGCTCAGAAACCAGTGGCAGAATCACGATTCCGGAGATTTCAACACGTGAACCAATCGGAACAGACGATGGCCCACGAACCGACGCCTTCGATCGGCGAATATCTCATCCGCCGCCTGCAAGATTACGGCATCGGCCACGTCTTCGGCATCCCCGGCGACTACGTCCTGTCGTTCTACACGATGCTCGAACAGAGCCCCGTCCGTCCGATCGGCTGCACGCGCGAAGACTGTGCCGGGTTCGCCGCCGACGCCTACGCCCGCGTCCACGGCATGGGCGCCCTTTGCGTCACCTACTGCGTCGGCGGCCTGAGCGTCTGCAATTCGATCGCCGGCGCGTATGCCGAGAAGTCACCAGTCGTGATGATCACCGGTTCGCCGGGCCTCCGCGAGCGAATTCACAATCCGCTGCTGCATCACATGGTCCGCAACTTTCGCACGCAATACGACGTGTTCGAGCGGCTCTGCTGCGCCGGCACCGAGTTGAGCGATCCGCTCACCGCCTTCAGCGAGATCGACCGCGTGTTGGCGACCTGCGCCCGCTTCAAGCGGCCAGTCTATATCGAAATCCCGCGCGACATGGTCCACGTCCGCCCGTCGATTTCGCCGCCCTACCTACACGCCGAACCCGCCAGCGACACACGGGCGCTCGCCGAGGCGGTCGACGAAACCGTCCGCCGCATCGAAGTCGCGAAGCAACCGGTGCTCTTGCTCGGCGTCGAAATTCATCGCTTCAATTTGCAGGACGAAGCGGTGCGGTTGGCCGAGTCGTCCGGCATCCCGATGGCCGCCACCATGCTTGGCAAAGGAGTCGTCGCCGAGACCCATCCCCTCTACATGGGTCTCTACGAAGGCGCGCTTGGCCACGAGGAAGTCACCAAATACGTTGAGGCCAGCGACTGCGTCCTGATGCTCGGCACGTTCATGACCGACATCAACCTCGGCATCTATACGGCCGAACTCGATCTGGCCGATTGCATCTACGCCACCAGTGAACAACTCCGCGTCCGCTACCATCACTATCACGATGTGCGACTGCAGGACTTTGTGCGCGCGCTGGCGGCCCGTCATCCGCGGCCAAAAAATCCGCCGCCACCCGCGCCGACCGAATGGCACAAAAAGCCGTTTACGCTCCAGCCCGAGCGGCCGATCACGATTACCCGGCTGATGAATCGCCTCGACGAACAGCTCGACGACAGCACGGTCGTCATCGCCGACGTCGGCGACGCGCTCTTCGGCGCGACCGAGCTCACCACGCACGGCAAAACAGAATTCATCAGCCCGGCCTATTACACGTCGATGGGCTTCGCCGTGCCAGCGGCGCTCGGCGTCCACATGGCCCGGCCACAAGCCCGCGTCGTGACGATCGTCGGCGACGGCGCGTTTCAAATGACCGGCATGGAATTGTCAAATCTCGTGCGGCACAAGTTTCCTACCGTGGTGATTGTGCTCGACAATCGCGGCTACGGTACTGAGCGGCTGCTGCATCCCGGCAACTGGAAGTTCAATGACATCCAGCCCTGGGAGTACCACCGGCTGCCCGAGTTGCTCGGTGGCGGCCGCGGCTACGACATTCACACCGAAGGCGACTTCGACAAGGCACTTCGCACCGCGTGGTCCGACGCCAGTGGACCCAGCATTTTGCAGGTCCACATCGATCCCAAAGATTGCAGCCAGGCTCTCGGCCAAATGGCCGAACGCATGGCCAAGACGGTCGTGCAAAAATAGATAATACTGGTGGGCAGGAAAATATCAGCAACATGGCGGCAGCATCTTTCTACTATCTGGCAGCGGCATCCCTGGTGCTGCTCTGTTGCCTCGCCTGGCTCACCACCCTACTCACGCTGCCCGGCAATTGGTTGGTTGTTGGCCTCGCCGCGCTATTCGCTTGGTGGTTCCCGGTCGAAGCGGGCCGCGGCATCGCTTGGCAGACCGTCGGAATTGCCGCGGCCCTGGCCGGCGGCGGCGAACTTATCGAGCTCACCGCTGGCGCCGCCGGCGCCGCCAAACACGGCGCTAGCCGCCGCGCCGTCGTCCTCTCGCTCCTCGGCGCGATGCTCGGCAGCCTCGCGGGACTTTTCGTCGGCCTGCCGATTCCAATCCTCGGCCCACTGATCGTTGCCGTTTTCGGCGGCGCGGCCGGAGCGTTTGCCGGCGCGTACATCGGCGAAACCTGGAAAGGCCGCACCGAATCCGAGAAAATCGCCGCCGGTCACGGTGCGTTCATGGGAAGAATCTGGGGCACGCTTGGCAAGCTCGCCATCGGCGCAGTAATCGTCGCCCTGGTGGCGATCGACGCCTTCATCTAGCCCAGGCACATGCGCTTGATCGCGTTAGGTCTGCTTACCCTTGCCCGTCTTCGTCATCTGTGCCGTGACGCCCGCGGATTGAACCGCAGCCGAGATGTCCGTCAGCGTGACCTTGGTAGTGCCATTGATCCGCACCCAAAGCTCGCCTTT
>DASYDU010000247.1:0-3820 GCA_036499445.1 Lacipirellulaceae bacterium
TTTTACTATATCCGTCGTTGTCAGCGCTTGCAAAGATCAACCAGCCCCTCTTCACGGCATTAATAGCGTCCGTTCTGCTTTTGCCAGCAAAATCTGTCGACAGCATACGGGGCGTTCCTCGCCTGCCAGACGCCGACGCAATTTACTGCGTGTCCCGCCTGAAACAACGCCCGCCGATCTTCGCTGGCCCACTCATGCGGCGTCTATCCGTTACAAAACCAATAAACGTTCGTATCGCCTGGTTGCTGTGGGTGGCGCTGTTCGTGGCGGCCACGATTTCGACATTGGCCGGCCGACCAAGAGACGTCACCCATCACTATCGCAGCGCCGCGCAGCATTGGTTCCGCGGCGAACCGCTGTATGAAAACACGGGACACGGCTTTCTCTACTTTCCCCAGGCGGCAATTCTGTTTGCGCCCTTCGCTTGCCTGCCGCCGGACGCGGGGGAGATCGTGTGGCGGGCCGTCATCCTCGCTGTCTTCGCTGCGGGAGTTTGCCGGCTAGCGCGATTGGCCGGACGGACCGCTGGACTCGATTTCTTTCCACTCACCACCATGTTCTGTCTGCCGCTGGCGTTTTCGAGCGAGCGAAATGGACAGGCCACGCTGATCATGGCCGGGCTCATGATGCTCGCCGCCGTGGACCTGGTGGACCGACGCTGGTGGCGCGCTGCCGTCTATCTATCGCTAGGGCTGGCGATCAAGCCGCTCTGCCTGGTGATGGTTCTGCTCGCGGCGGCGCTCTATCCGGCAACGATTTGGCGAATGGCGATTTGCATTGGCCTGTTGGCATTGATGCCTTTCCTCACTGCCGAGCCAAGTTACGTCGTCAGCCAGTACCTCAATTGCAGCCAAATGCTGCAGCAAGCCGTCGATCGCGGACGCGAAGCGAATTGGGCCCAGTTGTTCGGCATGCTACAGGTGGCTGGCATCCAAGTGCCCGCCGTGTGGCAATCGGTGCTGCGGCTGCTTGCAGCGGGAGCCACGTTGGCACTCCTCTGGACGGCCCGACGACGGCTGCCCAGCGAGTGGGCGGGCACTTACTGCTACGTCCTCGCCGTTTGCTTCCTGATGCTGTTCAATCCGCGGACCGAAAACAATTCCTATTCGGCGCTGGCCCCGGCGATCGGCATCTTGTGCTGCCACGATGTCCTCGTTCGGCGAAAGCACGTCTTGGCCGCCTGGTATGTCGTGCTGTCGCTGGGAATTCTCTGCACCTACTATGTCGGGCAACTTCTCACCGGCCCGGAATTCACCACGTGGCTTTCCCCGCTGATGGGCGCTTGCTTCACGGTGACCGCGATCGTCTACCTGCTGCGATGGACGCAAGCGGATGTGTGCCATGAAGCGTTGGGCGACCGGCCAGTAATTATCGCCACCGCTGCCTAGAACCACGCCCATCGCGCTTTTCGAAATCCGGCGGTGCCAAGCGACGTTGGGGCGTTGTCGCATCCGACGATCGACACCGGTCCGTCCGCGCCGGACTTCGCTCCAATTCAAGCGGCCGTTACGCGACGCAGCAAGAGCGACGTATTTTGTCGGCCGACGTTGGTCGGACCGGCTCTCGCCAACTGCCGCGGGCCAAATCGACTTCGATCTGCACGGCACTCGTCGCCGGGCTAGCCCAGCTACGGCGATGGCCACTCTGGTCACAGAGGAACTCCGTAAAGCCTACCGACGACGCTTCGCCCTCGGATGCATCGCGCGACGCCAGATCCGCTGCCCGAGGCGCGGCAATGCGAATCGTACCTAGCGAACATGCCGACCGCTGTCGCGTGACGGCGATGGCTGCGGCCATACAAATCGAATCCGAGGTAGGTCGCCCCGAGGTGTCGATCGCGAGCTCGGGCAGCCAAGCACTGAATACGATCCAGGCGCCGCACCAGCCTGGCTGCCGGAGAATGCTGGCCGCGGAGAGTACAGCATCCACCTCGCGGCCGCCGGTGCCGCTGCAGGGACCATGGCTGCCAATTGCCAAACTTAGTGTGCCGGCCACAGCGTGCGCGGTGCAATGTGGAATAACTTGCACCGACACGCCCCACGGCCCCTCACTACGATACTTGTCGACGACGGCCGCAAACGCACCGCGGCCAAGACTTCGTGACGATGAGACGATCGCCCAATCGCGGAAGTCTTTGCTTGCCATCGCGATGCTCTTGGTGGCTTTCGAAATCGCCGCCAACGCCGCCAGCGTCTGTTCGTCACTGTGACGGAGCAGTAGCGGCGACAGCGGCACTGGAAGATTCGGCAGCGACTCTTTGCGAAGCGCGGCCAATTCCGGCATCGTCATGCGAGCGGCGCCGCTGGCGACAATCGACAATTCGGCCGGTTTGAAATCCGGCCTCGTGCGCCGCTGAGAAAGAACAGCTGTCTTCATAGGGACCTCCTTGTTCCTAAGGCGGGAAACATAGAATGCCAGGCAACTCATGCTGCCGGCATGGCAGTACGGCTTTTGACTACGGTCTGTGCCCCCCCGATCGACTCCCTGAGCTTGCGGGATCCCACCGTTGCGCTACTTGAAATCATTGAGCGAACGGTAGCCGAGCGAGCTCGAAGATCCTGATCGATGCGTCTACACTGCAAACCGCGCGCCGAGCAGCGCGGACGATCGTTCGCCTGCGATCACACATGCAGGATTCGCCATAATTGCCACGGCTTTCACGTCGGGGGCTACGAATTCCGCGGATACGCCTAGAGCCCCGCTCACACCGCCGCTTCACCATTCCTACAATACTCTTGTATCTTAAAAGCGGTGAGCTAACGGCGCGTGCTAGCACTCGACGACCACACGGCTGACTGCCCTTATGGCCGCGACAAATAGCAAGCCAGATCCGCCCGGCCGACCTTTTCTACTATATTTATCGTTGATAGGCTATGGTAAGACCGGAACCGTGCGGCAGCCGCCAGCGGAAAACGCAGCGTCCGAAGCTCCATGACAATGCGACGCAAAATGGAAATCAATCGGTTGATGTCGGCATTCCTTCGCGTGAGATGCCTGCCAACGGACGCAGTTCTGCTGTGGATTGCCGTCGCCTCGACGTCGTTTGCACAAAATGGAGCGCCGACTTTTCGGCCACCGTCCGTCCCCAGTGCGGCAGTCGGTACCGCGCCGGCGGGCAGTCCGCCATCCGCCCCAACAAACTACGAACCAGGCGATCTATACCTGCCCGGCAGCCGGGTGTATGTATTGGTCGACAAGACCGGCTTTGGCCATCAGCACGGCGTTATCGGTCAGATCAAACAAGGCCGCATCCGGCTCGATGTCCCGCAAGACTCCGGCCAGTTGGTGCTCGACCTGGCGACGTTCGCGGCCGATCCCGACCTTGCCCGGCAGTACGTCGGCCTCACCGGCACCGAAGACGCCTCCAGTCAGCAACAAGTCACGGCCAACATGCTCAGTGCCGACGTCCTCGACGTCGCCCACTACCCCACCGCCACTTTGCAGATTAAACTCATCGCCCCGCTGCCAAACGTCAGTCAGCGCGGCTTCCCGCAGTATCAACTGGACGGTGACTTTACACTACATGGCGTCACTCAGCCAATCCACGTGATCGCCGACGCCGAACAAAACGGCGCCTGGACCCACCTCCGCGGCGGATTTTCCATTTTGCAGACACAATACCGAATCACCCCGTTTACCAAGGCGCTCGGCGCGGTCGGCGTCGCCGATCAACTTCAAATCTATGGCGACCTCTGGCTCTCCAAAGATCGTCAAACGGTACCGCCTAAATAATCCGCGCGATCCAAGCACAACCGACAACGCAGATCCCATGGTCACCTGCTCCACGATCGAAAAGCAAAGCGTCCGCGGCCACTACAAT
>DASYDU010000248.1:0-14060 GCA_036499445.1 Lacipirellulaceae bacterium
GCGGTATTGTTCCTGTCCGATCGGGCACGGCTCCCAAGCATGGCACCCCCCAGTCACCGCTGCTGTGCCCGCCAGTCCTTTCCCGGCGACGCACATTGCAAACTCGTTGCGTGCGGCACAAGGCGAACTAAGAGCAAAATACAAGGCGCCCAACTCCTACCACTTACGACTGGCGGCTTGGTGCACCGTATTGTTCCTGAAAATGTCGAGACGATTCTTGGGGCTGGGAAGTAACTAATTGGCGAGATATCTGGCCATAGCTGATCGGTGACGCCATGAGCCATCGCTATTGGTCTGGACGGACAGACTGTCGAGCGACCGCTTGAAATGGCAACCCGGGACCGATAAAAGCCGCCAGATCGCTGAACCTAGTTTTCCATTTCGCGCTTGCGAAGGACTCTATTCTCAATGGCTGCTGCGGATTCTTAAACATCGGGCTTGCCGTCCTGCAAGGGATTTCCAATGGCTCGGTGCCGAGCGGTTGGAGGAATTGTTGGAGGGGACGATTCGGACGGCGCTCGCGATGCAGGCCGTCCGGCCACAAGAGCTCCAGCAGATAAACGTCGACACGACTGTCCAGGAGAAGGCGATCGCCTTTCCGACCGACGCACGGCTATATCACAAGATGCGTGCGGCCTTGTCTGGCACGCCGACACAGGCGAGATCGAGTCTGCGCCGGTATGGTCTGAAGAGAATGGGCGCATAACGGTGCCGATCCGGTTCGACCCGTCTGGGTCGGTGTTCCTACTGTTTCGGAAGGCCGCGGCGATGCCCGACCATCTCATCTCCCTGAAAGTACCGGCCAGTGGAGAAATTTCTCGCGCTCCCACGACCAAAATCCGCGCGGCCACGTACGAGGCCAACGCCGGCGCGGACTCCGTGGATGTGACGGCGAAGGTCGCTTCGATTGTCGCGTCGGGCCGTTGAAGCGCTGGCCCGAGTGGTTCCTAAACCATTAGCCCAGGCCCAGCAGCAAACGGATCACGTTCACGACGTGGAAGCATTACACGAAAGATTCGACGCTCGTGGATACCGGATTGCTCGGCCCCGTGCTGCTGCGACCAGGCCGGGTGTTGCCGATTCAACCTCAGTGAGATTGTTGAGGCCGTGCGTTATCTCGGAATGACGCACTAGGTCGCTTTCGTCTTGCGAGAGCGACCGACGCCAAAATAATCAACATCAGAGCTGACGGTTCTGGAACAGCGCTGCTTTGTGATCCGGACCCGCCGGCGCTCATGGTGTCGCGCCAGATGGTAAAGTCAGCGGCGTTAATCACGCCGTCGTAGTTACCGTCGGCGCCGCTGCCATGAATGATCGTCGACGATCCGAACGTAGACTTCCAGACGTTATAGTCGTTGTTGTCGACGACGCCGTCGCCGTTGTAGTCGCCGGCGGGGCTGGCTTGACCTAGCAGAGACCTAGCGCCGCTGACATTGAGCGCGTTCAGATCGGCCGCGACTTGGTCGAGCATGGCTTGGACCGCGGTTTTGCCCGCGTATTTTTTTCGCGCCAGATAAAGCTCATAAATCAATTGCAGCTCGGCGGTGCCATACTGAACTCCGGTGAATTGCTGGATTCGATTGAGGTCCGCAAACCCGTCCTCGACGGTAGGCTCGAATTGGGTGCCTTCGCCGAAATCGTTGAAAGTCGCCAACTGCAGAAAATCCAAATTGGAACTATAGGTCGTGTAGAGGTTAAGCGTGTCCGTCAAAGTTTGGCCATTGTTCTCCGGGATGTAAAATAAGTTTGCGCCCCAGCCGCCTTGTGCATAGAAGTCGTTGAACCCTGGATAAGCCACGCCTCCAACAGTCTTCCCCGAGTTTTTTAGAATCGCGGCTTGATTCGCGTAAAACGGCCGCAAATGGCTGGTGATATGATTCGATGTTCCGGCATCCTGATAGGGCCATGGAAATTCGCCATCGGCGTTCGTGCCGGCATCGCCCGATTGATACTCGAGCGGCATAAAGGTAGGGTCGGTCGCTGATTGCGAAAAAATTTGACTCCACAGGGCCGCAGAATTGATCTGGGGATGACTACTATCGGGCTGAATCTTTGACGGGCCAAAGATTGGCATCAAAGGAGAATTCGACGGGCCGGCTTTGAGATAGTTTGCCTTGTTAAAATAGTTAGCCGCCAGATATTGCATGTTCTGCGTTACATTGCTCACGGCCTCGCTGTTCGAGCCGTCCGGCAGACAGGCCGTCGGACATTTCGTGAGGCTGCCAGCGAAGTTGTCCTCGAGGACAACGCCGACCCCGAGTCCGTAGTTATTCGTCTGGTTTACGATTGCATTCGAGGCCGAGAGCAGCGAATTGATGTCGCCGTTGATCCCTTTCTGGCCATACCAATCGACCAATAAGCCGTCGACGCCGGAATACTTCATGAGCAGCATGTGATATTCGATGACGTTCGGATCAGACGAATCGTATGGCCCGATCATCGGATAATAGTGGGATGCGATCTGCCGTTTGCCGCTGGCGTCGACATTGTTGGGATTCTCGTTGACCATCGTCCAATGGATGCCCCACTGGCTGCCGCCCAGACTTGACGGCGTCTGGAACCAAGGCATGTAGTGCATGTAGACCTTGGTCGGATTGGTCTTGGTGACGGCAATGGATTGACCGTGGGCGATCGATACAGTGACAAGCGCAGCGGCAAAGGCTGCCAGAAAAGTTAAGGATTCCGTCTTCATAATCCGCCCCGTGCCGACCGAGCGCCGAATAGGTTCAGCGGCTAAAGTGTGTCGGCCCGACATGTATCTGTTCCCGAGCTGTATTTTAGCAGACCAAACCGTTTAGGCGCCTGGCCGAGACGAAGTTTTTGCCGGGCTGGCCAGCGGGATATTGAACTCGTTGTTGCCGGGCTGCACGGTGAATTTCAGCCCAGACGTCTTGGCGTTTGCATACTTGGGATCGGTAAGTGCGCGGCCGCCCTGCACGGCATTTGTACCTTTCGTCCGAATCAACTCGCTGGCGGAACAAGTGACGTAATAGTCTCCAGGCGGAATCCCGGTCTTCGAACCTGTGCCCAGAAAATAATTGCCGTTTTCGTCGGCGATCCCCATGGCGTCGGCTCCGAAGCCGCTCACCGGTTGAAACTTCACGGTCACGCGGACGTCGCCGCTCCCTCCATGAAGCGCTTGGCCGTCGACAGTTATTTGTCCGGAGACCTGTGCCAGGTCATTACCGCAGCCAGACAGCGCAAGGCATGGCGCCGGTAAGGATAACATGACCGCAAGTCGCCAAAGGCTGCACCGAAAACTTGCCGATCGAGAGTCCATCTAAACCTAGCTAATGATTGCCAACGAAAAATCAACGATGCGTGCGGCCGCTAATTACGTTTGGAACTTTGGTTCTGCCCTGAGTTGACGGAACTGTCAGGCAAATTGGAAGCAGCGTCGCTCGCTGTGTTGTTTTCGGTATTGGAATTCATATCAAAATTGAATTCATTTTCGGCTGGCAAAATGTTGACCTCAAAACCGGAAGTGCTTGCCGAGGCGTATTTGGCCGGCGTAACTGACTTGGCACCTTGCTCCGCGCCTTCGTCCCTAGGCATAAGCCGAACAACGGAAATCGCGACGAGATACTTTCCAGGCGCGACGTTTGAGGATGCTCCGGTCGCCAATCGAAAATGCCCCGTCGTGTCGAGTAGACTTTGAGCGGTTGTGCCCTGCCCACCGACCGGCTGAAAGACAATCGTTCCCCGCGCATCCGAGGCGAGGGCCAGAGGCTTGCCATCCAGCGTCACTACACCGGTGACGGTCGCGCCATTCTGTCCGCAGCCTGCCACGATGCAAAGCAATAGCGGGCAAATTAGAGTTGAATGTCCCGAAAGTACTTTTGGTAAGACGAACAGCTGCGCCCGCATAGCGAAACCTCCCAGCCGCTCATTGATCCAACGGCAGAGGTTCGCCGCCATTACGCGTGCATGCAACTCGATACGTTTGATTGTCGATGTTTTCAGCTACAAACCTTACCGAACCATCGGCCAAGCAAAACTGAGCGCCGCCCGGATGACGACTACGAAAACTTTGCTGCTCCCACCAAAACTGCAGATTGAGGGTCGACGGATCCACATTTAACAGATTATTTAAGGGTAAATTGCAGCTGCACCAATCGCCGTTGGCATAGAAGGCCGCCGAGTGGATGTCATAATCCGGGAGGCTCTCACCGATCATAAATGTGTGGCTTGTTCCATCGATGACGGACGAAATCTTGACGGGCCGCTGGAACGACTGACGAAAGAAGAATCCGCGACAGCGAAGGTTGTTGTGGCAATCGCGTGTTTCACCGGTCAAAGTCACTGGCGGCGGTTCATCATATATTCCGCTTGGATATTTCACTCCGGGGTCATCGTTGGACACTGTGCCGCCAAATGTCTGGCCGAGAAATGTATCGTCCAGCACACCTTTGTAATTGGTCACCGCAACTGGCACCCCTTCCAGTTCTCGCTGCGTTGTGCGCACGCGCTCATTGGTAGGATCCGACGGGCAGATCAAAACAGGAAGCACAGTCTGCAAGAGCTTGCCGACAAAAATACCGTTTTTCGATGACCCAATCCCATAGCCGGATCCAATCGGCGAAAGCGCAGCACCGACCACAAACTGGCCTTCAAAGGCGCCGCCTGCCTTGAATTGATCGTAAAGAGATTGCTCTTCAAGTTGCGGGAGCATATTCAAAATCCAGCCCGCGCCGGATTGCGGCATGCTGACAGGCGACTCGCCCGTATAGGGTCCGCCATTGCTCACTGGAAAATGCTTCATCACATCGTGATGATTGAGCGCCGCGAGGCCCAAATTCTTGAGATTGTTGCTGCACCCGCTGCGGCGAGCGGCCTCACGGGCCGCTTGAATCGCCGGCAACAGCAGCGCGACTAGGATGCCGATGATAGCGATTACCACCAGCAACTCGACCAACGTGAACGCGCGATAAAACCGGCGAGTCCAAGATCGACCATGGGCTGGAACTGAACCGATGACGTGATGAATCACGGCATCCTCCTTTTTCATTTTTCGATTTCAGATTCTCGATTTCCAACCAAATCCATTTGAGCGAGACGCCGCGTGCCGCCAGATGCGTCGGCGACACGCGACGTTGCCCCTCTTGCAGTCAGGCTTGGCGCCGCTTGGAGAATTTCGCCAAGCCAAGCCCCGCCAGTAAGCTCAGCAGAATGGAGGTGGGTTCGGGTACGACCGCGCTCGGCGCGTAACCGATAACTGAATAGTTTATCGCGCCAGCTCCGGAGCCTGCGCCATTGCCAAAATGATTGACCCAAGAAGTGTAGTCAGCCGCTTTTACTAAGCCCGTAACGCTCGGATCGCGATTGGCAAGCGTTGCACCAGATTGACCGAGGTGATCGCGCCACACCGTGTAATCCGCGGCGTCTACGATGCCGTTGTTGTTGTAGTCGCCGACGGGCGCCGGCTGCGGCATCGGATTCAGATTGGGTGTGGCCGCCATCGTGGTGGCGTCTGGAAACACCTCCAACTGGGCGTTGTCGACATAAAAACTTCCGCCGGCAGCCGGTGCCGTGCCAAAATAGTCGCCGGTAAAGAAAGTTGCACGCAACTCTTGTAGCTGATCGACTTTGTAGCGGTCCCCCCCGATTAACCATCCCTGTCCCGAGCCGTCAGGATTGTCGTCGATCGTGATCGTCGACTGAAACAGCTTCCACTGAGCGGCGACGACCGTACCGTCAGCTGGTGGAGTCGCGGCATTATCGCCAATCACTGTTCCATTGCCACTAATATCGAAATGTGGCGCTTTGGTTTGATTGTGGGCTTGAAAAAGGGCTTCCGGCGCTTGGACATCGTTGTCCCAAAGTCGATCGCCGGAACCTGCCCAAATTTCTCGTCCGATTGTGTAGTCTGTATTGGTGCTTTGCGCCGTTTTCCAAAGTTCAAACTTCATCACGGGTTCGACGCTCGGCTCGTAAGTCACGGGATCATCAGGGTTGATTCTCATCCAAACAGAGAAGCGAAACGTATTGCCGTCCTGAAGGCGATGGTTCTGGGTTCCATCGCCGCCATTGGCGATGTCGATTGCAGCGCCCGGAAGCGGGCCCGAAGGATTCGTCGGCCCTCCGGGAGCCTGACCATTGGAAACGGCAATCAACCAACTCGAGCCACCGGTCTGGCCAGCGCCGCCGATATGGTACAACTCGGCGGGGTTACCAAGATATCCTGTGCGTACCGGCTTGATGGGTGAATTCGTATCCGTATACACCCCAAGCGTGACGATGTCTGTCGTCACCGGGTTAACTGTGAATGCCAACGACGTTATCGCCGTTGCTGCCACTGAAAAAAGTCCGCCGACGAAAAGTGTACTGTACCTCATGCCTGTGCCTCATTTTACCTCTGAATTTGGAGACAACCGGCGCGCGGCCGCTTTGACCGAGCGCCGGTTCTCACTTATCCATGTCCATTGTTAATAGTCGCGGGCAAAGCCGTCGCGTCAAATCGATGCGCACGGGCAGAGGCAGAACGTCCTCGTGCCGGACTATCGACCTCTCCGACGGACAAATACCCAAGCCATACCAATCGCGCCGCTCACGAGCATCGCAATGCTGGCCGGTTCTGGCACACCCTTGGTCAAACTCAAGTCATTGAGATGGATGTCGTATTCGCTGCCGCCATCGCCCTGGATTTGATAGAACTTGAGCGACGACAAATCCAAAGTGCCCATGGCGCCACCCCGGAACGTGTCGTACGTAATACCGCTGTTCGGATCGACGTGGTTACCTCCACTCGGGACCGGATTAATTGGGGCATACATTATGTGATTGCCTGTGGGGACGCCTTGAAACCGGTAAACGTATTGATTTGTGCCGTCGTCGAGCACCGCAAGTATCGCCGGGTTACCGGCGTCGACCGTGACGTCAAACCGTACGAAGTTATTTCCGGACGCATTGGCCGGGGAGCCTGCGACGTCACCAAAACCCAAGCCGAATCCAACAGAGTCGACCTCGAGATTGGTGGCGTGCTGCGTGATCGTGGTCGAATTCGGATCCGACCAGGCGCAGCATGTGCCGCTGAAATTGATGTTGTCGAAGTTGTTGATCAACGTATCCGCATACGCAGATCCAGCCGCCGCGAGTCCGCTCGCCACTGTGCAAGCGAACGCCAGCGTGTGCTTCAGCATTCTCATTGTTGTTTTCTCCTGCATTAGCGTGAAAAGTTTCCGGGTTCTGAAGTAAAACAATTCTGAACAAGTAACATCACACTCGTTGCTTACGACCTCGACGTGATTCTTCCCTCCCCATTAGGTCTTGTTGAAATCGGTGACAGCTACGCGCGCGATGAGTGTGAAAAACGCGAGTAGGAATTGGGTTGCCCATCGATTGCGCACCGCGAGAATGTTTAGAGCTTGCGGGCGGAATTGCCGCTCGGAATTGCCCCAGCTACAGCTTGAATCAGCGGTGTACCGCATTCGCCCGTCCAACCGTCAGCAACCGTCCGGCAAAAGAAAAAAGGTTATTTTGCCAATTGATTGCAACCTGTAGCATTTATGCTATAGTATCAGATAGGTGGTGTCAAGCATTTTTTTACTTGTAATCGGCCGTCTGACGGGCGGCAGTTGCCACACACACGCGGATTCTGAAACAAGCCGCTTGTAAGCGTTCCGCATTGCCACCGGCGGGATGCTATCTACAGACTAACTACTCGCCGTTGAAACTGGCGGCTTAGGAAGGAAATGCCCACACAAGCCAAATACACCGAGGTGATGTCCGTCATTGAGCGGCGCATCCGAGAAGGCGACTACTTGCTCAATAGCATTCCGGGCGAGCGGAAGATCGCCGAGGAGACCGGCGTTAGCTATATGACAGCGCGAAGGGCCGTTGCGGCGCTGCTCGACCAGAAAGTGCTCATTCGTGGGCCATCGGGAGCGCTGGATGTCCATCCAGGGTATACAAAAAAGGCAAAATTGGCCGAGGTCGTGATGCTCTATCCGGCCTATCCTTCGGCTTACCTTATGCAATTACGTGGCCTAGCGTCGGATTTCGCCGAGCGGCACGGAATTGGTCTGCGGCCGACACAATTCGTCCATTGGGACGAGCATACGATCGTCGAAGCGGTCGAGCAGGCGCGCGGAGCCTTTATCATCCCGTATGGCCCGGAAATTCCTCGGCGGATTGCCGATGCATTTCGCGCGAACAAAGTGGTGGTACTCGACGGCGACTTCGCCGAGCAAGAACTGCCATCAATCCGGCTGTTTTCCGATGGCTGTATCGAACGGGTGTTCGATCATCTCTATCGCCTGGGCCATCGCTCCATCGATTGCATCAACACACAAAACCGGAATCCGGAAATCGATCGCCGCATCTCGATTTGGGAACAATGGCTCGAACGACGCGGGCTTGAAGGACAACTCTGGGACGACCCGGCGCCCGTATTCACCGACCCCACGGTCCTGGCCTATCGCCTGATGGGTCGGCTGGTCGAAAAGCGCAATTCTGATGCGACGGCATTTGTCGCAACCACCTGTCCCGCTGCCATCGGCGCTGTCCGCGCTTGCTGGGAGCGCGACATCAAGGTGGGCAAGGACTTGTCGATTTGTACGGTGAATATCGAACCGCCGGCCGAATTTTTCTGCCCTTCGATCACGGGACTGAATACCCCCGACTTGTCGGACGTTTTTGAGAAGAGCGTCAATTGGTTCTTTAGCGATGAAGAATGGGATGGGCCGCTGCTAATGGAGCCGACTGAGTCATCGCTGTTTGAAGGCGAGTCGACGGGGAAGCCCATTCGGTCACGCTGAAGCTGCACGTTTCGGCGTTCTACATGTTGGACTTCAATTGATGAACATCCTTGCGCATTTTTTGCCCTCAATGAACTATTCTCAGCGCCGGATGGTTGCCTGCCTAGCGACCGCGATCCTTTGTTTGCTCGCTGCAGTGAGCCGCGCCGACCAATCGGAATCGGTGACGTCGCCCAATGGAACGATCGAGGTCGTGTTCTCGTTGCGTGACGGAGCGCCGACATACTCGGTCAAGCGATTCGGGGCCGAATTGATTCGTCCATCGCGACTCGGGTTTCAACTCGCGGATGCGGAGCCGCTGGACGGCAATTTCGCAATCGAATCGGCGGAGCGCAAGAGTTTCGACGAAACGTGGACCCAGCCGTGGGGCGAGAAGAAGGAAATCCGCAACGCGTATCACGAGCTGCGAGTCTTGCTGCACCAACAGGATGCACCGGCTCGGCAATTGGCGATTGTATTTCGAGTCTTCGACGACGGTGTCGGCTTTCGCTATGAGTGGCCAGAGCAGCCCAATCTAAAAGACCTCAATATCAGCGACGAATTGACCGAATTTGCGCTGCCGGAAGACGCGCTGGCTTGGTGGACGCCTGCCTACGGTTCAAATCATTACGAGTATCTCTACAAGAAGTCGAAAATTAGCGAGCTGACGAAAGTCCACACGCCGCTGACGATCGAGATGTCGAGCGGCGTGTGTCTCAGCATTCACGAGGCAGCGCTGATCGACTTTGCCAGCATGCAACTGGCAAGCGGCGGCGAGCTGAAGCTCAAGGCTGACCTCGCTCCCTGGTCGGACGGCATTCGCGTCAAGGGGAAACTGCCGTTTCGATCGCCGTGGCGGACGATCCAAATCGGCGACAACGCGGGCGATTTGATCACTTCTTACTTAATCTTGAACCTCAACGAACCGTGCAAGCTGGACGACGTCAGTTGGATCAAGCCGGGAAAGTTCATGGGCGTCTGGTGGGAAATGCATCTAGGCCGTAAGACTTGGAGCTCGGGCGAGAAGCATGGCGCGACGACCGAACATACCAAGCAGCTTATCGATTTTGCGGCGGTCAACGGCTTCACCGGCGTGCTGGCCGAAGGTTGGAACCAAGGTTGGGACGGCGACTGGACAAAAAACGGCGATTCGTTCAGTTTCACCAAGCCGTATCCCGACTTCGACATCGAGGAGCTGGCCGCATATGCAAAGAGCAAAGGCGTGGCGCTGATTGGCCACAACGAAACAGCCGGTTCGATACCAAACTATGAGCGGCAGCTCGACGACGCATTCTCGATGTACGAGCGGCTTGGATTGGGCGGCGTGAAAACCGGGTACGTTAACTTCGGGCAAGGGTTGAAGCGCACCGATGATCAAGGCCACGACTTCTTGGAGTGGCACTACGGGCAATATATGGTGCGGCATTACCAGCGCGTGACCGACGAGGCCGCGAAACATCACTTGATGCTCGATGTTCATGAGCCGATCAAACCGACGGGCCTACGCCGGACGTATCCGAATCTAATGAGTGGCGAAGGCGCACGCGGCCAGGAATACAATGCCTGGAGCGACGACGGCGGCAACCCGCCAGAGCATGAAACGATTCTGCCATTTACGCGCTTCCTGGCTGGTCCGATGGATTTCACGCCCGGCATTTTCAATTTGGTCTATCACGAGGACCGGCCCAACAATCGCGTAAACACGACGCTGGCCAAACAATTGGCACTATACGTAGTGCTTTATAGTCCGCTGGAGATGGTGCCCGATCTTCCCGAAAACTATGAGAGGTATCCGGACGCTTTCAAATTCATCCGAGACGTGCCGACCGACTGGGAGGACACGAGAGTGCTCCATGCCCGCATCGGTGACTATGTGACGATTGTCCGCAAGCAGCGCGGTGGAGACGACTGGTACTTAGGTAGTATAACCGACGAGAACGGCCGGATATTACAGGGGCCGCTGTCTTTTCTCGATCGCAACCGCAGGTACATTGCGGAAATCTATCGCGATGCCGACAATGCCGACTGGCGGAGCAATCCCCAGGCATACAAAGTGGAAAGCCAAACGGTCGACGCCAATACGGTGCTGACGTTGCGATTGGCGCCGGGCGGGGGCGAGGCAATCCGCTTTCATCCGGCCGATTCGTTTTCGGCCGCCCAGCAGATTCCCAATTCGACTATAATGCTTGGTGGGACGAGTGTCACCGAAGCGTCGGGGAAATGATTCTGGATGGAGAGAGCGCCCATTAGGGTACATCGGCTGTCCAATGCCTGAAGCCGAGAGTCGGCGCTCGATTGCCAAATCCACTGATTCTCTTCTGGAATTGCGCCATGCTCGCGGCGCGGGAAATGAGTGCGACCGATGACTTCGGTTGATTCGTTGTCGCGTTGGATCTATGTCGCCTTTGCGCTATTCCTTTTGCTGCTGTTGGGACTGACCGGCGTCACAGCGCGCGGTTGCCGACGCGACGATCCGCGCCGAGTGATCACCGTTTGGCACCCGTTTCGTCCTCCCGAGCGGGCGCTGCTGGAGGAAGAAATCCGGCAGTTCGAGCAGCTCCATCCTGACATTCACATTCGGGGTTTGTACAAAGACATCGAAGAACTACGAAGCGCATTTCAGGCGGCGGCACTGGCCGGTTCTGGTCCCGATCTCGTCTATGGCCCGTCCGACGTGCTGGACACCTACCAGTCGATGGGGATTGTCCAAGACATGGGGCCATGGTTTACCGATGATATGCGCGCCGAGTTCATCAAAGGCGCGTTAACTTTTCTTCCGAACAAGGACGATCCGACGCAGACCGATCTGGTGCAAGTTGGTGATCGCTTCGGCACTCACTTAGCGCTCGTCTACAATCGACGATTCATCAAGGAACCACCGAAGACGACCGATGAGCTAGTCGCCTTGGCCAAGGCCAACACTCTGGGGGCACGCTCCGGCAACCGCAAGGAACGCTATGGTCTGGTGTGGAACTTCAATGAGCCGTATTTCGCGATTCCGTTTCTGACGGGCTATGGCGCCTGGGTATTTGTGGAACCAATGGGCTCAGGCAACACCTCGCGCCCGATTCCCGCGCTCAACACGCCCCAGTCCGTTGCCGCCTACCAATTCCTCAAACAACTCCACGACGTCGACCAGGTCGTTCCGGCCAATTGCGATTATGAGCTTGCCGATACGCTCTTCAAAACCGGCCGGGCGGCAATGATCATTAACGGTGACTGGAGCTGGTCTGACTATCTCAACGACTCGGACATCGACGCCGTTGTGGCGCCACTGCCAATGGTCAGCGCTACGGGCCAGCCGATGAGGTCGATGATCGCGCCAAAGGGCTTTACCCTAAATGCGAACTCGAGCCCCGAGAATGCTTCGGCGGCAATGGCCTTCGTCCGACATATGATCGCTCCCGATGCACAAAGACGCATTGTCGAGCGGCTGCGTGAAATCCCCGTGCTTCGCTCAATCTATAGTGAGTCATTGGCGACGGCTGACCCAACCTATCAGACGTCGCAGAAAGTACTGGACGTTGGGCGAATGATGCCGGTGATGACGGAATTGCGCGCCGTGTGGGACGCGATGCGCCCGAACTACCAGGCGGTTATGGGTGGAAATATGTCTCCGGAGGACGCCGCCGCCCAGATGCAGCGGGAAGCGCTTAGGAAAATCGAGCTAATGCACCGCAAAATCGAACCGGCGCAAGGCCAGGCGATTGTGCAAATTGGCGGATTGTGCCTGCTCGCTGCGTGGCTGGCTTGGCAACGCAAGAACTTTCGCCGGTTTTACCTCGAATGGCCACGCAATCGCGTCGCCTATTGGTTTTTGCTACCTGCACTGATCACGATCTTTGCCGTGATCGTATTTCCATTCTTTTACAACATCGCCATTTCGTTTTCGGACATGTCGCTCGTGCGGTTTAAAAACTGGCGGATCGTCGGATTTCAAAACTATGCCGAAGTGTTTTCCGACTGGAATTTATGGATGGTCTTTGTCAATACGATCCTCTGGACTGTCGTCAACGTGAGCGCGCAAGTCGGCGTCGGCTTGCTGCTTGCCGTCGCTCTGAACGGCCCGGTCCGAGGTAAATCGTTGTACCGAGTCCTCCTGATCATTCCTTGGGCCATCCCAACTTATATCACGGCGCTGACGTGGCGCGGTATGTTCGATTATGAATATGGCGCGGTGAATCTGCTCTTGGAACGTGCAGCAGAATTTGCACCGATTGCCTGGCTACTCAACGTGGCTCACCTTACTCCGCCCGTCAATTGGCTGGGTGAGCCGCTTCGAGCGTTCGAAGCCTGTGTCGTGGCGAATGTATGGCTTGGCTTTCCCTTCATGATGGTGATCGCGCTGGGTGGTATGCAGGGAATCTCAAGCGAGTTCTATGAAGCAGCCCGCATCGACCGCGCCTCGCGTTGGCAACAATTCTGGCACATTACTCTGCCGCTGCTGAGGCCGGTGCTGCTGCCGGCAATTACGCTGGGCGCAATCTGGACCTTCAATAGCCTTAATGTGATCTGGCTCGTCTCGAACGGCGGCGAGCCGCAGGATGCTACGCACATTCTTGTCTCTTATGTCTATCGGTCGGTGTTCAATCTCTATCGCTACAGCTACGGGGCCGCGTTGTCCATGGTGATCTTTGTCTTCCTGGCGATCTTCTCGGTGATCTTTCTGCAACGTCGCCGGGCCCTTGATAATGTTTACGGATAGGGAGGCGAGCGATGCGCGAACCTAGATGGATTACCGCACTTCGGCACACTGTGCTGCTGTTGTTTGTGGCGGTCGCCGTCTATCCGGCGGCCAACGTGCTAGCCATCTCGTTGCGGCCCGGCAATCGGCTGCGTGCCACGGATCTGGCGATCATTCCTCAGGGGTGGACGCTCGCCAGTTATACACAGCTCTTAACCGAACAACCCTTCCTGCAATGGCTCGGCAACTCGCTATTTGTCTCGACAGTCGTCATGCTCACCGGCGTGGTGTTGGCATCGACGGCCGGTTATGCATTCAGCCGCTTTCGCTTTGTAGGACGCAGGGCCACGATGTTGGCAATTCTGACCACGCAGATGTTCCCGGCCACGATGCTGCTCTTGCCGCTGTATATCCTGATCGCCAAGCTGCACCTGGTAAACACTTACCTGGGCCTGATGGTGTTCTACGTCTCTACTGCGTTGCCGTTTTGTATCTGGCAGATGAAAGGCTTTTACGACACGATTCCGCCGTCGCTGGAAGAGGCGGCCCGCATGGATGGCTGTAGCCGACAGATGGCGTTTTGGTCAGTAATCTTGCCGCTGGCCACTCCGGGTCTAGTGATCACGGCGCTGTTCAGCTTC
>DASYDU010000249.1:0-3087 GCA_036499445.1 Lacipirellulaceae bacterium
CAGCAGACTTACGGCAGTAAGTGGCAGAAGCGATTCGAAGAGGACCTCGTCGAGCTTCTTACACGTATGGGTCATCCGCCACAGGACACGGTCAAGTTGGTTGTTCAATCACTGGCCTCGTCCGAGACGCAGACCTTCCAAGACGTCCCTATGACCGAGGCCAACCGCCGGGTCATTTTCGACGCGGCCCGAGCCCGTGAGCGCGGCGAGTAAGAGCGGGCGGCGCGAACTGGTAATGCCGAAGTCCCATTATTCCAGCGAAGAAAACTGGTATAATCTCGGGCGTTGCGGAACTCTTCAGCCAACCATTCCGGATATAAACCATGGACCTATTCCTCACGGGAGGACCCTTGTCGCCCGATCTATTGCGGCAGATAAGTGCGCGCCGCGATGAATTCGAACGCGCCTGGATCGCCGGTCGATCGCCGAGCATGGAAGACGGACTCGCAGATATCCCGCTTGTCGCGCGGCCGTATCTGCTGCGTGCGTTGTTGGCGGTCGAGATTGAACATCGCAAGGATGGCGAGGGGGTGCCGATTACGGAGCAACAATTAATCGCCGCGTACCCGCGATTGGCGCCCGATCTCCAGGTGGCGCTCGAGGAAAACCGCCAACAAGCGACCAGGCGGTTGGACGACGACCAGCTCGACGAAACCGCTGCGCATGTGCTTCCCGATCAGGCGCAAGCGACAAATGACCAGCGGTATATGACGCGGGACCAGGGATTTCACATCCGCTGTCCGCACTGCAGCAATCCCGTCGAATTGCTCGACGACTCATCGTACGAATCGATCAACTGCGCTTCCTGCGGCAGCGTGTTCAGCCTGGTGGATCGCCAAGAGCAGCCGAGAGCGGCCCAGGTGCTGAAATCGATCGGTCGCTTCGAGCTGGCAGAGTGTTTGGGGTCTGGTGGCTTTGGGACCGTGTGGAAGGCTCGCGACCCGGAGCTCGACCGGATCGTGGCGCTCAAGGTGCCGCGTGCCGGCCGGCTCACGGCCCAACAAAGCGACTTCTTCTTCCGCGAAGCGCGGGCCGCGGCGCAACTGCGGCACCCCAACATTGTGCCGGTGCATGAAGTCGGACGGGACGGCGATACGCTGTTCATCGTCAGCGATTTCGTGAAGGGGATCACGCTGACCGATTGGCTCAAGGGGCGTCGGGCAACGCCGCTGGCGATTGCCGAGATGTGCAGCGTCATCTCCGAAGGTCTGCATCATGCACACCAAAAAGGCGTAGTCCATCGCGATCTAAAACCTCAGAATATTCTGATCGACGATTCGGACCAACCTCATATTATGGACTTTGGCCTGGCGAAGCGGGAGGTTGGCGAAGTCACCATGACGATGGACGGCCAGATTCTCGGGACGCCCGCGTACATGTCACCCGAGCAAGCGGGCGGCGAAGGGCACTGGACCGATCGCCGGACCGACATCTATTCGTTGGGAGTTATGACATTTGAAATGCTGACGGGCGAGTTGCCATTTCGCGGCAACTATCAGATGCAAATCCGCCAGCGCCTGACGGAGGACGCGCCCGATCCGCGCAAGCTGAATCGCAACATCTCCGGCGATCTGGCGACGATCTGTACTAAGTGTATGGATCGCAACCCGAACCGCCGTTATGCAACCGCGACGGACGTGGCGGCGGAGTTCCGCCGGTTTATGAACGGCGAGCCGATTGTGGCCCGACCGCTTTCCGCCCCCGCCCGGCTCGGTCGCTGGGCCAAACGCAAGCCGCTGGTGGCGACGGTGGCCGCGCTCACGGTCTTTCTTGCGATTGCCGGTCCCACTGCCGCATTCTTTTTTGATCGCCAGAGGTCGCGGCTGGCCGAGCTCGTGGGGGAGAAAAACAATCTCATCGACCAAGGCGGTGTCGAAAAGCGACGCGACGCGGCCAAGATCACCAAGCTCAACCGTCAATTGGATCTCTGGGAAGGGCGCGCCAATCCCTGGGAAATCTGGCCGCCGAAACGTGATCAAACGCCGCGCCAGCGGTTGGTCGGAGACTTTGCCGCGCACTCGAGCGCGCCGTTGCTTAGCCAGTTACGCGATGGCAAATTCGATGACGAGGGGCAAGCCCGCGGCTATCTCGGCCTCGCCATGCTGGCCGCGGGGTTAGGCCACACAGAGGACTCGCTCGACTATTATCGTCAAGCCCGCGAGCAACTCGTCACGCTGCAGGATAAGAATCCGCACCAGCCGCAGTATTCGCTGGCCTTGGCCGAATGCGATGCCGACGTCGCTGAATTGACAGCCAATAGCAATCGTGAGGAGGCGGCGAAAAAGCTTGAAGACGCGACGGCCATCCGACGACGCCTGGCTGGCGAGCACAAAAACGACCTGGCATACCAAATCGTCTTGCTCGATTCGGAGTCGCGCTCTGCCGTCCTTGCCGGTTTTGAGTCCGCGGCAGAGCATCTGATGCGAGCGTCGAGTATCAGTCAATCGCTGGCTACCCAATGGCCGAGCGACCCGGTCGCCTTTTATCGTTTGGCCTGCTTCCTGACTTTGCGGGAGCCGCTGTTGACGACCGTTGGCACAGACACCACCGCGAAATCATTTACTCGACCCCGTGACTAAGGATCGGCGTGACTTGCTTCGCCGCCGGCGATTGTGGATAAGTCTTGGAACACGGTGAAGTCGACTGAATCGCGCATCGGCTGTACGCTGGCGTCCGCATTGCAAAACAGCGCAATACCCGGGTGAGCACTGCCGAACAGCAAATCGTTTTTTAGCATCGTTTTCGGCGCGCCGGCGGGTGCACTTGTATCGCTGACGTAATAGCCGACCTGATTCAGATCTCCGCTAATCGGATAGGTAACATTATTGGATGAACCGGTGCAAAACCGGATCGGAGGGGTACCGATCCAGTCCGATCCATATACCCAATCGCTGATGAAATACACGCGTTCGCCACAGCCAAAGTGTGCGAAGAACCGTCTAAAATCTTGGAGAAGCGGGTATGGCTCTCCGGATAGAACATGCCGTCCGTACAGATGTCGCCACATCCGGCATGTTCCAAAACCATGCGGTGGTCGTCGCGGCCGGGGCCACTAACGCCTGAATAGTGCGAAGGATAAAACGTGAC
>DASYDU010000250.1:0-3742 GCA_036499445.1 Lacipirellulaceae bacterium
CCGCCGTCACCACCACGCTCACTCCGCCGGCGACCGAGGCGAAACAATCCGAGGAAAAACTTGGCAGGAACTGGATCCGCCTAGATAAAGACAAGAACGGCCAGACGATTGGCATGCAGACGGCGATCGTCCACTATGTACCCGTCAAGCCGGCAGTCTCCGAAAATGCGACCCAGCCCGGACCAGCCATTTCGGTCGACCTCGTTGCCGCCGTGCATGTCGCCGACGCTGGCTACTACGAGCAGCTTAATCGGCGCTTTGAAAAGTATGACGCCGTCCTCTACGAGCTCGTTGCCCCCGAGGGCACCGTCGTCCCCCGCGGCCGCGGCACCTCGAATGCCAACCCGCTCGGGGCAATGCAGAACGGCATGAAGGAGATCCTCGATCTCGACCACCAGCTGGAGAAGATCGACTACACGAAGAAGAATTTCATCCACGCCGATATGTCGCCTGATCAGTTCATGCAGTCGATGAAGGACCGCGACGAAAGCTTCCTGACGATGTACATGAAGCTGATGGGCGAAGCGCTTGCCCAACAAAGCGGCATGGCCGCCAAAGGAGAATCGCCCGATCTCGACCTGATCGCCGCCTTTTTCTCCGACGACCGCCCCCGCCGATTGAAAATCCTCTTCGCCAAGCAGCTCGCCGATGTCGAGGGCCTGCTCGCCGGCTTCGGCGGCGAGGAAGGTTCTGTCCTCATCACCGAGCGAAACAAAGCAGCCCTCAAAGTGCTCAAGGAGCAGCTCGCGTCCGGCAAAACGCATCTGGCGATCTTCTACGGCGGCGGCCACCTGGTGGATATGGACGCTCGCCTCCGCAAAGACTTCAATCTCCAGCCCAGCGATATCACCTGGCTCACCGCGTGGGACCTCCGGCCGAAGCACTAGGTCCGCGACGCGCGCCGCCTAGCTGGGAACCCTCGACGGCGCTCGATCTTGACATCTTCGATCCAGCAGCCAAAAGATCGCAACCAGTCCTCCTGCCATCGCCGCCAGCGCTGCGCAACTCGGTTCGGGCACTTGGTAGATAAACGTGATCCCTTCGGGGAGGAAGTTAGCCGGCAGACCTCCTGAACCGGCGGTGAGCAGTTTCCCGACGAAGTTGCCATTGCTGTCGTATTTCAAAACCGCCTCCTCAGATCCATCCGTACCGTAGAGATTTCCGGCCGCGTCAAATTCCAGATTCTTGGCGACACCCGTGGCAAACACGCCCAAATAAGTCCCGGCGGCATTGTATCTCAACACATTGCCCGCCGACGCGACGTAAAGGTTTCCGTTCGCGTCAAATGCCGCGCTCTCCGGACTGTTCACACCGGATTGCGCGTTGTTGGCTTGGCCAAATACGCCCAGACTTGTGCCTGTCGTCGTCATGCGAACGATGCCGTCATTCGTCGCACTGAACGGTTGATCGAGAGGCACGTACAGCACTCCGCTGCCGTCAATGGCGATGTCCCCTTGACCTTCGACAAACGTGATGAAGTTGCTGGCTAAGTTCCCGCTCGAGTCGAATCGCAAGATATTGTTGCTCGAAACGGCCCCTTGTCGTAGATAGAGGCCGCCGCCGGAGTCAAAATCGAGTCCGCGAAAGAAGCCGCCGGGCGTCGTCGCGAAAGTCCCCAAGAATTGCCCATTGCGCGTGTACCGCAGCACCTTTCCAGTGGAGATGCTCGAAACATACACGCGGCCTTGCTGATCCACGATCAGGCTGCCGGCGGTTGAAATGCCGGTGCTCGAATCCGCCTGGCCGAATACGCCTAGCAGCGTGCCCGTAGGCGAAAACTGCAGCACCTTGCTATTGTTAAAGTTACTGACCAGTATCTTTTCCAATTGCGGTACGGGCGACGCTGCAAACCCGGCCGAACCGGTTGTGCAAATCAAAATCAAGATCGTCCACAACTGCACCTGTAATCTGACCATTAGCGTCCCCCCTTGAATCCGGCGATTCTACGGTCGAATTCCACACAGGATAGTCACCGTCTACCAGCGCGTCAAATTTTCAGCGACCCGGGCACCAATTCGAAAGTTGCCAGTTCATTCCTCACATCATGCGTCGCGCCGGCATCCCCGATCAATTGCCGCTTGCGCATCGCGGGTTAGTTTAGTCGTCGGCCGGTGTCGTCGGCCGCGAATAGGTGGTATGAGCCCGCACGGATCGACAGACTCACTTGATCTCCGGGCTGAACATGGGCGTCGGCCGGCAGCCGCGCGACGTAGGAGTTACCCGCCACGCCGAAATAGATCATCGTCTCGTGGCCCATTTGTTCGACCACGTCGAGCGTCATTCGGCCGAGCGGCAATCCGTTGCCATTGGCGACCAGATCTTCGGGCCGTACGCCGAGCGTTGCCGTGCCGGCGGGAGTTGCGGCGTCGACCGCGATCGGTCCGCCGCCGGCAATACGAAACGTCCCATTTTGCACTTCTCCGGCAAAAAAGTTCATTGCCGGACTGCCAATGAACGACCCGACGAAACGGTTTGCCGGCCGATGATAGATGTGCATCGGCGCGTCGACCTGCTGAATCACGCCGCGATCCATGAGCACGATCCTCTGGCCGAGCGTCATGGCCTCGACCTGGTCGTGGGTCACGTAGATCACGGTCGTCTTGAGCCGCTGATGGAGGCGGGCGATTTCGGCCCGCATCTGCACACGGAGCTTGGCATCGAGATTGGAGAGCGGCTCGTCAAAGAGAAACACTTTGGGCTCGCGGACGATCGCCCGGCCGAGGGCCACGCGCTGTCGCTGGCCGCCGGAGAGCTCGCGCGGCCGGCGATCGAGCAGCGATTCGATCGAGAGGATAGCGGCGGCATCTCGCACGCGCTTCTCGATCTGAGCCTTGGCGGTGCGGCGCATCTTCAGGCCGAACGCCATGTTCTGATAGACCGACATGTGCGGATAGAGGGCGTAGTTCTGGAAGACCATCGCGATGTCGCGCTCGCCGGGGGCGACGTCGTTGACCAGGCGGTCGCCGATATAGATTTCGCCGGCGGTGACTTCTTCGAGCCCGGCCACCATCCGCAGCGTGGTCGACTTGCCGCAACCGCTCGGCCCGACGAGCACCACGAATTCGCCGTCGGCGATTTCGAGATTGACATCGCGGACAGCCTGATGGCCGCCGGGATAGGTCTTGCTGAGGTGTTTGAGGAGGACGTTGGACATTCAGGGTTCAGAGTTCAGGGTTCAGGAAAGATCGAGTGGACTTGGGACAACTTTTGTCGGATGTCGCGCGGGATCATGCGTACACAAGTCGCGGGCGCTCGGGGATATTTGAGTTTTGTTTTCGAGTTTCGCGGGCGGATTGCCATAAGTCATGGCTGGCCCACGCGATGCGTTTTGTCGGCGAAACCGGGGTCCCACATTTTGGCTGCAAAAGTCTGGCGTTTTGCGCGGGCGGCAACGCGGCAGAGACTGTAGATCATGAGCCGCCATACTTTTCTCGGATGCAAAAGTGGGGCGAGTTTTGTCCGCGGCGTCCGTCATTTTGACAGGATCACAGGATTGGCGGAATTGATTTACAGGAGGTAACGGAGGAAGCAGAGGGACAGCAAGAGGGGGAAGAACGGTAGAGCGGAAGAACAGTAGATTGTTCCCATCTTCGTTTCTATCGCTCTTCTGTTCTACCACTCTCCTCCCTTCGTCTCGCGGGGTTCATGGTACAGATTGGCGGCTGGATTAGAAGTCCTCAGAATTGGCCGGGAGGACGAAAAGGGTGGAGTGAGCGGCGAGGAGCGAGGATCTAGGAGCGAG
>DASYDU010000251.1:0-10545 GCA_036499445.1 Lacipirellulaceae bacterium
CAATGAAATTCCAGCGGTCGTCCATCGCCTGATAGCAACAGATAGCCGCCGAAAAAACCGTACTCCTCAGATTCGAGCGCCGACAAATAGCCAAAAGTGGTTTCTCGGCGAGAGCTTTCGCGCGTCATGGGTATTGCCTGGCGGGTCGAAGGGTGACGCACAATGGTCGCTGCCGGCAGTCCTCCGACATGCGGATCGTAGGGCCCGAATCAATGAATCCATCGGGGGCACGCGAACTTCGACTTTAGCGTCCATAGCGAGAACAAGGCCTCGACATGCCGGTACGGCTGCATAAGTGCCTTCCGCAACAGAAGTTGTCACATGCGTGGCACAGATTACAGACGCCGACTTTGTTCAAGAAAATGGGTCGCTGGATTCTGGAAATCGACTAAAGATTCCGCTAAACTGAAGTCTGGGGTAGAGGTCCCGCCTAACGAGAGCCAGGCGATCGCGGCCGCTTAGGAGCCGAATTCGTCACCTCTTGCATAACGTGCAGCCAGACGGGAAAGCGCTTGCACAATCGATTGTCGTTGACGATAGCTGCGCTGATGCTACAGGGCGTCACCGCAGCACGATTAAGTTGAGGAATTGTTGTTCGCCATCGTGGCGCCTGGAGGCGCCTCAATTATTAAAAGGAAGCGATCGTTCATGACTAGTACTCGCCAACCCTCGCCTTCGCTGTACTCACAGTTGGAAGTCTCGCCCGCGACTCTGCCGTCGATGATTTCTCCCCGCGAAGAACAGACAGAATTGCTGCGCGAAGTGTTGACCGCACAAGATCGCACCAATGAATTACTGGAAGAGCTGGTGGGCGTGATGGCGACCCAACAAAAACAGCGGGCGAATGAACTTAATCAATGGCGCAATGCCCATCCGAACTTGGCCACCGCGTGTCGCGAAGCCGCCGAGGCGCTCAGTCGAGTTCAAATTGACTATCTCAATCGGATGACCGACGAAATCAACGACTCGAGCGAAGACATGGTTGAAGGTGAATTCGTGCTCAACGAATTCATCGACCGGTACGGGCCGCGATTGGCGCACCTGAATGGCGTCATCCAAGTGCTGGCCCAATTGAGCAGTGTGCCAAACCCGGCCAACACGCAGAGCTAGTGGTCGACTGGCGGACCGCTGTCGCCTTTCCATTTGGCCCTGTTGCCCCAGGGTCATTTCTGTTGCGCCCGCCGGACGGCGACGGCGTTATAGTTCATCCAGCGGCCCGCTCGCGATTGCCATGCAGCCCTTAGGCAGTTATCGTCAATTGCTGTAGCTGTTGTGTTGTTGGCTTCCGCTCCGCGTTCCGCATATGGCCGTTACCGAATCAGCCGCTGTCCGCCAAGCCCGCGAGACACTCGATGCCCATGTGACCGAAACGGTCGCTTGGCATTTTCATGATTCGACCGGCTGCCCGTTTTGGCTCGATTTCAAACGGCAGTTAAAATTCGATCCGCTGCGCGATGTCCGCTCGTTCGATGATCTCAAAAAGTTCCCGCCGTTTGAGGATGAATGGCTCCGCGGCGGGCCGGTTCGTCGGTGGGTGCCCAAGGCGCTCGCGGATAGGCCGATTTATGTTTTCGAAACGGGCGGCACCACCGGAGTGCCTAAGAGCCGAATCGCCATCGAAGACTTTCGCATCGACTACTCGCTGCTGAGCGACACGCTGCCGGATAAGTACTTTCCCCGCGGCGCGAATTGGCTGATGCTCGGCCCATCCGGGCCGAGGCGATTGCGGCTCGCCGTCGAACATCTGGCACAGCATCGCGGCGGAATTTGTTTCTGCATCGATCTCGATCCACGTTGGGTCATCAAGCTGATCAAAAAGGGCTGGACCGAACATCTTGAAGCCTACAAACAACATTGCATCGACCAGGCAATCACGATTCTTGGGGCCGGCCACGATGTTAAGTGCATGTTCGGCACACCCAAACTGATCGAGGCGCTCTGCCTCGCCCTCGAAGAGCGCGGCAGCAGCCTGCGCGACGCCGGTATGACCGGAATTTTCTCCGGCGGTACGGAGTTCACGCCACAATGGACCCGGTTTTGCGTCGAGGAACTTTTCGGCGGTCCGCCTGACGTCAGCGGCATTTACATGACACC
Organism: Lacipirellulaceae bacterium; assembly: GCA_036499445.1. Classification (GTDB taxonomy): domain Bacteria; phylum Planctomycetota; class Planctomycetia; order Pirellulales; family Lacipirellulaceae; genus DASYDU01. Next base: position 2,095 of record DASYDU010000251.1, read on the forward strand.
CACCTATGGTAATACGCTCATGGGGCTGGCCTGCTCGAAGCCCATTACAGTTGCCGACGGATATAAGATCAGCTACTTCGCCCCGCAACCACGCGCGGTTGTCGAAGTCGTCGATTTCGACAACACGGATCGGCTAGTCGGCTATGGGGAGACCGGCCGAGCCAAGCTCACCACGCTCACCAAAGAGTTCTTCATGCCGGGTTTCCTCGAGCGCGACGAAGGCGAGCGCGAGCCACCCTGTGACTTATATCCTTGGGACGGCATCAGCGGCACGCGACCCTTCCGTCGCCTCGCCGAAGCAACCACTGTTGGAGTCTATTAGTTCGTCCATGATCACCCTTCCTGTTATCCGCTGGGGCCAGCCGTACATTTCGCTCGAAGTGGCTGAGGTGAATCACTTTGCCACCGGTGAGCCGATCGCCAAGGTCTGTCAGGCCGGTGGCGGCATTATTAAGCGCGATATGCGTCAGGCACAGCAGGCCCGTGACGCGCTCCGCAAGATTCCGTGTCGCCAACTGATCGCGATGCTGGCCAAGGCGGCCGATCTATATGAGCACGGCACCTTGCCGCTCGGCGACGGCAAACAATCGCCCGACGATTTTGTCCATCAGCAATCGGCGAGCACCGGCCTGCCGGAGCACATGTGCCGGGCCAACATGGGCAAAAACTCCTTCGTCCTGAAAAATATGGAGAAGATTCTCGACTGCCTCACTCGCGGTCTCGATCTTGAGATTCTTAGCCGAGGCTACGGCGAAGAAGCCCGCGGCGTGACAGTGAGTTACCAGGCCCAGTCACCAGTGCTCTCGGCCGTCTTACCATCCAATTCTCCCGGCGTTCACACGCTCTGGCTGCCGGCAATTGCCCTGCAATTGGGTCTCGTGCTGAAGCCAGGTCCACAAGAGCCTTGGACGCCCTACCGCATTTTCGCCGCTTTCACAGAAGCAGGCGTCCCGCGCGAAGCGTTTTCACTCTATCCGGGTGAAGCCGAGGCTGGCGCCGCCGTGCTCGAAGCCTGTGAGCGGGCGATGATCTTCGGCGGAACTTCCACCGTCGATCGCTATCGCGGCAACCCTAAGGTACAAGCCCACGGCCCGGGCTTCTCAAAGATTCTTCTCGGCGGCGATGTCGTCGACCACTGGATAGACTATGTCGACCTGATGGCCGAGAGCATCTATATCAACAGCGGCCGCGGTTGCATTAACTGTTCCGGGATTTGGGCGTCGCGCCATACCCGCGAAATTGCCGACGCGCTCTCCGAGCGGCTCGGGCCAATCGATGCGTTGCCGCCCGCCGATCCGAGCGCTGGACTGGCGGCCTTCACGGTTCCCGGAATGGGCGCCAGCATTTGGAAGCAGATTGAGCAAGACCTGGCGGCCGACGGCGTCACGCACTCCACAGCGCAATATGGCCCGCGCCTCATTGAACGGGAGCGGGCCAGCTACTTGCGGCCCACCATAATCCATAGCCAATCGCCAGAATCGCCGGTCGTCCAAAAGGAATACATGTTCCCGTTCGCGTCAGTGGTAACTTGCCCCCAGCCTGAAATGCTCAAAAAGATCGGCCCGACGCTAGTCGGCACAGTAATTACCCACGACGACTCTTTCCGCATCGCCGCGGCCCAAGCCACAAATATCGATCGGTTGAATCTTGGCCCAATTCCCACCACGAAGCTTGATTGGCTCCAACCCCATGAAGGTAACTTGTTTGAATTTTTGTATCGCAATCGTGCACTTCAAGTTGCCGCCCGCCGCTGACCTTGACCGCCAACTTTGTCCAGATGCCGCTGTTTGACTTTCAATTGCCGACGCGGATCGTGTTTGGGCCCGGATCGCTCTCCGATCTGGGGGCCGCCTCAGCGGGACTGGCTGCAAGACGAGTCCTGGTGGTCAGCGATCCCGGCATCGTCAAGGCCGGCCATACGCCGCGCGGGATCGATTCGTTGCGCACATCTGACCTCACAGTCGAGCTATTTCACGGTGTCGCAGAGAATCCGACGACTGAACACGTCAACGCAGGACTAGCCGCCGCGCGCGACTTCCGGCCGGATCTAATTGTCGGCATCGGTGGCGGCAGTTCGATGGACTGCGCGAAAGGCATCAATTTCCTGTACTCTTGCGGCGGGCGGATGCAGGACTACTGGGGCCTCGGAAAGGCAACCGGCCCACTGCTGCCAATGATCGCGGTGCCTACTACCGCAGGCACCGGCAGCGAAACCCAATCGTATGCGTTGATTGCCGACGCAGAAACGCACATCAAAATGGCCTGCGGCGACAAGCGGGCCGCTTTCCGCGTCGCGATTCTTGACCCGCAGCTAACGGTCACGCAGCCGCCGCGCGTCACCGCGCTGACCGGCATCGATGCACTGTCCCACGCCATCGAAACCTATGTCAGCAAGCGTCGCAGCGCGATTTCGTTGGCCTTCAGCCGTGAGGCGTGGCGCCATTTGGCCGGCAATTACTCCAAAGTACTCGAGCGGGGAGCCGACGTGTCGGCCCGCGCCGAAATGCAATTGGGCGCTTGCCTCGCCGGTGTGGCCATCGAGAATTCAATGCTCGGAGCCGCCCACGCATTGGCCAATCCACTCACGGCCACGTTCGGAATTGCCCACGGTGAAGCAATCGGCCTGATGTTGCCCCATGTGATCCGCCACAATGGACGAATGGTCACGGATCAATATGAAGAATTGATAGGAATTGGCCGACGTGCCGGCGCTCAAATCGAGGGCGGCGAGCCAGCCGATGCGCTGGCGCAGTTCGTCGCCGGGCTTGTCAAACAGGGTGGATTGGCGTCGAAGTTATCCCGTTCGGGCGTGACCGCGGCGGATTTGCCAGCCATGGCCGCAGCTGCCGCCGAACAATGGACCGGAACTTTCAATCCCGTCGAACTGACCGCGAGTGACTATCAACAACTCTATGAAGCGGCGCTTTAACGACCATCGATACGAGTATTTGCGTCTGGCGGCGTTCGTCGCGGCCATCGGGTTCAGCGCGCCTACGTACGCCGACGACTGGCCGCTGGTCCGCGGCGATACGCTTGGTTCCGGAGTGGCACGGAAGCCGCTTTCCGACAAGCTCGACGTGCTGTGGACCTATCATGCGCCGGGCGACTCCGGTTTTGATGCCACACCAGTCGTCGCCGGCGGAATCGTCTACATCGGCGACAGCGATGGCACCTTTGATGCCGTGCGGCTGGCCGACGGCACCACCGTCTGGACCAAAAAGCTGGGTGACGCCGGTTTCCTGGCCGGAGCAGCCTGGGACCAAGGACGGCTATACGTCGGCGACGCCAATGGCGTCGTGCGATGTCTCTCGGCAGAGGATGGCTCCGAAGTTTGGCGTGCCGATGTTGGCGCCGAAGTCTACGCCGGCCCGATGATCCACGACCAAGATGTGCTCGTCACATGTGAGGCGGGCACATTGGCTTGCTTCGACGCTGCCACTGGCAAAGAGCGCTGGCACTTTCACATCGAAGCGCCGCTCCGCTGTACGCCCACGATCGTCGCCGGGCAGGCGCTCTTGGCCGGCTGCGACAGCAAATTACACTTGATTGACGTTTCCAGTGGTATCGAGGCAAATAACGTCGGAATCGACGCGCCGACCGGTGCAACGCCCGCCGCGCGCGATAACCGCGTCTATTTTGGCACCGAAGGGGGCACATTTTACGCGATCGAATTGTCAGCGGGCAGCGATAAGCCGCCCGTCGTAGCTTGGACGTATCGCGATCCGGAGCGAAGCCAACCGATTCGAGCCGCTGCGGCCGCCAATGAGCATCTGGTGGCTTACGGGGCGCAGGGCAAGGCGGTTGTCGGCCTCAACCCCGCCAACGGCAAGCCGCTTTGGACGCAACCCACGCCGAGCCGCGTCGACAGTTCGCCCGTCATCGCCGGCGAGCGAGTGGTTGCGGCCACCGATCGCGGCGTGCTCTACTTAATCGATGCGAAGTCTGGTGAAGTAAAATGGCAGTTTGAAGCCGGCGGCCATTTCGCCGGCTCGCCCGCAGTCGTCGACGGCCGAATCGTCATCGCCAACGCCGACGGCACGCTCTATTGCTTTGGCGCAAAAGATATAGACAACAAGAAGGATCAGATTAACCACGAAGACGCGAAGGACACAAAGAAGAAATAATACGAACAAGTTTCACGAGAGCGGACTACTTGTTCAATTGTCATTGCGTTTTTGTGTCTTTGTGGTGAATTGACCAATCGAATGAGCACAACCTCCACCAAGACCGAAGTCGGCAGTTACTTTATCAGCAACTATCCGCCTTTCTCCGCCTGGTCGGTGGATAGCTTGGCGGATGTCCGCGCGGTCATGCAGGCGCCGCCAGCCGATGTACCGCTTGGTCTCTATCTCCACATTCCCTTCTGCCGAAAGCGCTGCAAGTTCTGCTACTTCAAGGTTTTTACCGAGAAGAATTCCGCGGAAGTTGAGCGCTACTTGGCCGCCCTTTCGCGCGAGATCGAATTGGTGAGCCAGTTGCCCGTCATGGGTGACCGGCCGTTTCGCTTCGTTTACTTTGGCGGAGGCACGCCGTCGTTTCTCAGCTCGCGGCAACTGGAGCGTCTCGTCGATCGACTCCGTGCCAACGTTTCCTGGGACGCGGCCGAGGAAGTTACGTTCGAATGCGAGCCAGGCACCCTCTCGGAAGCCAAAATCCAAACGCTGCGGGAGATCGGCGTCACTCGGTTAAGTCTAGGCGTCGAGCATTTCGACGACACGATCCTCCGCGAAAATGGCCGGGCTCATGAGTCCCCGGAAATCTATCGAGCGTGGCCCTGGATCCAAGCGGCCGGATTCGCCAACGTCAACGTCGATTTAATTGCCGGCATGGTGGGCGAAACTTGGGATAAGTGGCGCGACACAGTGCGCCGCACGATCGAGCTCGATGCCGATAGCGTGACGATCTATCAAATGGAGCTGCCGTTCAACACCGTCTACTCGAAGGACATCTTAGGCGGGACGATCGAAACACCGGTCGCCGATTGGCCCATGAAGCGGGCCTGGGTCGACTATGCGTTCGAGCAACTTGCTGTCGCCGGCTACTCGGTTTCCAGCGCCTACACGATGGTCAAGCATCGCGATCGCGTAAACTTCAGTTATCGTGACAACCTCTGGCAAGGTAGCGATCTCTTGGCCACGGGTATCGCCAGCTTCGGCCACGTTTCGGGCGTTCATTACCAAAACCAGCCGGAGTGGGAAGCTTACTGCGGAACACTCGAAGCTGGTGAATTGCCGCTTGCTCGCGGCCTTCGCATCACGCCCCATCAGCGGCTAATCCGCGAGATGATCCTGCAGCTCAAGCGGGGGTATCTCAACCTCGATTATTTCCGCGAAAAGTTCGGCGTCGACGTTCTCCAGCGCTGGCGAGAAGCTTGGCAGGGCCACGAACAGGAAGGGCTGGTGACAATCGAACCCGATGGAGACCGGATCAAGCTCACTCGCCAAGGACTGCTGCAGGTCGATTCGCTCTTGCCCGCCTTCTTCGAGCCGGAGTTTCAAGGGGTGCGGTACACCTGAGAGAAGGCACCTACAATCTCAGATTCGCGCTCCCGGCGCCTCGTAGGTGCGACTGGCTCGGTTTTCACTTGCCCCATTTGCTTTCATTGTCTGAGCATTCGCCAGTGCGATTTGATAGAGCTGTTGCCCGTGCGGCGTTGGGTAATGGCCAGTGATACAAGCGCGGCATAACTCGTCGGTGGGGCGGCTTACGGCGCGGGCAATCGACTCGATCGGCAAATATCGGAGCGAGTCGGCCCCAAGCTCGCGAGCCATTTCCGCATAGATCGCCTCCGCTGGTCGATCTTCTCGCATGAATCGGGGTGCAAATAGCTCGGAGATCGTCGACATGTCAATCCCGTAGAAACAAGGGGACGTGATCGGCGGACAGGCGACGCGAACGTGAATCTCGCGGGCCAATCCCACCTCGCGAATTTTTGAGATCAATACCCGCATCGTCGTCGAGCGGACGATCGAATCCTCGACTAAGAGCACCCGCTTTCCCCGCAGGACCTCGCGAAGGGGAGTGTATTTGGCTGCCGCCTTGCTCATGCGGCTATCTACACCCTCGATAAACGTTCGCCCCGAATAGCGGTTGCGGATTAGACCCTCGACGCTTGGCACGCCAAGCCGGTAGGCCATCGCATCGGCTGCGCACTTACTCGTGTCCGGCACTGGCACTACCACCGTGTTTTCATCAATGACGATGTCCTCCATCCGCGCGAGCTCTTCGCCCAGCGTTTTGCGGGCAAGGTAAACGCTGCGGCCGTCCATCGTGCTCGCCACGTTGGCAAAGTAAATCCATTCGAAGTAGCAATGAGCCTGCCGCGGGCTCTCGGCAAAACGTTCGCGCTTGATCTCGCCACCGGTAATCGAAACCATCTCGCCAGGTTCCAGCGAACGGATGCTTTCGTGCGAAAAACCCAAGTTCAGCAAGGCCACGCTCTCGCTCGCTGCCGCGAACAATGGCCCCTCGATGGCGTAGCAGATTGGCTTGATGCCAAGCGGATCGCGGGCCACGAACATTTCACCGCGAGCATTTACGAACGCGATCGAATAGGCTCCGTCGAATCGCTTGGCGACGCTACTCATCATTTCCTTGAGCGTCGGCCGTTGGTCGCCGGACAGCTCGCGGCTCAGCTCGTGCATGATGATTTCGGTGTCCGTAGCGCGAGCCAGTTGATGGTCGTCGTCGGCGAGCAATTTATCTCGCAGCTCGGCATAGTTCGCGAGCTGGCCATTGAAACCGAAGCTGAACCACTTGTGCTTCTGCAGGTGGTGTCGCTCAAACGGCTGTGCGTAGTTCAGGTCGTCTTTGCCGCAGGTAGCGTAGCGCACGTGCCCGATCGCAGCCCGGCCCGCGTAATGCTCCATGATGCTCTCCGCCTTGCCGCGATGGCTCAGCCGGAAGACTTCGCTGACGCTCCCGAGGCCGCGATAGGTCTCGAGCAGTAGTTGGCGGTCGGGACGGTAACTGGTCATTCCCGTCGAAAGTTGCCCGCGATTCTGGATATCCAGCAGCATCCGCGGAATGAGCCGCGAAATCTCCTCCGGGCCCTGCGGCGGACAAAGGGGGCTGCGCGCGCTCCCGGGCAAGTGGTAGATGGCGGCAACGCCGCACTCGTGATGCAAGTCAGACATACGCAGCCGGCCTCCCTGCGGCCGGAAATTCAATGGTGCCGGAGTCTCTGACCTCGCAAATCTGTGGCCGAAGTCTCTGACCCCGGCCAATAACCCGACCACTCCCGCCAATTGCGCTCGCGCCACTAGCATTTTACGGCCTCGCCTCTCCACACTCAACGCCCGCCATTCCCGGCCGATTTCCTCCCAACTTCTAGCAACCGACGACTGGCATAGAATGCCATAATGTGTATGAGTCACAATTCGCTTATTTCGGCCGAGTTGCGCCATAGATCGCCAAAATGTGTGTGAGTCACGATTCGCGTACTTCGGCCGAGTTATGCCATCGATGATTTAGACTCGGGCGGACTTTAGATCATCTATGGGCGATGGCCCCGGGGCCAGCGCGGACTGGTAGCGCGGGCAATCGACGACGATTGCCGGCTTCGTCGCTAAAGCGTGCTGCTATTTGCCTTCGCACAGCCGGGCAGCAGTACTTGCTGATGCTCAAGCCCGGATGCGGACTACTACCGTGCATCAGGCATCGTGGAGATTAGCAGACAGCCGCGCGGAATACAGCTCCTCAGTTTTGGGCCAAAACAGAATTTTCGGGCGTGACCAGCGACGGGCGCCATTTAGCGGGCGCGGGCGCCGACCGGGCACACGTGCGTAGGGCTCGGCGTTGGTCGGTTTGGCGCACTTCCTCTCCGCGCCCGGGGTGAGGCTAGGTGAGGGGCGCAATTCACAACTCCCTCGAAAAATGTCGAGAATAATTTGTTATCTCGATGGCGAGATTCCCGTCAATTCACAGGCGCGCTCAAGGGCGCTCACGGCGCTTTCCGCCAACGATCTATTGGCAAAAAGCTTCTTGCCATACTCGGATTGCCAAATATACGTTCGCAAGCAATTGATTCGGTCAGGGCAGGCGGTTGAGTAGTCCCTCAACAGATTGCCGAGGCTGAAGTTTTCAATGGATGCTTCAAGGCACTCCAACAATTCGATTGTAAGCACGATTAAATTTGAAACGCGCATTGGCCCTTTAATAAGCTCTCCAGGAACCATTCCCGCATCGGCTCTGAGCATCGCGCGGAATTCATTCGCGAGAAACCACGGATGCGTTCCAGAACCAAGCATTTCATCACTGCAGACGAGTACAGGAATTATGCTCGCGCAACCCCCAATTGTATTCAGATCAACGGACCATTCTCCGATTGCAAGTTTTGAAATGGTCCGCGCAAGTTGTCCAGCGCCTTTTGGAGGCCCACGATCGACCGACTTAGCAAACCTTTCGCGCAGCGTATCAAGATAATCGTCCGGATTTGAAGACTCCGCGCAC
>DASYDU010000252.1:0-13400 GCA_036499445.1 Lacipirellulaceae bacterium
ATCGACCGGCAAGTACCTGGCGACGCCGATGTCGGGCAATTTTGTTCAAATCGACAGCTTCTTCGACGTCTTTACCGAATTGAGTCTGGATGGCGGCTCGACATTTTATCCGGCGAGCGCAACGGTACACCTCGATTTGACGGGCATCACGCCGGAACCGGCGTCGCTTGTGCTGGCGACGATCGGACTCGTCGGCGGTGCGCTGATGTGCCGCCGTCATCGGCCGCGCTGGCGAAGTGCTTCGTAGAATAGCACGGCAGCGGTCGTCGAAACGTTGAGACTGTCCGAAAGGCCGTGCATCGGGAGCCGGATGGGCTTAACGTCTGAGTTGTTCCAAGCCGCGCTGAGGCCGGTGGCCTCGCTGCCAAGCACGATGGCGACGTCGCCGCAGAAGTTAGCCTCTGTGTAGACGAGTGAGGCATCGGGGCGGGCGGCGAACGTGCGGAATTGCCGGGAACGAAGCCAGCTGACAGTTTCCGCCGTGGTTGCTTCCACTACACTGTCGCAGAACACGGTGCCCAGGCTGGCGCGCATTACGTTCGGATTGAAGAGGTCGGTGCGGCCTTCGGCAACGATCACGGCATCGATGCCGGCCGCGTCGGCCGTTCGCAGGATGGCCCCGAGATTGCCCGGCTTTTCGACGCCTTCGACGACGGCCACAAGCGGGTCTGCCGGAAGGTGCAGGTCTTGCAGTATCCGCTTGGGAGTTTCAGCAATTACAACCAGGCCCTCGCCCTCGCGATCGCCGAAATAGAGTTTGGCATAGACTTCCGGCGTGACCGGAAGCAGCTCGACAGATTTCGCTCGTAGCGCATTGAGCAAATCGACTCGAGCGGTCGTATCCGGTTGTGGTTCGCAGACAAACGCCTCGACGCAATGGATGCCGGCAGCCAGCGCCCGCGAGATTTCCCGCCCGCCGTCAATGATAAATCGCTGCTGCTGCCCGCGACCACGCGAAGTTCGCAACCGCACAGCGTCTTTGACACGCTGGTTCTGCCGGCTGGTGATGAGGGGTGAGTTGGCCATACAATCATGATCGAACGGCTGGCATCCGGTGTCAACGCTCGACCTTCGCGCGTACGACGTATCCTTATGACAAAACACGTCTTCACCTACGGCACGCTAATGTTTCCCGAGGTGTGGCAGCTGGTGGTGGGCCGGCCGTTTGCGTCGGTCCCAGGCATTGTCAGCGGGTTTGCCACGTACCGGGTGGCAAACGCGGTCTTTCCGGGACTGCTGGCCACGACCAGTTCCGACTCGGTCCGCGGCGTGCTCTATCTCGACGTGGACACGGCGGCGATTACTCGGCTCGACCAATTCGAGGACGATTTCTATCGCCGGATAACGGTGCAAGTGAAGGGCGATGACGACCGTATCTCCGATGCCGAGGCGTACATTGTGCCGCCGGAGAAGCGAGGCGTGCTCACGGACCGACGCTGGACGCGAGATGAGTTTGTGGCCCGCGGCGATCTGCAGCGATTCATCAAGCGGCATGCGGGATTTGGTCGACTCAACCTGAGCGACTAGCTGTCGCTCGTCGGCGGATCGCCAAAGATCGCTTTGGCGATGCTCTTTCTGTTCCAAAACAGATAGACGCCGGCGATGGCCGAAACCAGCGCGATCGTGATCGTGAGCGTCCACTCGGCATCGCGAATCCAACTCAGGACACCCGCGCCAAATAAGTAACTCAGTCCGAACACACAACTGACCACCAGTGTTGCGCAGATGAGATCGATCATGATGAACTTACGGAACGGCATCTTGATGACGCCGGCCGCTAAGTACACGGGCCCGCGGACGCCGACCATGAAGCGCGCCAGGATCATCACCTTGAAGGCGTGGCGCTCGATGGCGTCTTCAAACCGTTTCTCCCGCTCGGCGCCAAGCAGCTTGTAGATACGCGGGTGAGCACTGAGCAGGGTTTCGCCGAAACGTCGGCCGATGCCATACATCACACTGTCGCCAAGCAACGCGCCAACCAGACAGGAAAGAAGGGCCCACTCGGGACGCAAGTTGCCCTCGGCACTCAGCACGCCAGCGAGCACGATGGCGACTTCCTCGGGAATAGGCATGCCGCAACCGGTCAGCACCAGAAACAGGACGATGCCGAAGTAGCTGCTGGGATGAAAAAGAGTGGCAAGCACGATGAGGCTCAATCCGTTGGTGGCAAAATGTCGGTCCGATGATAGCAGAAATCCGCCGCCATTGTATCGGCTAGCGGACAATTCGGCCGCCGTCAATATTGCGCGGCTACTGCCGCAGTTTGAGCGCGGTCGGGAAGCGTGGTGGCCGCTCTAGGTGGCAGCAACTGGGCGCCAACGACGGCCGTCCAATCCGTAGGTGGATAGACGGACTTGATCGGCGGTGTCGCCGGGACACACCAAGATAGCACCTAAATCGGGCCGGGTCGCGCAGAACCGGGCAGTTTTTTCCGGCCCCATCACGTAGAACGCGGTCGAAAGGGCGTCTGCCTCGGCGGCCGAGGATGCGATGGCAGTCGCGGTGTAGATTCCCGTCACAGGGCGGCCGGTCCGCGGATCGAGCAAATGCCCGTAGCGCCGGCCCTTGTGCTCGAACGATTGCGTTGCCGAACCGGACGTGCCGAGTGCTTGGTCGACCAAATCAATTTCGCCAAGCCGCTCGCCCGGCCGGAGCGGATGAGGGAGGCCGATGGTCCAGCCCGGGCGCTCGCTGCTGGGACACCGTCCTCGCGCCAAAATGCTGCTGCGGCCACCGTGCAGCAGATAGTCTTCAACCGACGCGGAAGCGAGTGATTCCGCCATGCGATCGAGTGCAAAGCCTTTGCCAATGCAATTGAGATGGAGTGACACGCCGCGCTCGCGCAAGGAGACCGTGTGGGCGCTCGCATCGAGCATGACCTTTTCCATGCCGACCCGCTTGATCGTCTCGGCAACTTCGTTTGCGGAGGGGAGCCGGCCTTGTCGCCGCGAAAAGCCCCAGAGATCAGAGAGAGGGCCAGTTGTGAGATCGAGCGCGCCGTCCGTCTCGCTGTGGAGCCGCGCGGCCATTTCAAGGAGCGCAAACAGTCTCGGTTCGACCGCTACTGGCCGATCGGCCGCTTGGCGATTGATACAGAGCACTTCGCTGTCATCACGGTAGATCGTTAATTGAGCTTCCAAGGCCTCCACCAGGTCGAGGGCGGCTAAGACAGATTCCGTGGATTGACCGGCGTCGGCGGTCCCCACTTGCACTTCAAATTCGCAAGCCATCGCTCGGCGGCGAAAGCTGGCAAGCAGCGAACGGGAAGCCTTTACGACGGAGCCAACGCCGATTCCAGCGGCGGGAGTATCGTCGGTTGGCGCTGTGGGCCGATCGTCAGCGAAAGCCCGTGCCACGCCGCCCACCAGCCCAGCGGCGGCTCGACCATGCAAAAAGTCGCGACGCGTGGGTTGATTGGTGCCTGCCATACGCTCATTGTAACCGAGGCTGCCTGCCGTGTCGCGCGGCCGGTATCGCTCCGAGCGCGCCGGGGCCGTATACTCGCGTGCGGCCGGCATCATTGCTTGATCGCTCGAATAGGCATTCGACGGGTGACAAAAAACGGTGAGAAGCGAACCGATCATTAGCGTTTCGGGGCTGCGAGGCATTGTGGGCGACTCGCTCACGAACGATGTGGCGTTTCGCTATGCGGCGGCCTTTGCCGACATCTTGCCACCCGGACCGCTGGTCGTCACCCGCGACGGTCGCGCCAACGGTCCCGCGCTCGTTGAGCCGATTGTCGCCGGGCTCTCACAGGGCGGAGCGCGAATCGTGTTCGACGCCGGAATCGCCGCCACGCCGACCACAGGCGTCTTGGTGCGGGAGCATCACTGTGCCGGCGGGGTACAAATCTCGGCCAGCCATAATCCGGCCGAGTACAACGGGCTGAAGCTGTTCTCGGCCGCGGGGCGCGTGGTGCCCAGTGCGTTGGGTGCGCGCGTTCTCGAGCGCTATCAAGCGACGCCTCAGGGGAGCCCGCAGGAAGAGCCATCGATCGCCGCCGAGTCGCTGGGCGACACGGTGTCTGCCCATTTAGCGCTTGTGGAACATATCGTCGACGTGAAGCGGATCCAGTCGCGGCGATACCGAGTCCTCCTCGATGCGAATCACGGTGCCGGAAGTCTACTGGGCAAAGTGCTGTTGGATTGGATCGGGTGCGAAGTGAAGTTAATCGGGGCGGCACCGGACGGCCGTTTCGCGCATCCGCCCGAACCGACGGCCGAGAATCTGGCGAGTGTGCAGAAGGCAGTCAGCGGGGCCCATGCCGACGTCGGTTTTTGTCAGGATCCGGACGCCGATCGCCTGGCGATCATCGACGAGAATGGCCGCTACATCGGCGAGGAGTACACACTGGCGCTTTGCGCGGATCACGTGCTGCGGCGTACGCCGGGGCCGATTGTCACGAATTGTTCCAGCAGCCGGATGACCGAGGACATTGCCCGCAAATATGACGTTCACTTCCACCGCTCGGCCGTCGGCGAGGCAAACGTGGTCGACATGATGCTCGAAACCGGTGCAGTTTTTGGCGGCGAAGGAAACGGCGGGGTGATCGATCCGCGGGTCGGCTTGGTCCGCGACAGTTTCGTCGGCATGGCGCTCGTGCTCGACGCGATGGCGGCACGCGACATGCCCGTGGGCTCGCTGGCGGCTGAATTGCCGCGCTACGCCATTCATAAAACTAAATTGACGCTGCAGCCGACAAAAGTAGCGGCGGCACTCGACGCGCTGGAACGAGCGTATCCGGCCGCCCGGCATGACCGGCTCGACGGCCTGCGGCTGGATTGGGGCAATGCCGACGGCAGCGGCTGCTGGCTATTGGTGCGGGCGAGCAACACCGAACCGATCGTCCGCGTGATTGGGGAAGCGCCGACCCCAGACGGGGCGGAGCGATTGTGCGAAGAAGCGGCGGCCATCCTGGGCAAGGCTTGAACTCACGTGCCCAAGAGTTGGTCCACCCGTCCCCGGAGTTGGGGCAAATGATCAACGATAACCTGCCAGACTATTTCTAGCTTCACTCCGAAATAGTGATGGATCAACACGTCACGCATGCCGGCGATCTGCGCCCATGGAATGTCCGGATTGGCCAAACGCAAGTCTTCCGACAGCCCTTTGACGGCTTCCCCAATTACTTCGAGATTGCGGATCACTGCGTCTTGAATCATCGGACTTGTCAGGAAACTATCGTGTCCGTCGGACGTATACACATCAATGCGCTCGATCGCGTCGCGGACGTGCGCAAGATAGATGCGGTCCTCTTTCACAATGGTACGGCTTGGGCGAAAATCCGCTCCTCCAGATAGGGGCTGATGCCGCCCTCGACGACGATGTCCACACTTCGCCCCAGCAATTTTTCTAGTTCCTGCTTGAGACCCACCTGGTCGAGCAAAGAGCGGCCTGTTTCTAGGTCGACGAGAAGATCGACGTCGCTGTTGTCGGCCGCTGCACCATGGCTCATGGAGCCAAAAACGCGAACGTTGCGCGCGCCGTATTTTGCCGCGATGCGAAGAATTGCCTCACGCTGCTGTTCCAATGGCTGCACCATGTTCGAACTTCCTGACTGCCTACGCTGAATCGAGCGTTGGCCGCGCCGATGATTCTCCTTTAGTGTAGCACACTCGGGTTGAACGATCAGGATCGGAAGAATGATGTAATTGGGAAAGCGGGAAACGAGCTGACGTCCCTCATCTTTTGCTCGTTCACGCCGTTGCCGTCTGCAGCGCGGCCGCGCGCAAGGCCACGAGGTACGGCACCGGTTCGCTGCCCAGCGCGTTGAGCACGGTGCCACCGGCCGTAAAGACGTGCGTGACCCAATCTTCCTGGCCGTATTTTTCGAGGGCCGTGCCCCCTTCGCCGCCTCCGATGTAGACCTCGACGCCGGCCTCTGTCATTCGCTTGAGCTGAGGTATAAATCGCTTGGTTCCCTGCTCGAATTTCGGGTCTTCGAACATGCCGAACACGCCGTTGTGGAAGGCGACCTTGCCCTTAGCGCCCGAAGCCAGAAAGTCACCCACTTTCTGTTCAAAAAGTGCGCTCGTCGTGGGGCCGATGTCGAACTGTTGGTCGCTCGGTTTGAGTTCGTCGACGACGCTTCCATCGGCGATCACCGAGTCGATCGGCAGCACAAATTCGATCCCCTTGCGGCGGCCACCCTCGATCATCCGCTTGGCCTGCTCGACGCGGGCCGGTGGGATGTAGAATGGCTGATCTTTGTTCGTGGCGTCTTCGGCCGCACCCAGGCAGCACTTCTTGCCATCGAGCTCGGCCGCCGCCTTGCGGAGAGCCATCGCCAGCGAACCGGCCGCAAACACTTGCCGAATCCGGCCGCGATTAACCATCGCTTCGAGATCGTCGAGCTTGTCGATCTTCAGTCCGCTGAAGATGACCAATTGCGCTTCGAGGCACTGCATCATCGGCCCGACAAATTCGTTTTCGACATAGGCGCCCAGCGCGACGCGATCCATCGCCGCCGGCACGACGACACTGCACACATCAAGGCTGCCGGCAGAGAGCGCCTCAAACACGTAGGTGGTGCCCAATTTGGCGGCGAACTCATTAGCCAACTTGGCAAGTTTCGGCGCAAGTGCGGGTAAGTCCATCGGCTTGGCCTTCCACAGCGCACGCTCAATTTCGTACTTGCGCGTATTTTCGAGCATGATCACGGCACCCGGCTCGGCCGCCGCAACTTGCTCGGCAACCGCCGGCAAGATCGTCGTCGAGCTCTCGTCGAGCCAATCGGAAACGAGCGGCACGTCGCACTCCATGATTTCACTGAGCCGTTTGGCCACTTTGGTGAGCGAACCCTCGGGCTTACGGCCGATATGGCCGAAGACGATCTGCTTCCAGCCGTTTTGGCGGCCGAATTGCAAAGTGTCCACCATCGAGCGAAGTCGAACGTCGCCGTCGCCGATATTCGGGCCGGGCTTAGCGTCGACATCGCCGCGAACCAAAACCGGCGTGCCGCTCGGCAAATCTTCGAGCGAGCCGAGGCCGGGAATCGCGTCCAGATAGTCGGCGAGCGTCGCATCCGGAGCGGCCGCGCGGCCGGCGAGCAGCGTCTCGCACCAGGCTTGCATATCCTTCGAGGTAACGGTCATCGTGTTGTCCTCCGGTCGAGGTTTTGTTGTAATTGATGAGTGGGATTTCCCACGATTTCTCCCCGCATCATCGGTTTCGAGGCCAGCTTGGTCAAGGCACTCCACCCACTGACGGCGATCTCGCCGCGAATCGAGCTAGCGCCCGATCGCCGCATTGATGTCGAGCATGAATTGAACGGCTCGGGCGACGAGGGGCCGCCGTCGGCGACGCGGCCGACGTCTATCGCGCCCACGGTCGACGCGGCCGCCGCTGCATTTCGCGCGCTGAAGGAACCGCTTAATTTCCCACCGCTCTCCGCTGGCACGGTACCGAGCGATCGCTTGGCGATTGCCGTCGATGAGACCGCGCCCTCGCTTGCGGGTGTTGTCCGCGGGACGATCGATGCGGCAATCGTGGCCGGAATCGAACCCGATGCGATCTCAATCGTGGCGGTCGATGCGGCCACGCTGGACGCCGTTCGCTCGGAACTGAAACTTGGCGCGGGCAACGGCATCGATTTTGTCGCGCACGATCCCGACGATGAGGCGAACCTGTGTTTCGCGGGGACGATTCTGAAAGGCGAGCGGCTGCTGGTCAATCGCACGATCTTCGAGGCCGACATCGTGCTGCCGATCGGATGCGCACGATTGCCGGAATATGCCGACGGCGGAATTTTCAGCAGCCTGTTTCCTCGTTTTTCGGACGCCGAGACCATCGGCCGGTTTCGTATGCCCTCACACCTTGAAACGGCAAAGGGTAGGGCGGCGGCGCGGCGCCGCGTTGAAGACGCCGGCTGGCTGCTCGGCGTGCCGATGGTAATCGAAGTGGTGCCGGGCGGCGGTGGCCGTGTGCTCGACGTGGTGGCCGGTGAGCCGCGCGCAGTCGCTGCGTATTGTGAACGGAAGTGTCGCGAGCGGTGGTCGTTTCGCGCGGCGCGGCGAGCGAGTCTGGTAATTGCGAGCGTCACGGGCGGCGCCGGCGAACAGAATTGGGGCAACATCGGCCGGGCGCTCGCGGTTACCGATGGCTTGGTCGCAGTAGGGGGCGCGGTCGCCATTTGCTCCGATCTGGAGGCCGACCCGGGGCCGACACTCGGAAGGCTCCTTGGCGACTCCGATTGGGAGAGCTTCGAACGAGCCGCGCGCAGTGAACATGAATCCGATAGCTGGCCCGCGTGGCAACTCGCTCGGGCGCTACAACGCGGGCCGGTTTATTTTCTCAGCCAGTTGGCCGACGACGTCGTAGAAGATATGGGGCTGGCGCCGATTACGGATTTCGACCAATTGGCCCGGCTCGCCAGCCATCATGAGAGTTGCCTCGTGCTTGACGACTCGCATTATGCCGTGGCGACGGTGGTGGATGAGCCATAATGAGCAGCGATTCGCCGAAAGCCGTCGACCAATATCACGCGCTTCGCGAAGGCCGTGGTTTCGTGGAGCTTGCCGACTGGTCCAGCTTGACTGTCGCTGGCGCCGATCGCCAGTCATTTCTACACAATTTCTGTACGAACGACGTCCGCCGACTGACGCCGGACCAGAGCTGCGAGGCGTTTTTCACCAGCGTCAAAGGGAAGCTTCTCGGGTATGGACTGGTGACGTGCCGTGAGAACGAACTGGTTTTTATTACCGTGCCGCGGCAGGCGCCATCGCTCCTTGAGCATCTCGATCGCTACGTGATCCGCGAAGATGTTTCACTACGGGATTCGACGGCCGAGCGCTGCTATGTGTTGTTGTCGGATGATGTTGCGCACGACGCGACGACGACGTGGCTGCAGTGGGACTTGATCGGGCGGTCGACGTCCGGGCTCGTTGAGACTGCGCCGCACGAACTGGCGCATGTGCGGGAGAGGCTCCTCGAACGTGGTGCAATACGATGCGATCGTGTCGCGTTTGAAACGTTGCGGATCGAGGCCGGAATGCCGCTCTACGGCATCGACTTCAACGACGCCAATCTGCCGCAAGAGATTGGCCGCGATAAATTGGCGATCAGTTTCACCAAGGGTTGCTACCTGGGCCAGGAAACAGTCGCTCGGATCGACGCACTCGGTCACGTCAACCAACGATTGACGGGAGTGCAATTTGCCGGCGCGGATGTGCCGCAGGCTGGCGCGGAGCTCACGCACGAGGGCCGTGCCGCCGGACATGTGACGTCTGCTACTTTTTCGCCGCGGCTTGGCGTGCCAGTCGCGCTTGCTATGTTGCGCCGTGAAGCGCTCACCCCGGGCACGGAGCTGATTTCAACAATCGGCATGGCCCGCGTTGTCGCGCTTCCACTTAGGGATACGTGCGCAACTTAAGTTAGCGCGCGTTGGGCTCGTCCGCGATTTTCGCTTCGCGATGATCGGTAAGAAACGCGAGCACTCGCGATAGCACGTCGGCATCGGCCGGTATCTGACCAACTTTCGAGAGCGTACCCGCGCAGCACTGGCTCTCGAAATCATTCAGTCGCGCGGTCATGCTTGCCAAGAATGCCACTTGTTCTTCGTCAGTCAGATCGTGTCGTACGAGCTGCACTTCACTATCTTGTCGGCGGCGGTCGAGCGAGACGAGACGGCCGCGGTCGGCCTTGATTACCAGGCCATCACAAAAGGCCCGCCGCAGCTCGCCGGCAGAATTAAAGTGGTAGACGGGGTCGGAGCCGAAATAGACGCTTAACGAACCATCCTTGCGAAAGCCGGCGAAGAGATGGTCATTGGGCACCGCGCCAGCGGCTGACAGCTCGATCCGCTCAACCAACGCAGTCGCTTCGTGCAGCAGATCTTCTCGCTCAGATTCGTCTCGGGCCATGCCCTCAGGATACGGCGGTGCGCAAGATTGGCAACGGTATCGCTAGAGCGTTCCAATGGTTGCCAGGTCTTTTCGCCAGTTCGCGACGTCGAGCGACAGGGGCTCGCGATCTGACTCGCCGATGCTCCGCAGCTCGTCGCGGACTTGAAACACGGCGTTGACCACTTGGGGATCCCATTGGCGGCCCGCGCCTTCGTGCAGGATCTTGTCGAGCTTCTCATCGGGAATGCCCTTGCGATACGGCCGGTCGCTTGACATCGCGTCGATCGAGTCTGCCACGGCGACGATCCGCGCTAGCATTGGGCATTCCTCGGCCTTCAGCCCGGCCGGATAGCCGGCGCCGTCCCAGGCTTCGTGATGATGCAACACAATGGGCAGCACTTTGTCGAGCTGTTTCACGCCGTTCAGAATTTTGTAACCCAATTCGGGATGTGTCTTGATATGCTCGAGCTCTTCCTCGGTGAGCGCGCCGGGCTTGCGGAGCACCTGGTCGTCGATGCCGATTTTGCCGATATCGTGCAGCAAGCCGGAGAGGTAAATCGTGTCGAGCTCTTCCGTGCTGCAGCCCATGCGGCGGGCCAGTGCCACGGCCAGCCGGGCCACGCGATCGCTATGGCCACAGGTGTACGGGTCTTTGGCGTCGATCGCGGACGTGAGCGCCCGCACGACGCTGGCAAAGAACTCGGCCTGCTCCTGGTAGAGCGCGATGTTTCCGCTGTGGATGCCGAGGATTGTGGCCACGCTCGACATCAGGCTGGCTTCGACGGTGCCAAATTCAACTTCGCTATTGGCCACCTCGCCCGATCCGGTATGGTTGAACGCCAGCAGCCAACCGAAGAGGTGATCTCCTTCGCGTACCGGCACGGAGATCAGCTCGCGAATCTGGGGATAGAACCAGGTGGGTGAGCTGGTGGCGGCGCGATTCAAGACGAGCGGCTCCGTGGCCATCCGCGGCCCAAGCCGCTCCATGAACCGATCGAACTCGTCGGCGGCCAGGGGGCATTCGCCGTTGTTGATCACCAGCGGTCCGCGCACGGCTGCCTGATCGCTGCCATGCCGATCGTTGAGATCGACGACCGAATTCAATTTGATTGCCATGCAGTTGGCGGGAATCACGTCGGAGAGCCAGCGCACCGAAAGCTCGCACAACTCCACCACGCTCTTGGAGAGCGATAGGTGCTCGGTCAACCGGTGAAGCAGCGTGATTTCTTCAAACGTATTGAGCAGATGGCAGGAGACTTCCGCCAACTGCTTCTTGAGTTGCAGCGAGCTTTGTTGAGTGGCCAGTTTTTCGACGACGGCCGTGCTCATCCGCAGAGCGGCCTGCGGATTCCACACCGTCCGCGGAGCAGCCCAACTCATCGCTTCCTGGACCGAGACGCCCAGCGCGCTGGCCGCGGCTGTCAATTGCGATTCGGTCGCAACCGGCTCCGTGACGAAGACCGACACTGCAAGCAAGGGCGGCTCCAGCGGGTCGACTGGCAGCGGAATGCCTAGTAACACAAGCGGCGAGACATCTTCCAGAATTTCCGGTCGACCGCGTCGGGCCACTTCTTCGCACAACCCCAACCGCGAGTAAAAATCACAATTCATCCAACCCGACGCCGCTTGGACGAGCTGGCCCGAGGATCCGTCGACGACCGAAAACGGCTGATCGAAAGCCCGTTCAAATGTCGTGACGATTCGCTCGTGTTCCGCCGAGAGCCCCGGCCGTTCGCTCAATTCGCTGTCGGCGCGCGGCACCAGAGTCAGCGGGGTCAGCGTCGAATGTTGGTGGTAGGTTGTAGCCACGCCCTGCGTCTCCGAGGGACCTATCGACGAGAAGAGAGCGGCGGGAAACATCCCGCGCCGAGGTACGTCCGCTGCCCCGCGATGCAACCTCTCCGCAAGGATAGCACGGAAAGCTGAGGAAGAAGCGGAGAGCGTCGCTACCCGCCGGCACAACTGGCACGACCGATAATCACGGCGCCGTGTTAGATTCTGGTTGCGCCGATTGTGACGATGCCGAATCGCGGTCTCCGAACCGTCAAACAAGAAAGGTCCGGACTACTGGGCTTGCCCGCCGGTGCCGAGCCGCTGCCGATACCGCTGGCTGGCCCGTTCGAGGATTTCCAATTCCTCCCGCGACAGATCATTCAGACTAGTATCGTGAAGGCGGGCGAGAATGTCATCGACGCGGGCATCCTCAAACATCTCTTGGGCCCGGCGATCGTGCTGGCGCGACTCGCTCGGACGGCGCTGGTGTTCGACGAGCACCGCGTCATCGTCCTCGTCGATCTTGCCGCCCGCGTCAAGTAAATCGAGACCATCCTCGCTGACCCGGTAGCCCGCCGCCTCGTCGAATAGTTCATCGCTCCCGCCGCTCGTCAAATCTTGGTGAGCGCTAAAAAATAGAAAGATGCCAAGCATCACGAGCGACAGCCGGATCAGGACGATGGAATCCAAGTCGCTGGTGTTCGGGAGAAGCGCCGCCGCACAAATCAACAGTGCGACGACCATTCCTGCTCGACCGGTCACGACACGAGCCGATCGCCGTCCGATTGCCGGCCAAAGCATCGAGCGGAGGATCGGCCCGCCGTCAAACGGATAGGCGGGGAGCAAATTCAAAAGCAAGAGCACCCAATTGAGCCAGAGCGTTAATTTGCCCAGTACCATCCAGGGGTTGCCTTCAACCAGGCCGCCGCTGCTGGGATCGAGCGGGTGCATCAGTCCCAAGATATTGCTCTGACCGGCTAGCGCCAGCGCGGACGCAGCGAGCACGACCAGTAGTAAATGGATGATTGGCCCAGCCATGGCGACGGCCAGCTGGATTTCCGGTTCATCGGGCACGCGCGGCGAAACCAATCCGCCCACCGGTCCGATGACAATTGCGTCGACCTTTCCGCCGACGCGAATCGCGGCGATCGCGTGGGCCACTTCGTGGAGCACGACGCTCACCAGCACCACCGCCAGCATCAGCACGCCGTCGCCGGCCAAATCCCTGTCTGGCAATGTCGAGAAGGCAATCGCCAGCGCCGCGAACACCACGAAAAATATGTGGAGCCGGACCCGAATCCCAGCCCACTGGCCGAGACTTATACTCCAGCGCTGGATACTGCACCCCAGCATGAAATCACTCAAAGTTTCAATCGCGGGTCAATCAAATCAATAGCAGGGAAGTCAAGAAGCTGCCGGGTTGCTCCTCGGCGAGGAGGCCGCAATCCGCGCTGCGTCGACACATGGGGCCGCTCGTTGTATCCTACCAGCGCGGCCAAAATCGGGCAAATAGTTCTTACGGTTCGGACGACTATTACAAATGGCCGGCAGGAAACTAGCGGTACAATGACGAGCTCTCTGCGAACCCTGTTGGAAACGCGTCGCTTCCGCGTTGTCGAAGAGACCGTCCCGCGGGAAGATGGCCGGACTGCCAGCTTGCAGTACGTCGTGCATCCCGGCTCCGTGGCGATTTTGCCGCTCGTGGGCGACGACCACGTTTGTTTAATACGCAATCGGCGGCTCACAGTTCAGGACACGCTCGTCGAGATCCCGGCCGGCACTCGG
>DASYDU010000253.1:0-3867 GCA_036499445.1 Lacipirellulaceae bacterium
ATCAACTCGGCGAGGCTCATGTTCAGCTTGGCCTCGAGCGCCGCGTCGATGCCGCCACTGGAGCCCCGCGCCGGCGAACGGACCTGCGCACCAAGTTCCGTATATTGCACAAACGGATTGAGATGCTTGCGGAGAATCTTCGCCGCCTCGACCAGTGCCAGCTCCGGACCGATCGAGCCGTTCGTCCAAATCTCGATCGTGAGCTTGTCGTAATTCGTCTTCTGACCGACGCGCGTCTCCTCAATCCCATAGCGCACCCGGACAACCGGGCTGTAGACGGCATCAATCGGAATGATGCCAATTTCCTGGATATTCTTGCTGTGCTCGGTCGACGGGATGTAGCCGCGGCCATTTTCGACGACCATTTCCATCACGAACTTCACGTTGTCGGTCAGTGTCGCCAGGACATGGTCTTTGTTGATGATTTCGACCGCTTCGTCGGCCTCGATGTCGGAGGCCCTGATCTCGCCGGGCGAATTGCGCTCCACGCGGAGAACGCGGGTCGACTCGGTATGGTTCTTCACAACCAGCGACTTGACGTTGAGCACGATATCGGTGAGATCGTCCAGCACTCCCTTGATGGTCGTGAATTCGTGCTGGGCGCCATGCACCTTGATTTGAGTCACTGAGCTTCCCTCGAGGCTCGACAGGAGGATCCGGCGCAGACCGTTCCCAACCGTCGACCCGAAGCCGCGCTCGAACGGCTCGACGACAAACTTTCCATAGGTTGGAGTGAGCGTGGCGGCGTCACAGACGACCGCACTCGGCAATTCCAATCCACGCCATCGAATATGCATGAATGTCTCCCTGTTTCACTTGCTTTGAAAATCGAGCGAGCAGGTTGGCAAAAGCTCGATTAAAACCTACTCACACAGCTACCGCGAGCACAGCTCGATACTTAGCGCGAGCACAGCTCGACGATCAATTGAGTTTGGACCGGAATCGACACTTCGTCGGCCCCTGGCAACCGCGAGACGATGCCCTCTGGAATCTGGGAATCGCTGCGCGATAGGAAGTCGGGGACGTCGCGATTGGTCTCGGCCAGCGCGCCGCGGACCAAATCGAGGCTCTTGGCACGGTTCTTGGCGCGAATTACGTCGCCGATCTTCACATGGTAGCTGGGAATGTCGACGCGGTGGCCGTTGACGGTGATGTGGCCGTGGCAAACCAGCTGCCGCGCCTGATTGCGGCTTTGGCCGAAGCCAAGCCTGTGTACGACGTTGTCCAGGCGGCATTCGAGCAGCGTCAGGAGCGTTGCGCCGGTATTTCCTTTGCTCTTTGCTGCGTGCCGGAAATACTTCCGAAACTGCCGCTCCAAGACGCCGTAATAATGTTTGACTTTTTGCTTCTCGCGCAGGTGAACGCCGTAGTCCGTGAGCTTGCTGCGGCGCTGCGACTGCATGCCGGGGGGCGAGTCGCGCCGCTCGAAGGCGCACTTCGGTGTATCGCAGCGCGTCCCCTTGAGGAACAACTTCAGGCCGTCGCGGCGGCAAAGTCGACAAACTGGTCCGGTGTATCGTGCCATAGTGCTCGTGAGTGAAAAACAAATATTTGTTTGGCGATCGCGGCTAAACGCGACGCTTCTTGCGGGGCCGACAGCCGTTGTGGGGCAGCGGCGTGATGTCTTCGATCGATTTGACCTTGAGTCCGGCCGCTTCGAGCGACGTGATCGCGCTCTCTCGACCGCTACCCGGGCCCTTGACTCTCACCTCGACCTCCTTGAGGCCGTATTTTTTCGCTTTGTCGGCCGCTTGCTGGGCGGCACACTGGCCGGCAAAGGGCGTGCTCTTGCGACTTCCCTTGAAGCCGCTCGTGCCGGCGCTGGCCCAGCAGAGCGTGTCGCCCTTGGTGTCGGTAATCGTCACTGTCGTGTTGTTGAAGGTGGCGTGGATGTAGACGATACCCACCGAAACGTTGCGTTTCGCCTTCTTCTTCTGAGACGTCGTGGCGGCGGGTGCTGCGGCTACTTTGGCCATATAAGTTGATTTGTTTGGTGATCGAAATCAGTAAACTATCGCAAGTCCTTGACGCCCTTTTTGCCGGCGACTGTCTTCTTCGGGCCCTTCCGGGTTCGCGCATTGGTTCGCGTCCGCTGTCCGCGCACCGGCAAACCGCGGCGATGACGCACGCCCCGGTAGCAGGCGATGTCCCGCAAGCGGGAAATGTTTTGTTGCACTTGTCGCCGCAACTGGCCTTCGACCGTGTAATCCTTATCCAAAAGCGCAGCCAAACGGGCCACCTCGTCCTCGCCCAACTCGCGGGCGCGGGCCTGAGGGCTGACCCCAGCCTTGTGACACAGCTCACGGGCTGTCTTGCGGCCGACCCCATATAAGTAGGTCAGCGAGACGACCGTCGGCCGATCGGGCGGGATGTCGACACCGAGCAAACGCGGCATATTCTTTTCACTCCAACAAATCGCTGAGAACCAACCGATCGCAAGCCCGAACTGACCTGCCCGTCAAACTCTTTCCCAGACCCGCACCGCCGGGCGAGAGTTTGGGAGAGGGCGGACGCTCAAATCTGGTGCCGCTAACCCTGGCGCTGCTTATGACGCGGGTTGCTGCAGACCACGTAAACCACCCCTCGGCGACGAACGACCTTGCACTTGTCGCAAACACGCTTGACGCTGGCTCGAACCTTCATGGCAATCGCTCGCGCTGGGCAGACAGCTTCTCCTTGGCGACAGACCAAAAGAGAACCGGCCCTCGAAGTGGCGGGAAACGATTGAGTATACGGCGATCCCCGCCCGACGTACAAGGGCTGATCCAGCACTTTTTATGCCCGACTTTGATTAGTTTCCTCCGATATTTCGGTGGACTGCCGAAATCTGCCCAAGAGGCCTTTTTCGACAGGTTTCAATCGACGACCAGTGACGGCGAGGGCCGCGACCCGAGCGTCCTCCCCTCGATGGTATCCTATGATCTTATCCAAGCCCCAATCAATGAATGAGTAATCAGATCATAGATTTGTGGCCGCGTGGACAATTTGGAAGCGCAATGCGATTTCACGTCGGTACCAGTGGCTTCAGCTACAAAGAATGGAGAGGGAGCTTCTATCCCGAGAAGTTTCCGGAAGAGGAGATGCTGAGCTTCTACGCCAATCGATTCACCACCGTCGAAATCAACAACACTTTTTATCGGATGCCATCCGAGAGTCTTTTGGAATCATGGGCGGCCCAAGTGCCGGCCTCGTTTCGGTTCGTTCTTAAGGCGCCGAAGCTCATCACGCATCATAAGCGGCTCAAAGACGTGGCTGAACCGACCGACGACTTTATCCGCCACGCGTCCGTTCTGCGGCAACAATTGGGAGCATTGTTGTTTCAACTGCCGCCAAACTTCAAAAAGGATTTGCCTCGGCTCGAAGCATTTATCGATCTCATTGGCGGTCGGGCGAAATGTGCGTTCGAGTTTCGTCACGAGAGCTGGTTCGACGACGAAGTGTTCGACCTTCTGCGTGCGCATGCTTGTACTTTGTGTGTCGCCGACGTGGATGATGGCCCGACGCCTAATCTCGTGAGCACCGCTGCTTGGGGTTACGCGCGACTTCGACGTGAGGCTTACTCGGACAACGAGCTTCGCGAATGGATCGCGCGAATCAAATCACAGTTGTGGAATGATGTGTATGTCTTCTTCAAGCATGAGGACACCGGCACGGGCCCCAAACTAGCCGCCCGATGTATCGAGTTGGCCCAAGAATGACATTGGAATCAGGCGAGCGACTCTACGGCGACTTTTTCGCCCCCGAACCTCTCCGCCGCCCCGTGCGTCCTCTCGCGCGGAGGTGTGGCGATGAATGGGCGAGCTCACGTCGAGCCAAATCAAACTGCTGCGCCGTCGGCCGACTTTCTCGCTTCGACCGACGTCGTCG
>DASYDU010000254.1:0-8143 GCA_036499445.1 Lacipirellulaceae bacterium
CTGGGCGGCGAAAGAAGCCATCCTCAAGGCGCTGGGCACGGGCTGGCGACGCGGAATTAGTTGGCGGGACATTGAAGTCTTGAACGACCGGCATGGCGCGCCCATTGTTTCGCTTCACGACGGCGCGCTCGAGGTCTGCGAGAATGCCGGCATCCGGCAGATGCACGTCAGCATTTCGCATTGCCGCTCGCATGCGGTAGCCTATGCGATTGCGGAGGGGGGCGATTGAAGCCAAGCGGTGCCCAGGTGGTCTTCCAATTGCCAAAATTGCGAAGTGTCGCGAAGACCAGCTATAGCAAAATTCATCAACAGACGTGCTCGCTTTGAGACAAACAAACGGTGGTGTAGAATAACGATACCGGCCGCATCATTCTCGGAGACCGCCTGATGGACGCCATTCGCATCGAAACACTGCTCGAGGGGGACACACTCTACTTGCCTGAGCTTAAGCCGCTCGTGGGCAAATCCGTCGAAATTGTCGTGACGGAGCTACTACAAAAGGGTGAATTGCAGCACGGCGCGAATTGGGTTAGCCCACTCGCCGACTCCGTACTCAATTACGTCGAGCCGTTTGAATCGGCAGCGGTCGCCGATTGGGAGGCAAACCGTTGATCGTGCTCGATACGCACATTTGGATCTGGTGGGCCAGCCAGTCGAGAACGTTGGCAACATCGCACCGCCAGTTCATCGAGCAGCATGTCGCTGAAGGATTGGGAGTCAGCGTCATTTCTTGTTGGGAAGTGGGTAAGCTTGTCGAGAAAGGGAGGCTGAAGTTGAACACAACTGTATGGCATTGGGTCGACACCGCATTGAGTTTGCCAGGTGTCGAACTATTACCGCTCACGCCGCGAATCGCGATAGAGTCATCGCAGTTGCCGGCCCCTATTCACGGTGATCCTGCGGATCAGATATTGGTTGCGACTGCCCGCATCCTGGCGATCCCGTTGATGACCGCCGATCAACGACTGATCGATTATCCTCACGTCGTCACGTTGTAGTGTTTGCGACGGCGAGCTATGAATTCGACGCCTTCTTCTTCGCCGATTTGGCGGCGGCCCCAGCGGGGCGGCGCTTGGAAGCCGACTTCTTTTTCGGCGCGCCATTGTTGGATTTGGCGGTGGCCGACTTTGCCCGTTTCTTCTTCGACGGACCGAGCGCTGCCCGGGCGGCCAACAGATCGAGCGCTTCGGTGAACGTGAGCTCTTCGATCGAAGCGCCCTTGGGTAGCGAGGCGTTCGTTTCACCGTCCGTCAGATAGGGCCCATAGCGGCCATCGAGAAGCTGCACCTTGTTGCTAGTTATCGGCGAGGCGTCGAATATTTTTAGCGGCTCTTTCTTGGCGACCGCGCCGCGGCCGCGGGTCTTCGGCAGGGCCAGGAACTCGACGGCCTGAGCGAGCGTCACATCGAGCGGCGACAGCCCAGCCGGCAGCGAGCGTGTCTCTTCGACGCACTTCACATAAGGTCCAAAGCGACCGTTGTACGCCATCACTGGTTCGCCAAGCGTGGGATGGTTTCCCAAGTTTCGCGGCAGCGTCAGCAACTTGAGCGCTGTGGGCAGATCAACACTTTCGGGTGTCATCCCTTTGAGCAGCGAGGCATTTTGCGGTTTCTCCTCGTCCTCGGGGGTGCCGCGCTGGACGTAGGGTCCGAAGCGGCCAACCTTGAGAAAGACCGGCTTGTGCGTTTCAGGGCAAATGCCCAGCGGCTCGTCGGCTTGAGACGCTTGCTCCAGAAGCTTGAGCGCCGCTTCGAGCGTGACCTCGTCGGGCGGCGTCTCGTCGACCAGCGACGCGGTGCGTTCTCCTTGTTCGACAAACGGCGAATAGCGGCCCACGCGAACATAGACGGGCTCGCCGCCGTCGGGCGTTCCGATCAAGACCCGGCTGATGCCGCGGGCGTCGATTTCCTCGACCTTGTTTTTTAGTTGCGGCTTGAGGCCTGGCGTGCCATTGCCGAAATAGAACTCCTTAAGGTAATCGACTTGCTCGCGCTCGCCACGGCTGATCGCGTCCAGGTCGTCTTCCATCTGGGCAGTGAATTGATAGTCGACGAGGCCGGCCAGATGCTCTTCCATGAGTTGCACGACCGAGAAGGCCACCCAGGTCGGCACCAGCGCGCCGCCTTTCTTGAAGACGTAGTTGCGGGCCTGGATCGTGTCGATGATCGAGGCGTAGGTGCTCGGCCGGCCGATCCCTTTTTCTTCGAGCGATTTCGTGAGCGCCGCTTCGCTGAAGCGGTCGGGCGGTTGGGTCGAGTGACCCTTGGCAGTCATATCGACGCAACTGAGCCGCTCGCCGATTTCGACGCTGGGCAAAGTTCGTTCTTGATCGGCCAGCTCGGCATCCGGGTCGTCACTCCCTTCGACATAGGCCCGCAAGTAGCCGGGGAAATCAATCGTTTTGCCGGTGACTTGAAAGACGCAGCTGCCGCCCTCGATCGTGACCACGATCCGCCGTCCAGCGGCATCGGCCATTTGGCTGGCAATGGTCCGCTTCCAGATCAAGTCGAAGAGCTTGAATTCTTCAGCGTTGAGCGTGCTCCGCAGCGTTTCGGGCAGTTCGAACGGATGGCCGGCGGGCCGGATGCCTTCATGCGCCTCTTGCGCGTTCTTGACCTTGGCGCGATAGACGCGGGCTTCGGCCGGCAAAAACTTCTCGCCATATTCCGCCGCCACCAGCCGTCGGGCGTCCTCGATCGCCACGGTGGCCAGATTCGTCGAATCGGTACGCATGTACGTGATGTGCCCGTTTTCGTACAGGCTTTGCGCGACCTGCATCGTCCGACGGGCGGTGAAGCCCAGCTTGCGATTGGCTTCCTGTTGCAGCGTGCTGGTGGTGAAGGGCGGATATGGTTTCGTGGTGTATGGCTTTTCCTCGACCTTGGTGACCCGGAACTCGCCGCTACGAATTCGCGCCGCAAGCGCAGTCGCCGACTTTTCATCGAGCAGCATCAGCTCGGGATTCTTGAGCTTGCCGGTGGCCGGATCGAAGTCTTTGCCGAGTGTGAGTCGCCGGCCCTCAACCGAGATCAAGGCCGCTTCTAGCTGCTGGCCGCCTTCTTTGGCAAACTTGCCGATCAGGTCCCACCAAGATGCCGATACAAATGCCATCCGCTCGCGTTCCCGTTGGACGATCAACCGAATGGCAACGCTCTGGACGCGGCCAGCGGAGAGCTTCGGCCGCACCTTCCGCCACAGGAGTGGCGAGACCTCATAGCCGTAAAGCCGATCGACGATCCGCCGCGTCTCCTGAGCACGGACCAGTCCACCGTCCACCTCGCGGGGCGATTCGAGCGCGGCGTGGATTGCCGCTTCGGTGATTTCGTGAAATACGAGGCGATGGACGGGCACCTTCGGCTTGAGCAGCTCGACCAGGTGCCAACTAATAGCTTCGCCTTCGCGATCCTCGTCCGTCGCCAGATACAGGGCGCTGGCGGTCTTCAGGCGATCTTTAAGGAGCTTGATCTGTTTGCTCTTGCCGGGGGGAACGATGTAGATCGGCGTGAAATCATGGTCGACATCGACGCCGAGGTTGGACCAGGGCTCACCCTTATATTGCGCCGGAATCTGTGCAGCTCCCTGCGGCAAATCGCGGACGTGGCCGATGCTGGCCTCGACCATATATCCGCGGCCCAAAAACTTACCGATCGTGCGGGCCTTGGCTGGTGATTCGACGATCACCAGCGCATTGCCGCCGGCCTTGGATTTGGGTTTCGCTTGCTTGGCCATGAAACAACTCGGAGTAAAAATGACGGCACTGCGCAAAATGGGCGGTTCGCCCGAAAGCTTGCCTGAGTCTAGCTTGGACTTGCCGCTCAGGCCGAACGGCGTTTCGTTCCGTACTTACAAGTGGTCTCGACTGTCCCGACAATCGTTCCAACCGTTGCAATTCGTTCTGTTGCGATACTCTTCACGCCGGACCTTCGCGGCCGTTTGCGATAGAGCACCAGATCGTGGCGCGATCGCCTGACGGTCCGAAACCGGGCTAATTGTTGTGTGGCATCGGTCGGCCGGCAAGGCGGTTCGCACGGCAATTCGCCCCTGGCAACCATCCGAGAACCCTGATTGGGATTGCATTTACGTCGATTCCCCATAGAATCACGGGCTTTCCGGCGGAGGCCGAGCCGTCAATGATTACCGGCGGCCTGGGCGTGATGTCAAGATGGTTCGGCCTGCGGAAACCGCTGGTTGTGCCAATCGAGCCGGCCCCACTCTTACAGCCATTGCCGGTTTGCGGTCGCTGCTTTGGCCTGGATCGGCTGCAAAGCTGCCGGGCGACTCGCTGGGCAGACCCAGCCGCAAATTGATGTGAAATTGCGTTCTCTCTTAGTTCTGACCCCATCCTCCTTTCGCCTAACTTCTCCCCATGGCAAGCCCGTTTCGCACATTTCGTAAGTATCAGAAAAGCTTCCTGGCTGTGGCCGGCGTGGTGCTGATGTTCGTGTTCGTGCTCGGCGACCCGCTGTCGCAATACATCCGCCGCGCCGCGGGTGGCTCGGCCGGCGGACGACACAACGCCGACGATGTTGCCGTCCACTGGAAAGGCGGTTCGCTCACCAACTCGCAATTGTACGCGTTGGTCCAGCGGCGATCGGTTCTCAACGGTTTCATTCGTGAGATCGAGGCCCGCGGGCGCAAGGCCGCATTTGACGCCGGTGGTCAGCCCGGGCCACTCACCGTCGAGTATCTTCAAGGGCCGGAGCGGTGGCAGGATGGCGTGGAGGCGGACGTCGCGCGGGTGAAGATAACTGCTGAGGCGGCCCGCGCTGCCGGAATGGACGTTAGCGACGAAAATCTCGGCGAGTATTTACAAAAACTTGGCCGTGGTTTCGTCACCGTCGATCAAATCCGCGATGTCTTGGGGCAAGTGCAAGTGAACGGCCACCGGGCATCGCCGGACTACGTGCTGGATGCATTGCGGGAATACCTCTTGCAGCGCAATTACCTGGCCGGCAACATGTTCGCGTTCGATGCGGTGATGCCGGAACAGCGCTGGGAAGACTGGCTGAAAGTGAACGACCGCGTGGTCGTCGAAGCGGCCGCCATTCCGGCCGAGGCATTTGTCGTCGACGTGCCCGAGCCGAGCGACGCGGAGCTGACCGCGTTCTTCGACAAGTACAAGGACGTCCCGCCCCACATGGATCGCGTTGGCGAGCAGGAATTCCCAGCGAGTTCGCCCGGGTTCATGGTGCCGCGAAAGATCGAATTGCAGTATATGCGGGCCGACTACGACCAGTTTTTGGCGAAGGCTGAGAACGAGGTGAAGGACGAGGACATTCAGAAGTATTACGACCTCCACAAGGACCCAATGTTCATTCGGGCCGATAGTGGTTTTCCAGCCTCTGCCAAGACGGAGAAACCGGCCGCTGCCGAAGACAAAGCGGCGGAGAAACCTGCCGCGGATGAGAACCCGGTCAAGGGCACGGCCGACAGTGGCGCGAAGCCGGTGCCCGATGCTGGAACAAAGCCCTCGTCTACGAGCCCGACCAAGGGCTCCGGCGATTCCAAGTCGTCGCAGCCGGCGCCGGACAAGGCCAAGCCGGCGAAAAACAAGCAATCGCTATTGGAGCCCGCTCCACAACAGAGCGTATTTCGCCTGACCGCTTTTGCCGAGGACAAAGCCGCGGATCAGAATTCGGCCGGACCCGAGCCGGCCGGTCCAGAACCCGCCGCGGCAACGAGCGGTCCGGATGCCGCTGGGCCGACGGAAGCGACTGGGCCGCCGAGCGCCGAGCAGCCGAAGAAAGCCGTAGAGTTTCAGCCGCTCGAGGAAGTTCGTGACGAGATTCGTCGCCAATTGGCACAGGACAAAGTTGTCCAGCAAATGGACGCGTTGACCAGCAAGCTCGAAGTCCAGTTGAACGCGCTCTATACACCGTATTTCGGGGCGGCACTGGATGCGGAGTCGGCAGGCAAGGAGCATCCTCAGCCGCCCGCCGGTTTGACCGACCTCTCGAAGTTGGCAACTGAAAATGGTTTGGACTATGGCAAAATTGGTCCCGTTTCACAGCTCGAGCTCCGCGACACGCCGCCCGGCAAGTCGGCGAAACAGGATGAGCAAACGACGCCATTGCTCATCGCATTGTTTGCCGCTGGGTCGGAACTTTACCAACCGAATGTGTCGTTCGATTTGGACAACAACCGCTTTATCTCCGTGAAAACGAGTGATACGCCGGCCCACGTGCCGCAACTTGCCGACATCCGCGACGACGTGGTCCGCGGTTGGAAGCTGGAAAAGGCGGCCGAGCTGGCCCTCAAGCATGCCGAGGAATTGGCCAAACAGGCGCAGACTGCCGGCAAGTCGCTCGAAGACGCGCTCGCGGACAATAAAAAAGTGAAGATCACCAAGACCGATCCGTTCGCCTGGCTCACGCCGGGCAGCGTCTCGCGCGACACGCAGCAGTTGCAGTCGTTCCGCCTGGCCCAGCCCGAAGGCGTCGTCGCCGCGGGACCGGAGCTGTTGCAGAAAGTGTTCAGCCTGGGCGAGGGAGAGGTTGGCGCCGCGCTGAATTATGATCACTCGATTGCGTACGTGCTGCGGATCGCCGAGCACCAGGATACGCCTGCCGAATTGCGGCAGACATTCTTGTCCGAGGCCGACCAATGGTATGGGTTGCCCGCCTGGGCCCGCGCCCATAACGGTCAACTCGTGGCCGAGGTATTGGAAAACATCAACAAGTCGGCCGGCCTAGAATTGGACCGCAAGCTAGACGAGCCGCCGGCTCGCGATAAGGAGTAACTGTCCTTGCTGCGTCCGCTCACGCACTGGAGCAAAGTATCGCATCGATCTGTGACACCAGCGGTGGCAAATCGTCTCTAATCGTAACATAGACAAGGTTGATGTCGATCACGTCGTATCCGTGAATCAGTCTGTTACGCATATCTGCAGCCAGCTGCCACGAGACTGAGGAATGCAAATCTCGCACATTTTTCGGAACCCGTGAAGCTGCTTCGCCGACGATCTCGATCAACTGTGCGAGCGCTAACTGCAAGGTCCGATCATCGCGAAGCTGCTCGATGGTTCGGCTTCCAAGCATGGAGATCGCTTCGTGGGCATGGTCCCGCATGTGCCGCATGCGAACCAAGGGATCATGCCGCGTCATAGAGCACCTTGGAAGTGGCCTGTACTTCGCTTAGAAATGATTCGCTCAAACTACCGACGGTCGTCACGTCGACCTTTCGTCCGAATATGACCGAGAGAGATTGCTCCATTTCAAGCAGTTTGAAAAGGCCTACGCGCGCTTCGGGAACGAATTCGACGAGAAGATCGACATCACTTCGAGTTGGATCGAAGTCCTCGCGCAGACTTGAACCAAATAGGCTAAGTTTGGCCACGCCAAATTTTTGGCAGACCGCCGCAAGCTTGTCACGCGTAATCGTTAGCGGCAAAAATACTTGTGTCATAAGCGCATTATAGCGTGACTCGTCCGGCTGACCAAAGTGACGCTAGGTATCCACTTGCTACCGCTGCGGCTTGAACACGACGGTCGAGAGCGGCGGCAACGTGAACACCATCGACGCCGGGCGGCCGTGGCTCTCTTGGTTCGTGGCCAGGATGCCGCCGCCGTTGCCGACGTTGCTGCCGCCGTAGAACGTCGAATCGCTATTGGCAATTTCACGATACCAGCAGGCCTCGGGCACGCCGATCCGGTAATCGTGCCGCGGCACCGGCGTGAAGTTACAGCAGACAATCACGTAGTCGCTCGGATCCTTGCCGCGGCGAATGTAGGCCAGGATGCTGTCCTGGTAATTGTGGCAGTCGATCCACTCGAAGCCGTGCCAGTCGAAGTCTTGCTGATACAAGGCCGGCTCGCGTCGATAAAGCGCGTTCAGGTCGGCCATCCATTGCTGAAGTCCTTGGTGAGAGGGCCACTGGAGCAGATGCCACTGTAGCGACTCGTTGCAGTTCCATTCCTGCCACTGACCGAACTCGCCGCCCATGAACAGCATCTTCTTGCCCGGGTGGGTCCACATGTAGCCATAGAGCAGCCGCAGGTTGGCAAACTTTTGCCACAAGTCGCCCGGCATTTGGTCCAGGAGCGATCCCTTGCCGTGGACCACCTCGTCGTGGGAGAGCGGCAGCACGTACCGCTCGCTGTAGGCCCAGAGCAGCCGGCGCGTGAGATCGTCGTGGTGGTAGCTG
>DASYDU010000255.1:0-7146 GCA_036499445.1 Lacipirellulaceae bacterium
CGGACGGCTCTCCCCAACGCTTCTCGACCGTCATGCCAGCGGCGAATTTCTGGTTGTAGTATTCCCGCACCGGGGCCGTCATGTCGGTCGAAATCAGACCGGGACGAACTTCGTAGACCGCGATCCTGAACTCGGCCAGGCGATGGGCCCAAAGCTGCGTGGCCATCGAAACGCCAGCCTTGCTGATGCAGTAGTCGCCCCGGTTGATCGAGGCCTCGGTCGCGCTCACAGACGAGATATTCACGATCACGCCGGTAAACTTCGTGTCGGCCTGGCGCTCTTCGATCATCCAGCGGGCCGCCGACTGCGTCAGGAAATAGGGCCCCTTGAGATTGATGTCGATCACGCGGTCAAAGCTATCTTCGCTCGCATCAAGCACGTCGGCCCGCGGTGACGGCACAACGCCCGCATTATTCACGAGCACGTCCAGCCGGCCGAAGCGTTTCTTGACGGCAGCTAGGATGGCCTCACGGTCGGCGGCGCTCGACACGTCACCCTGACAATAACTGACCGCCGCTCCCAACTTCTCGAAGGCCTTCACGACGTCGGCCACATCGGCCGCCGGCCGTACCCCGTTAATCGCCAAGTCGAAGCCGCTTGCAGCGAGCGCCTCGGCAATCCCGCGCCCGATCCCGCGGCTTCCGCCGGTCACCAGCGCCACTCGTTTCTGCTGCTTCTTCACTTCCTTACCCCCTCGCACAACAGTTCTTCCAATCCTGAGTCCTGCCAATTCTGTTATCCCCTCTAACTATCTGCGGCAATTGGTTTCCGGCCGAGCGACATCAGCAGATAGACCACGAACGACACACCGAAGCTGATGAACCACGCATAGTGGTAGAGGCTGACCCAGATCGGCGGAATAGACGCGGCCGCTTCCTTGGATACGGTAGCAATGAAGCCCGGGATACACGGCAGTATCCCAAGCATGAGCGCGATCAGCGCCGCCGGATTGAATCCGCCGCGATACCAATACGGTCCCCGATGGCGATAGAGCCCGGGCAAATCGAGCCGCGTCCGCCGCAGCACAAAATAGTCGGCGATTAAGATGCCGCCCACCGCTCCGAGCAGCGTCGAATACGCGACTAGCCACGTAAAGATGTAGCCGCTCGGATCGGCGACCAATTTCCACGGCTGAATCAGAATGCCAATCACACCCGTGATAAATCCGCCGATTCGAAACGAAATCTTCTGCGGCCAGAGATGGGCAAAGTCGTTGGCCGGACTCACCACGTTGGCTGCGATGTTCGTGGCCAGCGTCGCAATGCACAGTGAAATCATCGCCACCACCAACACCGCCGGATTCGTAAATTTGCTGAGCACGACGACCGGGTCCCATTCGGCCTTGCCGTAGATGACGGCCGTCGCACTCGTCACGGCCACCCCGATGAATGAAAAGAGCGCCATCGTCGTCGGCAGACCAATTGCCTGCCCCATCACTTGATCCCGTTGCGAATAGGCGTAGCGGCTGAAGTCGGGGATGTTCAGCGACAACGTGGCCCAAAACGCCACGTTCGCCGTAAGCGACGGAAAGAAGAACGCCCAAAACTGCCCTGCCTTCTCGCCGCCCGGTGCAAAGGCCGATGGCTTCGCCAACATCGGCCCGAAACCGTCCGCGCGATAATAAGCCCACGCCAACAGCGCGAGCCCCAATGTAATCAACAGCGGCGCCTTGATATTGAGCAAGATGCGGATCGACTCGATCCCCTTATAGATCACGAACATGTTGACGCACCAGAACAACAGGAAGCAAACAACCTGCGCCGCGTTAATTCCGATGACCGGCAAATTCTCGAGCGCCTCCCAATGTGGATTAAACACCGTGAGAATCTTGTAAATCGCCCAGCCGCCAATCCATGTCTGAATGCCGAACCAGCCGCAGGCCACTAACGCCCGCAAAAGTGCCGGCACATTCGCTCCCAAGATTCCGAACGATGCCCGGCAGTAGACCGGAAATGGAATGCCGTACTTTGTGCCCGCGTGGGCATTGGCGATCATCGGCACGAGCACGATCATGTTGCCAAGAAAGATGGTGAGCACGGCCTGCCACCAGTTCATCCCCTCGTCGATCATCGACGAGGCGAGCATATACGTCGGGATGCAGGCCGACATCGAAATCCACAGCACCGCCAGGTCCTTCGTCCCCCACCGCCGCCCAGCAAGCGGCACCGGCGCCATGTCGTGGCTGAGGTAAGGTGAGCCGGCCACGTCGGCCATCAATTCGTCAACGCCGCCGCTCAGAGCGTCAAGCGGCGGGTCCTGAAAGCTCTTGGCACTCATGGAGAAGTCCTCTAGCAAAGGGCAAAACCTCGCCTGCACCGCCGCGCAGAATCACGCAACGGTCGACTCCAGTAAAGCCAGAGAACGCAACGAGGTCAACGGGAATCGTTGCACATGCTTACCGAAAGACGCCTGTGCTCCATCGCCAGTACGACGTGCTACTTCGTCGCGTCACTCTTCGCCGTCTTTTGAACAATCCAATCGCCAATCGCGTTGAGCGCAGCCGGCGCGATCGTTTCCTCGATTTGACCGTACTCCGACACGGCGCCGGTTTGGCAAGTTTGGAACAGGTGGTTGAGTTCGGGGAGTTCGAGCGTGGTCGCGTCGTGGTTGCCTCCCGCTTTGAGGGCGGCAGCAATTTCTGGCAGGTTCTGTGCGGGGTCGACCTGCAAATCCTTCCCGCCATTGATCGCCAGGACCGGGCAAGTGACCTGCTTCAGCGCGACGCGAGGATCGAGGACCAGAAAGGCACGAAACCAGGGCGAACCAATTGCTGCCGCTTGCCCTTTAAGCGACTGCTCGGCGACTTTGCGCTCTTCCGGGGATTCGATGCCGGCGATCAGTGCATTCAATGTCTCGTCAAGGTGGGTTCCCTGAGGATCTTGTTTCATCTCGGCAAACAGTTTTTTCTGCCGTTCAAGTATTCTCGGAAGGGCGGCCTCGTCCGCTCCCATGCTTCGTGCAATGAGCGCTCCCTGACGGTATAGAATTTCCTCGCCCGTGACGCCCGTTCCCGCCATCAAGACAATAAAGGCGACCTCCGGCTTTTCGCTGGCGACCATCGGAGCAATGAGCCCACCTTCGCTGTGGCCGCAGAGGCCGATTCGTTTGGCGTCGATTTCCGGACGCGTCAGCAAATAGTCGAATGCGGCAGCGGCGTCGCGCTTGAAATCGTGCGTGGTCGACGTCGCGAAGTTGCCGGTCGACTTGGCGACGCCGCGATCATCGTAGCGAAGGACGGCAATGCCACGCCGCGTCAGGTGATCGGCCAGAACGAGAAAAGGTCGATGCCCCAACAAAAATTCATCGCGATCCTGCGGCCCCGAGCCGGTGATTAGGATGATTGCCGGAAACGGCCCCGCGCCTTCGGGCACCGTGAGCGTGCCGGCCAGTGTCACGTGATCCGTAGCATTGTCGAATTTGACGTCGATCGATCGATAGGGAAATGGCGGCTTCGGCTCCTGCGGCCGCTTCAGCTGAAAGTCTCCCTCGGTTTTCTTAAGCGTCAATGGCAGCGACTGTGCCGCTTGGGTCCAGGTGCCAACGAGCGCCTGCTGATCGCTATCGAGCTTTCCCACAAATTTCCCGCCAATCAATTTCAGCTCGGCCGTCAGCGTGCCGTCAGCGAACGTGATCGTTTCAACCGGAATATCTTTCGCTCCCTGATCGATGCTGTCGACTTTGGCGCTCAACTTGCCGGCATCGTCGACGGAGATCTTCAGAACCAATCTCAACTCGATGGCGCCAATCTTCAGCGGACCAAGCCATGCGCCCTCAAGTTTCGATGACTCGGGAGCTTCGGCTCCTCGGGCGAAGGGGGCGCTCGTCAAACAGGGGGAGCCGACGAATGCCAAGTACGGAATGATCAACGCGAGACGCAGCTTTTGAATTTGCATGATCAACGATCTTTAACGAGAGGACTCTGCCGCCGCACGCCCGCTGACGCGATGCCCGGGGCGAGACGACCGATTGGGCGGCGTGATATTGTATTAATGCATTGATACAATAGGGTCGGCTGGAAATCAACTCCTATTTGCAAAAAACTTGAAAGCTGTCTAACGCCGACTTCAAACCCTCTGCGAGCGGGGCGCTCTGCGTCGGACGGCTAGTCGGTGCTCGGCGTCGTCCCGGCTGGCGAGGTGCGATTGGGATCGTCACGATAGACCAGATACGAATAAATGACCGACCACCCAAGGCACGCTACATCGACGATCAGCATAAAAACTAACATCCAGGTCGTATGCACGAACGCCACCACCGCAAACAGAACTCCCATCAACATCATCAGCCAGCCGGTCAGTCGATGCGTCTTGTCCCACGACAACTTACTCGATAGCGTCCAAGGCGTCCGCACGCCGACAAACCAATTCGGGCGAATCTTGCCCATCACATTGCCGAGGATAACGAACAATACAGCGGAGCCAAGAAATGCGATCCGCGTGAAATCGATCTGCCAATCAAATACTCCCGCCACGGCAGTTGTGTAGAGGACTCCGAGCAGTGCCACGATTCCCAGGCGAATTGTGTTATAGGCCCCCGCAAAATTTCGATAGTTCGCCCCGCCCGGATCGGCCAGCGGCAACAGCAGAAGCAGGACGTAGATGCCGGCGGCCGTTAGCGGCAAAACTAACAGGCCCACGACCTTGTTGCCGTGTCCGTCGACTTGGCCTTGCAGGTTCCAATGCGTAGGAACTTGCTCGGGCAACCGCGGCCAGCTCCACGCCGCCAACGCAAACATCGCCGCAATTATCACCAGCTGCGGCAACTCCGTCCGCCAAGTGAGTTTCACGGCTTTCCCCTTTTTGAATTCTTGCCGACGTCCAGCAAATCCATCATCGCGGCCATGGTCTGCTCTACGATCGAGACATTGAGACTGTAAACGATGCTCGTGCCATTTTTCTCCGATACAATTAGCCCGGCGTTCTTCAGAATGCTGAAGTGCCCCGAGAGGGTCGACCGCGCGAGCGGAAACTTCTCAGCAATCTCCCCCGCCGTCATCTCTCGCTTCCGCAGCAGCCGCAAGATCTCGCGCCGCGTCGGATCGCTCAGCGCTTGAAAGACCGCATTCATCGTATCGACCGCCGGCAACCATCTATTTCGTTATTTCGCCAATTACCGAAATATACTCAGCTGGGATTTCGCCGTCAAGCGGATTCGTCGCCTGCGTTTTCCGACCGAGGCGCAGTAGCAGCAAGCCACGCCGCTCGGTAAAATCGCTTGAAGCAGCTACTTCGCTGCGTTTTCGCCGTCCGCGGGGAGGTTCGCTGTGTCCACTCAATTGCACCCGTCGCTACCGATCATCGACCACACACCCGAGCCCTACACCGGCCCTTCGCGGGACAAAGTCCTCGCGCTCCGCCATCAATATCTCTCGCCCGGCATCATCACCTACTACCGCGACCCCCTCATGATCGTCGAGGGGCACATGCAGTACGTCTGGGACGAAACCGGCCGCCGCTACCTCGACGCCTTCGCCGGCATCGTCACCGTCAGCGTCGGCCACTGCCATCCCAAGATCGTCGAGCGCATCCGCGAACAAACCGGCCGTCTCCAACATACGACCACCATCTACCTCCATCCCGCCATCGTCGAGTTCGCCGAAAAGCTCGCCGAAAAGATGCCGGCCGGCCTCTCGCGTTCCTACTTCACCAACAGCGGCAGCGAAGCGAACGAAGTCGCCATCCTCTCCGCCCGCGAATTCACCGGCAACCAAGACGTCATCGCGCTTCGCAACGGCTACCACGGCGGCACTTCCGTCCCGATGGCCCTTACCGCCCACGGCAATTGGAAGTTCAAAACCAATAACACGACCAACATCCACCACACGCATCCCGGCTACTGCTATCGCTGCCCCTACGGCCTCGAGTATCCGTCCTGCGACCTCAAGTGTGCCCACGACATCAAAAACGTCATTCAATACCAGACGTCGGGCGAAATTGCCTGCTTCATCGGCGAGCCGATCCAAGGCGTCGGCGGCACGATCACGCCGCCCAAAGAATTCTTCGGCATCATCTACGACATCGTCCGCAAGCACGGCGGCATCTGCATCGCCGATGAAGTGCAGGGGGGGTTCGGCCGCACCGGCACGAACTACTGGTCCCACCAAAACTACGACGTTGTCCCCGACATGGTCACGATGGCCAAGGGCATCGGCAACGGAGCCCCGCTCGGCGCTATGACCACCACCGAGCGGATCTCCACCGTTATGAAGAACCGCATCCACTTCAATACCTACGGCGGCAACCCGATCAGCATGACGCAAGGCCTCGCCACGCTCGAAATCATCGACGAGGAAAACATCCAGCAAAATGCGCTCGAAGTTGGCACCCATCTCAAGGAATCGCTGATCGAACTCCAGGACCGCCATCCGCTGATCGGCGAAGTCCGTGGTTTAGGTTTGATGCTCGGCGTCGAGCTCGTCCGCCATGGCCAAACCAAGGAACCCGCCAACACCGAAGCGGCCGAGATCATGGAGCAGATGAAGCATCGCAATGTGCTGATCGGCAAAGGCGGCCTCTACGGCAACACCCTCCGCATCAAGCCGCCGATGTGCATCACCAAAGACGACGCCGACTACCTGGTCGCCATGCTCGACGAGGTGCTCTCTGAGATCGAAGCCAAGAAGAAGTGATCGCGCACAACTTTTTTTCGACAGGGTAACAGGATCGGCAGGATTTACAGGATATCTGTCGTTCGCGCCTACAACGTCGACGTCGTCAAAAACAAGCGATCCGTCCTGTCGCACGACGCTAATCATGGAATTTGGATATTCTGGTTCATTGTCCTTGTCGGCGCAGCTGTGCCTCTTTTGGCAGCGTGTTTTCCCACATTGGCGGCTGAATTGGGGTCGAGGCGACAAGGTTCCAATGTCGAAGCGCGGCAAGATCACAATGGGACTCTATGTCGCCTGTTTTGGATTATCGATATTGGCTGCTTCGTTAGTCGGGACCAAGCTATCGCAATTCATGTGTTTGCTATTCATTCTGCTGATGATGATCGCACTGTACCCAGTTTATTTGCGCGATCGACGTGATTACGAGAACGCCGCCCGCAGATTACCTTAGTGCGCGGCTATACTCGCTTGCCTATTGAAGTTTTGGATTGCCAATCCCCTCGATCCTTCCCGATCCTGTTATCCGGTCAAAAAGA
>DASYDU010000256.1:0-7337 GCA_036499445.1 Lacipirellulaceae bacterium
TCGGCAGCGGAGCGGCAGTGTCGGACGTCCCCAAACTCTCAACCCTACTTCTCGCCATCGTCGCGTTAGCCGCTCTGCCCATTCGTCGCCGTGACGGTAAAGGGTATCGTGCCGCGATAACTATAATTCTCGCTCTTCCCACGCGGACCGGACGCGTCTGTAACACCAGCCAGTCGCCGCCAGGATAAACAGCACGAACGTCGGTGGCTCAGGAACCGTGGCATTCGACCTGGCAGCCATGCCGGCGCCGGCAGTCTGACCGAAATGGTCCCGCCAGACGTCGTAATCGGCCTGGGTAAAGGTCGTCCCAAGGCCATCGCGCCATACGACGTAATCGGCCGCGTCGACGATACCGTCCGCATTGTAGTCGCCGGCTAAGCGAATTTCACCAGTCAAGAAGATTGTAATCGGATCGAGAGCCATGGAGAACGGATTCGGATTTGTGCTCCGCGGTTGGAGCGTGATTTGTCCGTTGAACACGCCGGCTGTCGAAGATGCAAGCTCGACCGTCAGACCGCCATTTGTGCTGCCAGCGGTCAGTCCGATCAGTGGATCGAAACCAGCCAGAGAAAAGTCGGCGGCGGCGAGTGTAAAGTCGACGGCGAGGTCGTCGGCCGGTGCTTCGGCAGCGTTGACAACGCCCAATTCGGCGACCAACGCGTCCAATCCACCAACCGTGGAGCCGAGGTCCATCAAGTATTGGTTTGCAGCCGTTTTGGTGAGGGTGCCGACGCCGCCTAACTTCACGACGTTGGCTACGGCGAGGTTGTTGACTTGCGCTTTGATGTTTACGATTTGATCGGTCAATGATGTCACGCCCAGGCCGCTGGTTCCGGCGCCGTCGGAGGCCAGGTTGATCGTGGCCGTGCCCGACTTGTTGCCGGCCGCCATCGTGTTGAGTCCGACCACGAGGTCGGTGTTGTTCGTGACGCCGGGCAGTGTGAGGGCCGAGCCGCCGTTGGTGGTGGCGTCCCCGGCCGGGCTGCCGAGCGTGGCGCGGAGCCCCTCGGAGTAACCATCGGCAATCGCCGTATTGCTGATGGCCAGCGCTTGCTGGGCCACGTCGCCGACGTGCACGATGCCAAAATCAATCGAGTCGGACGTGAGGCCCGAGCTGTTGGCCAGACGATAGACGCTGCCGGTCACGTGCACGGTCTGCGCGACCAGCGGCGTGCTTGCCAAACCGCTGCTGCCGCTGCCGTTGGAGGTGAGCGTGATCGTGGCCGTGCCCGACTGGTTGCCGGCCGCGGCCGTGCTGAATCCCACACTCAGAGTCGTGTTGTCGGTGGCGCCGGGGGACAACGAGTTAAAGGAGCCGTTGTTGGTGGTCACGCCGCCGGTCGGACTGCCGATAGCAGCATCAAGGCTTTCCGAGAAGCCGTCGTTGGGGACGTCGTTGGTGACCACCAGCGTCTGCGAAGGGGCCGCATCGCCAACATGGAAGTTGCCGACGTTCACCGGCGCGAGCGTGAGGTCCGAGGGATGAGCCAGACGATAGCGCGTCGCCGTGATGGTGGCACCGCTTGAAGAGACGTAACTCGGCTGCGCCGCTCCCGGCGGCTGCACGGGCAGGGCCGGCATGATATGCTCGTCGTACAGTGGTTGCCCCGGCGAAGTGCTCGGGTTGGCTGTCTCGAAGACTTTCACGATGGAGCCGTTAACATTTCTTTGTAGGGCAAATCCTCCCCAGCCGGGCCAAACGTCCCCCGTATCCAAGGTGTATTCAACATCCTGCGTGCCCACAAACAATGGCGGACTCGGCGGATTTTGTTGCAGAGGGCTATAGTCGAAAATTGGCGCCTTCCACTGCATGTCCCGCAAGTCGGCATCGCTGATAAAGGCGAACGAGTTGTCAATGTGACCGTCGAATGTGTCGGGTACATCGAATAAATTGCCAGCGGCGTCACGCGCTGGCCACACCAGCGGCTGAGACGACACCGACGGGGGAGCTTGCAGGTTCCGCGGGATCCAAAACTCGTTGCCGTGCAAGGGCAACTCGGTCCACGCAGTAATCGTCAACGTGTTGGCGACGGTGTCGACGAAGCCCGTCCACACCGGCCCCCCGGCGAATTCCGGGTTGACGACAGCCCGGTCGTAGTACTGGATAGCTACCAGTACCGCTCGCGCATCCGTGCCGATCAAGATGACACCAAGGGCGATCGCCATCCGCGCGGCCCAGCAGCGCAGT
Organism: Lacipirellulaceae bacterium; assembly: GCA_036499445.1. Lineage (GTDB taxonomy): Bacteria > Planctomycetota > Planctomycetia > Pirellulales > Lacipirellulaceae > DASYDU01. Next base: position 2,189 of record DASYDU010000256.1, read on the forward strand.
ATATTCGGAGATGAGTACATATCACCTTGGGTGCCGACTTCGAAGTGTGCCGCACAGATTGATGCGGCATCCGAGCAGCTACGCGGTGTGAGGCAATGCCTGAGGAACGCAACGCCTCACCAGTGCGCGCTTCGCGCGTACTTTCACGACTTGCACAGCATCCATTCCATCACCGCCCTACATGGAAGTCCAGCGCCAAGTCGACGAAAACAGGACAAGCCGGCGGTTCAGAATAGGGAGCCCGCGTGGGAGCCATGGTCACGAGACGCTGCCGGCCAAGCCAGACTGCTCTCCCGTTCAGATGCCACGCGAACATCCGCATACATAGATATAGATAGCGATGGAGATAATGGCGTGGGATATTCCAGGGAGCGCCTCGAATCGATTCCTTCGGCTGCCGAGCCAGCCGTGGGGACCGGAGGAGTTTTTGCCGCAGCAAGCGGCGCCGCTATGGGAGTACGAAACGCCGATTTGCGCGCTCCACAACGCAAGTCACAATGCCGTAAGGAGTTGCGATCCGTGACGCGAGAGCCCAGGCAAGCCGCATTTCCCCCCAACCACCGAGCAGGATTTTATTTCTAAAATTAACATAAGAATTGCTTGCAAAACCGTGCGGGGGACAGTACAAATGGCAAAGTCGGAAGAATTGCACTCGCAGTTGCGGGCGCATTCGGCTGACGGAATTGTGTCAATACTTTGTTTGCCTTGATGAGCTAATTTGCTCTTTTAGCGAAAGGATCGCCTAATGAGTCGTCTTCAATTGATACGGTTCTCTTCTCTCGCTCTGCTTGCCTCGATCGTTCTGATCACGCGCGGTGCGAATGCATCTCCAATCGTCTACGGTGCCTTTCCCGGCGCGACCATCGATTACGTTGGCGTCCAAGAAGAAAGCTCTTCCGATCCAGGTTCGGGGTTTTTCGGCGCGCCAACCGTCGCGGGCGACGCGATGGATTTCAATCCGCAGGCTTTTGCGGCCAGTTCCTCGGGCCTTAACTCGGACATCACCGACAGCAACCTGCAATTCATGGTCACGGCTCATGCGAACAAAGGCATAACCGCAATCAGCTTCGCCGAGGCCGGTGATACAACGCTGACGGGTTTGGCGGGCCAAGCCCAAACAACTGTGGGCACGATCATCAACGCCGAGATCCAGGAACTCAACATTGCCGGGGTGTTGACCCCCGTCTCGATCAATCTGCCACAGGTCGTGATGCCATTCGCCCCGAAGGGTAGTTTCCTCTTGACCATTGATGGGGCGGGCACGAAGGGATGGACGGGCGGCGCACCGGTCGATCTGAGCGCGTACGGCGGCCAAGTGACCAAGGTCGGTATCAGCTTGGACAACACGTTGACCGCCGCTTCGGTGGCCGGCACGTCGGCGTTCATTCAAAAGAAGGATGCCGACGCGTTGGTGATCACCGTCATTACGGGGGGTCGCATTCCTGAGCCCAGCTCGGTGGTAATTGCAATGATCGGCGCCGTGCTCTGCGGTGCAATCGTTCGACGTCGCAAGTAAATCCTAAGCTCCGAGGCTGCATTCCCGCTCAGAACTTGCTCCTGAAGGCGCCAAAGGTTGCTGGAGAGGGTTGACCGGGCTGAGTGAGGGAGGGCCGTTCTTGGTTCACTTGCAAACGTTGGGCAAGCATTAACGACACGAATTCGCTTGACGACTGGAATCCAAGTGCGGATCACAGATCGTCGTCGGTTGTGAGCTCCACTGGCGGACTCATCGGAGACTTCGGTTCGAGCTTCTTCAGTTTGGACCTAAGCGGTTTCTAAAACGAAATCAACGGCACTTTCAGCCTAGTGCAGAACGGCCTCGATTTCGACCTGTACCACCTGACCTCGGATATTCTCGCAGGAAATTATTTCGCGACGGTATCTTGATGTCGCTGACTAGGTCGTATGGCAGCGGACCGACGGCACGCCAACTCGAAAACCTTGGCGCCGTAGCGATCGAAATGCGGGTCAGCAATGAGTGGTCCGGCACGTCGTCGACGAGCGCCAATCAACTGAACCAGCGGTATGCGAGGTTATAGCGAACTTCCTCGCAGAGCGGCGGTCCTTCGCAATTCCGTAGAAGTACGCCACCAGTTGCATGCGGAAGTGGACGTCCCGATCGATCGACGGTCGGCCCCGCTCGACCGCGTGCCGCGGCGCAATCAATTCCCGCAAGAACGACGGATCGAACACGCGATCGATCCGGCGGAGGAAGTGATCCGCCGCGACGAACGACTCCAAGTCAATCCTTGTCGTGGCCTTCGGCTTTATCCTGGGCGTCATCGAAACTAGTTGGGGACGCAACTTCTTACGGCCGGCAGAATTCCGCACAGCGACCCAGCGATATTGGTTGAAACGCAAATTCTCGCTGCCAATTTGCTGACAATCTGCCGCCGAATGGCCGGCATTTAACACGCCAACGCACATGCTACGCCCGGCGAATCGGCTATGATGAGGCGGCGTCATTTCTTTGTCCGCCGATCTGTTCCGGCCCCGGTTATGGACGACGAACAGCCGTTCGATGAGCTTCTGAAGCGTGTGCGTCGCGGAGAGTCCCAAGCCGCCGACGAACTGGTCCGCAAATACGAATCAGCCATTCGGGTGGCTGTTCGAACTCGCCTGTCCGATCCGGCACTCAGGCGGCAATTTGATTCTATGGACATCTGCCAGTCGGTCCTGGCCAGTTTTTTTGTTCGCGCTTCGGCGGGTCAATACGATCTTGCCGAACCGCGACAGCTCGTGGCGTTACTGACTCGTATGGCTCAAAACAAACTCGCGATGCACGCCCGGAGTCAATATCGACAGCGGCGCGACGTTCGGCGTGACACCAGCGATATCGACGTTTCGACAAGTCTTGCTGACGCAACTCCGGGACCGCATCAGCAGGCGGTCGACCGCGAGTTGGCGAGCCGGGCCTACAACCTCATGGATGCGGACGTCCGGCAGATAGCCGCTCATCGCGCGCAAGGCAAGAATTGGGCAGGCGTCGCCGCCCAAATGGGCGGCACGGCCGACGCCCGCCGCAAGCAATTCGTGCGGGCGATGGACCGCATCGCACAGACCCTAGAAATCGAGTAAGTCGCCGCACATGTCTGTCATCAACCACAACATCGACCATCATCTCGCGGGGCCGACGTCGATCGAGCAAGCAATGGATGAGCTGCGGCGGTTTCCGCGCGATCAGTGGCTGGATTTGGCTCGCATTGATCAAGCACACCGCTGGCGGCAACGTCTCGGAGCTTCGGTCGAGCAGTATCTAGTGCACGTACCGGAATTCCGCGCCGACGTGGAGGAATCGCTCGTATTGATCAACGGCGAGGCACAATTGCGCCGCGAGATTGGCGAGGCTCCGCAAGTCGACGAATATCAGCGAAGATTCCCCGATCTGAGCGACGACATTGCCCTGCAGTTTGACGTCGACCGAATACTCAACGGGACCGACGAGGTTGACGCCGGCCAGGCGGACGACGCGACCAACGAATTCGCAATCCCCGGTTATCAATTTCTCGAGCCGCTTGGTCGCGGTGCCTCGGGGGTGGTCTACAAAGCGCGGCAAGAGTCGCTGGACCGGTTAGTGGCGATTAAGGTCGCGCACGTTGCTGGTGCCGACCCCAAGCAGCTTGTTCGGCAGCGGCAGGAAGCCGAGATCCTCGCCAAGCTGCACCATGCTAACGTTGTCCATATATACGAAGTTCGCGACTTCCGCGGATGTCTGTATCTCGTCATGGAGTACGTGGCTGGGACCAACTTAGCCGACAGCATCCGCGGACGCGCGGTACCTCCTGCCGAAGCCGCTCGACTGACGCTGACGTTGGCCGAAACGGTTCAAGCGGTCCATGAAGCCGGCATCTTGCATCGTGACCTTAAGCCATCGAATGTGTTGCAGTCGACCAGCGGCGTGCTTAAGATCACGGACTTTGGCCTCGCCAAGTTGCGATCCAGCGACAGTTCCATGACGGCGCCGGACTCGGTCTTGGGTACCCCTAGCTACATGGCGCCCGAACAGGCGGTCGGCGAGCCGCACTCGATTGGTCCGACGGCCGACGTCTATTCGCTAGGCGCCATTTTGTATCAGCTTCTCACGGGACGTCCTCCGTTCCTGGGCGCCACGGTGCTCGACACCTTGTGGCTCATCCGCATGGAACAACCAGTCGCTCCGCGGCGATTGCAACCTCGGCTGTCGCGCGATCTGGAAACCATTTGTCTGAAGTGCCTGGCCAAGTCGACGCATCAGCGCTATGAAACGGCTGCCGCTTTGGCCGAAGACCTGCGCCGCTTCCTGGCCGGCGAGGTGATCGCGGCGCGACGACCCGGTCTGGTGGAGCTATCCTTTCGCCTCGCCAAGCGGCGACCGCTCGTCTTAGCGACCGCGGCGTGTTGTTTGTCGCTGGCGGGTGTTATTGGGGCGATGGCTTGGACGGCGGGTGCTCACGAGCGGCGCATCTCGGCCTCGGCCCTGATTGAGTCGATTGCCACTGCCGACGCGCAGGCCGTGCCACAATTGTTGGACAAGCTCTCGCCACGGCCGGAGATATTTCGGACGATGATCCGGGAAGCCAGGGCCGCGTCGGCGCCCCCAGATGCAAAATGGGTGAATCTTTCGGTCGCCGAGCTAACGGCCGACTCCACAGCATCTGAAAGCGGGTTGATCAAATATCTTCCTATCGCGCGCCCTGCAGAGATTGCCCTGGTCGTCCAGGTACTCGCTGTGCGCGCGAATGCGGTGCGCGAGGAAGCTTGGCGGCTGCTCGAGGAGAACGCACGTACTGACGACGCCTGTTTGAACCTCGGTTGCCTGGCCGCCCAAATCTCGCCCGATGATCCGCGGTGGGCCGCCGTCGCGCCCGCCGTGGCACACGCATTGATTTTGCAACCCCCACTGGACATGAGTGTGTTCACTGCCGCCCTCGCACCCGCGCGAAAGGCGCTCGTGCCGTCGCTTGTGTCGTTGTACCGCGATCCTTTCACCGAACCGATTGCCCGCGAAGCCACGGCCGGGATTCTCGCGCGATTTGCTTCCGATCAACCATCCACGCTTGCGGACGTAATCGTCGATGCGGACGCCAGTGCGTTCCGCCTCGTCTTACCTGCCCTACAACAGCAATCCGACGCGGCGTTGCCGCGCTTGCGATCGGTCGCCAATGCGGAC
>DASYDU010000257.1:0-13430 GCA_036499445.1 Lacipirellulaceae bacterium
TGCAAAATGGTCGCCCGATATCGAGTAATAAAATGACGAGCGGACTCGACAGGGATTTCAGCGTGACAGTTTCCCTGCCGGCAGCGGCCGCACTGCCGGCATGGCTGCACGCGGTGTCGCCGTGGGAAGAGAGCGCGCAGATCACTGCGCAGGCGACTAAATTCGCTGATCCGTTCGCGGGGTTTGCGACTTATCCGGTCGCCGTGGCGAACATTTCCGCGTATTCGATAACCCAGCCTTCGATCAATTCCTTGAATCGGGCCATGTCGAATTCGTCGAGCCGCTGATAATGGCTTCGGCTGAAGGCTTCCTTATTGCGGACCGTACCTTTGGCCACGACCTCGAGCACGTGGTAGGTGCCGTAGGGACTGACGGTGATCTGCAGCCGGCTGAAGAAATTGTCCGATCGTCTGCTGGCGAGGCCGACGTCGTCGCGGCTGGCAACTGTGCCCCAGCCAATCTTGTCGACAATCGTTTCGAGACGAAAGCCGGGAAATCGATCCGTGAGCTCCGTCAAACAGCTCTCGATATGATCGCAAAGCGAAAGCCGATAATTCGAGTGAAGCCGGCGACATTCTTCTTCGCTCAGCGCCTTGGCGGCCGCCGCGCTGAGCTGTGCCTCGCGGGCCCTTTTGCCGCGCTCGGTGGCCTGCTGAAGTCGTTCGCGAAACTCGGTCATGGCAAGGTCGGTGTAGCCGTTCAAGTGGATTGTGTTTCAGCGGGCAACACGGCGGCTTCTTGTGGTGCGTTGGCCGGGACGTCGGACGGGGTGGCGACCGCGCTCGGCGGCTCAAGTTTCTTCCGATGAAATTGTAGCAGGTCGCCGAACGTGCGCATGGCCTCTTTGCCCTCTTCCATTTCCTTGGTGATTGGCACAAGTTTCTTGGCCGCCCGCTTTTCAAACGGGCCGCTCCGCACGGGCTGCTGGCGGCGGCCGCGGTCATCGCGGCGCTTAGGCCGGTCGTCCCGCTTGCGCGGCGGTCTGGGTTCATCGCGCCGTTGCTGGGTTGTCGGCGCGGCTTGTTGTTCTCCGGCTGGGGTGGCGGCCTTGGGCGGCGGGCGACGCGGCGGCCGCTCTCTTTTCGGCGGACGTTCTTTCTCCGTGCCGGGGGCGATCATCGTGAGGGCCACGCGGCGGCGCTCCTTGTCGATCGACGCTACCCAGACGCGCACCTGGTCTCCGACGGCAATCACCTCGTGCGGATTGCGAACGTAACCGGTGCTGAGCTGGCTGACGTGGACGAGCCCGCTGTCGGAGAGCCCGACGTCGACAAACGCGCCGAAGTCGACCACGTTGAGCACCGTGCCGCGCAGCTCCATGCCGACGGCGAGGTCCTCGAATTTGACCACGTCCTTGCGAAAGATCGGCGGCGGCAAGTCGCTCCGCGGGTCGCGGCCCGGTTTGCAAAGGGCTTCGATCATGTCGTCCACGGTGAGCCGCCCGAGGCCGAGCTCGTCCGCCAATTGCTGCCGGTCGAGCGGCGCGACCAATTGGGTGATCCGATCGGCCGTGCCGCTCTCGGTCAAGCTGGTCGGCTCAATGCTTAGCTTGGTGAGCAATCGCTCGGCAGCGGCGTAGTTTTCGGGATGAATCCAAGTGGCGTCGAACGGATTCGCGCCGCGGTCGATTTTCAAGAAGCCCGCGGCTTGGACAAACGTCGCTTCGCCAAAGCCGTTTACTTCGAGCAGTTGTTGCCGACTGACAAACGGCCCATGCTGCTGCCGATGCTCGTACACTCGACGGGCCGTCAATTGGTTCATGCCAGAGACATAGCGCAGGAGCGCGCCGCTCGCGCTGTTGAGTTCCACGCCGACAAAACTCACGCAGGATTGCACGACGTCATCGAGCGTATCCTTAAGATGCTTGGGCCGCGTGTCGTGCTGATAGAGGCCGACGCCAATGCTTGCCGGGTCGATCTTCACCAGCTCGCTGAGCGGATCTTGCAGTCGGCGGCCGATGGAAATCGCGCTCCGCTCGATCGCGTCGCACTGCGGAAACTCCTCGCGGCCGATTTCGCTGGTGGAATAGACGCTGGCGCCGGCCTCGTTGACCATCACGTAATGGACGTCCTCGCCGGCGAGCTCGGTGCCGAGAATCTCGGCGAGGAGCTGCTCGGTCTGTCGGCAGGCCGTGCCGTTGCCGATCGCTACCACGCTGAGCCGATGCTGGCGAATCAATTCGGCCAATTTAGTGCGACAGGCCGCCAATTGTTCTTCGCTGCCCACCACGTGGACCAAGGCATGTTCGAGCAGGGCGCCAAATTCGTCCAGGGCGGCCAGCTTGCAGCCGTTTTTGTAACCCGGGTCGATTGCGAGCACACGCCGACCGGTGAGCGGCGGCTGCAGCAATAAGTGTCGCAGATTCTGCGCAAAGACTTCGACGGCGTGCGTCTCGGCCTTTTCCGTCAAATCGCGGCGCGTCTCGCGCTCCAGACTGGGCAGCACTAGTCGAGCGAGTGCGTCACGGACGCAGCCGGTTACAAAGTCCTTGTGCGGGTGCTCTGGATGCACCAACAGCTCCACGGCCTGCCACTCGATCGCTCCCTCGTCTGATTCGATCTTCACGCGAAGTACCTTGGCTCGCTCGCCCCGATTGATGGCCAGCACGCGATGAGGCGGGATGTGATGAACGGCTTCGCGGAAGTCCAAGTAGTCCCGATATTGGCGATTCTTCTTCTCGTTGTCTTCGACCTTGGCGCTCACAAGCCGGCCCGACTTGCGATAGATTTTTCGGACCCGTTGCCGCAAATCGGCCCGCTCGCTGAATTCCTCGGCCAAGATGTGCCCCGCGCCCAAGAGGGCCAAGGCGCCGTCGGTCACGCCTTTGTCGGCGCTCACGAAGTCGGCGGCTCGCGCGTCGAGATTTTCGCAGGCTTTGTCGCCGTTCAGAATCTCCGCCGCCAGTGGTCCCAGCCCTTGCTCTCGCGCACGAGTGGCCAGCGACTGCTTCTTCGGCCGGTAGGGCAAGTACAAATCTTCGAGCCGTTTGACGCTCTCCGCTTGTTCAATTTCGCGGCGCAGCTCGTCTGTCAGCTTGTTCTGCGACTCGATCGAGCGGAGGATGGTTTGCTTGCGATCTTCGAGCTGTCGCAGCTTGACGATACTCTCGCGGATTCGGCCGATTTGCTCTTCGTCGAGGCCGTGCGTCTGATCGCGGCGATAGCGCGTGATGAACGGCACCGTGTTTCCAGCATCGAGCAGCGCGACCGTCCGGGCGACGGCGTCGGCATCGATTGCCAGTTCACGCGCGAGGCGTGCGTATTCAGTCACGATCACAGGTGCCATGAAAGCCAGCCAGACATGCCACAGCCGAAGAGTTCGCTACGCGCCGCTGGACCGATTGCCGCGACAGCGCATGCACCTGAAGGTTAGGCGAATGGTTCGTGACGCATAGATGTGAAAACAGAATCGTTGCCATCGGACCGCGCCAGCGGCCAACCACGCGGGAATACTGATGATGCTAGCAGGTGCGCGCCGCTGGGGAAACGTCGGAAATTGTGGTGGTTTGCTCGCAAGCTGTCAAGTTTGGGAGCCGGCTCTGCGGGTTGGCAGTCGCGGCAGTCCTCCCATTTTGACAAACTCGGCGCAGTGGAGCGGATGCCGGCAGAGGCCGCGACCGGCCCTTCAAAAAAGTTATCACTTTCGGACAAATAGATCAAACCCTCAAGGATGTTCCTGCCGATATCCCCGATGCGCGATCCAAGGCGCTGACTCGCTTGGAATGCAGCACGACGCTGTGCACGAGTTTCTCCCCCCACGGCATGTAAGGACACATCCATGGCTCATCAATTGCGTATCTACCGCGGTCCGTGCGAGGAATCGGTTACCAAGCCGGCCCCCACAACGAGCAAAAATCCTTCTCACATCTCGGTGAGCGTCGGCGAAGTTTTGCCGCTCTTGGCCGACGCCGTGAGCAGCCAACGCACCTGGCTCAAGGATTTCAAAGACGACGAGATCACGATCTCGGCCGATCTGTACGAAGTGCTGTTGGCCTACCAATACTTCCGCCGCCCGTCGGCGTGACGACCGCGCCACGAAACGAATAACAAGCAATCGAGGCCATCGTTTGTCGGTGGCCTTTCTTTTTGCGCCGATTATTTTCGCGCGCTCGCCTCATGCACAATGTCGACCAGTGCGCGGGCGTTGTCGACAGGTGTTTGGGGAAGGACGCCGTGGCCCAGGTTGAATATGTGGCCGAGCCGTCCTGCCGCCTGATCCAAGATGTCGATCGCGCGGCGGCGCAATTCTGAAGTATCGGCTAATAGCGCCATCGGATCGAGGTTGCCTTGGATCGCGTGGTCGTGGCCGATCATTTGCCAGGCATCGTCGAGTTGCACGCGCCAATCCGCGCCGATCACGGCCGCACCCGATTCGGCCAAGAGCGGCAAGAGCTGCGGATTGCCGGTCGCGAAACTGATCACCGGCACACCGGGCGTGATTCCGGCGACCACTTGCTGCACGAAGGGCAGCACATACCGGCGATAGTCGTCGACGCCGAGGCATCCGACCCAGCTATCGAAGAGCTGCACCGCCTGCGCCCCGGCCGCGATTTGCGCGTTGAGGTAGATCGTCACCGACCGGGCGAGCCGCTCCATCAGCGCCGTCCAAGCCGCTCGATCGCGAACCATCAGCGTTTTGGTGTGCAAGTAGTTGCGGCTCGCGCCGCCTTCGATCGCGTAGCTGGCGAGCGTGAACGGCGCGCCGGCGAACCCGATCAGCGGCACCGTGGGCGGCAAATCGGCGCGGGTCTGCCGCACGGCCTCCATCACGAAATAGAGCGCCTCGGCATCTTCCAGCTCGATGACGCGATCGACGTCGCCCGGCTCGCGGACCGGGTTGTGGATCAGCGGTCCTTCGTCGGGCGAAAACTCGAGCTCCATCCCCATTGGCTCGAGAATCGGCAGCAAATCGGAGAACACGATTGCCGCGTCGACTCCCAATCGCTCGACGGCCTGACACATCACTTCGCTGCAGAGCTGCGGATCGCGGCACAGATCTTGAAAGCTGGTGCGCTCGCGAACCTGCCGATACTCGGGCATGTAGCGGCCGGCCTGACGCATGAGCCAGATTGGCGTGTACTCGACCGGCTCGCGGCGACAGGCGCGAAGAAACGCGCTGTTGTGCCACGGCGCGGGTGATCGCATCGCGTTGCCCTTGGTCGCTAATGACGAAGGCGGCAATTGCCGTGCTACCGCGGCCAGGTTCACTTGAACGCGTCGCTTGCGACTGAGCAGAGTGGCCGCTTGCTCGGCCGTTTCCTGGACCAAGTGTCCCATCTTCGGATGCGAAGGCTCCAGGTCGACAGGCAGCCCGCTGGTCCGCAGCATCTCGCTCGTTGTGGGGCCGATCGATGCCACTACAACGTTGCGGAACCGCTGCCGCAAATCGTCAGCCAGGCCCATGTCGTCGGCCACCTTGAGGAGATTCAGCACCTGCCGAGCGGAAGTAAACATCGCGACATCGATCTCGCCCGCGACAATCCGTCGCACATTTTCTTGCAGCGGCCGGACATTCTCTGGCAAATCCCAATCGTAGACTCGGACTGGGAATACCGTCGCGCCGCGGGCTTCGAGACCGGCAATGAGACTCGGATTCGTGATCCCGTACTCCTGCAGTCCGACGACCAAATTGGCCACTGGCAGCTTCGCATCGAGCGTGGTGAGCAATTCGCGCCAGGTGTTGGGCTCCGGCACGCTGACGGTCGGCGAAATGCCCAGCTCTTTGAGAGCGGCGGCCGGCTTCGGGCCGCGGACCACGGTTTTCACGTCGCTAATTGCCGCCAGGAATCGGTCCCGATCGACGTGCCGTTCGACTTGCTTGACCAACTCACGCGTCCCAACGCCGGTCAAAAACACGATCACGTCAATTTGTCCGGTGATGAGGCGATTGGCGAAGTCGATCGCAGCTTGATGCTGCGCGAGCGGCACTTCACGCATCGAAGGACTCACCAGCGGAACGCCGCCTTTCTTTTCAATCATCCGCTCCATATCGGCGGCGCGGCGACTTTCGAACGCGGCGACGCGCAGGCCGGAAAAAGTGACAGTTTCGGCGGTCATGGGCAATTCTACGTCGGCGTAAATCTGAAATGGCGGACACTACATCTTGATAGCAGACGGGTGAGCTGCCTACTGTCCATCGTAAGCTGCGGCGAACCGCGCTGAAAGTGAGGCAACTGGTCTTGAAACGTTCGGCGCGTTCGAATCGCGACGATCAGAATCGTGCACGGCGGCGTACGCGGAACACTTCTCGACAAATTACGCAAGCCGTTTTTTGAGAAATCTCGTCGGCAAAAATTTGTTACTTGACATCGCGACGTTGCGGCGCAAAATGGCGTGCTGTTAATCAACTTGGATTTGCGATCTCGATGTCGTCGATCGTTGGAAGTCCTCGATTGTTGGAAGACCACCGGGGGCGGTGGCAGATTCGCACGCCGCTGATCAAAATACGGCGCGATGCGAGTCGTTTCCTCGGCTGCTAGCTGTTTCGTGGTGTGCGCTTATTGGGCCAGCATAGTTATGGGCCAGCATAGTCGAGCCGCACGCCAATCGTAGTTCGGCGGTGTTGCGCTGCTTACTTGATCGGTGTTAAGACGGAACCTATTTGATGCCGCTTGCGATTGAGCGCAGGCGAGTCGTGCGATCATCTTGGGGGGCCGGGACTGACGGATCGACACCGGCGACACCTGTCAGGGTCATGATGTCCCTCCCAAGTGTTTTTTCGCGGTTTTACCGCGTCTGATGCGGCAGGACGAGCCAGGATGCGCGTTCTGCCGTTTTTTCGTTTACGCCGGCGTGTCATCTCGTGGCAAACGATATGTCCACAAACGGCGTGGCAATTAGATTGATCTCGCTCGCCCGGATTGGCCAATGTCTACGTGCTTAATTGCCCTCGGATCGAATCTGGGCGAACGCGAGGCAACGCTCGACGCGGCAATCGCCGACATCGATTCGCTTGCCGATGTGACGCTGAAGAACCACAGCCGTTGGTATGCGACGCGGCCTGTGGGCGGCGGTCAACACGAGTATCTCAACGGTGCCGCGTTGTGCGAGACGTCGGTCCCGCCGGAAGACCTGCTCGGAGCGATTCAGGCAATCGAGATGCGACACGGACGGCAGCGGAGGGAGCGCTGGGCCGATCGCACGCTGGACCTCGACCTGTTGCTCTACGACGATCGCATCGTCGACACGCCTACGCTCACGCTGCCTCATCCGCGGATGTCGTTTCGTCGCTTTGTGCTCGAACCGGCTGCCGAGATTGCGGGTCAACTCGTTCATCCGACGATTGGCTGGACGCTGAGCCAGTTGCTGCGGCATCTCGACACGGGTGCGGATACCGTCGCTATCGTGTCGCCCGAGGAGCGGCGCCGGCGCCAATTGACTGCAATGTTGGCAAGACAATTTCTCGCATTCAGTGTCGAGCCGCAACCGGTTGCCGGAGAGGCAGAGCTCTGGCCGCCCAACCTAACAACGTGGCTCTCAATTCGATCCGCGTCTGCCATGTCGCCGTCGACCGAGATCGACAAACATCCGAAGTTGACGATTTTGCTCAATCCCGAGATCACCACTGTAGTCGACAACCAAGAATCAATGAGATGGACCGCCATTTGCCGACAATCGGGCCGCGGCCCGACGCTGCGAATCTCGCAATCGGCCGCGGAAACCATGTTCGGCGACGCCATCGCGGCCGTGCAAGCGGTCTGGCCTGCTCTAGGCCCGACTGACGGCGCACGCCTAGAATAGGTACGGTAGCCGGGCAAATCGCCGGTTTGAATCCGCAATCGAGACAGGCTCCGCCGAAGTATGAGAGCAAACGCAATCAACGATCTAGGAGCCGCCGTTCGCACAGGGCAGCGCAAGGGCGCGGCGGCCACTCCGCAAGTCGTCTCGGCGGGAACATCGCTGCGCGAGGCGGTTTTGGCGGCCCGAGCGGCGGGCGACACGGTCGGCCTTGTGCCCACGATGGGCGCGCTCCACGAAGGGCACTTGAGCCTGGTCGACGCGGCACGTACTGAATGCGACTTGACCGTCGTTTCGATCTTCGTCAATCCCAGTCAGTTTTCGCCGCAAGAAGACTTCGCCCGCTATCCCCGCGATCTGGATCGAGATTTGTCGCTGCTCGAAGAGCATGGCTGCGATTTGGTGTTTGCGCCGGCGGTGGAAGAGATGTATCGATCCGGCGACACGACCACGATCGACGTGGGCCCGCTGGCCGAGGCCCTGGAAGGCAAGTCTCGTCCTACTCACTTCCGCGGCGTGGCGACCGTCGTGATGAAGTTATTTCAATTCGCGCCGGCCGGCTACGCGTACTTCGGTCAGAAGGACTATCAACAGACGCTCGTTGTCGAGCAGATGGTCCGCGACCTCGCGGTGCCAATTGAGATTCGCGTTTGCCCCACGGTTCGCGAGCCGGACGGGCTGGCGATGAGCTCCCGCAACGCCTATCTCAGTGGCGGCGAGCGACGAAGTGCCGCTCAGCTGTCGCAGAGTTTACGCTTGGCGGAGCAACTTGTTGCGAGCGGCGAACATGATGTCGCAGCGATCCGCGCGAAGATGGAAGAATTGCTGCGGCGGACGGACGGCGTCGATCTCGAATATGTTGCGTTTGTCGCCGATGGCACGATCACTCCTGTGACCACGATCAATGGCCCGACCGTCGTCGCTTTGGCCGCCAAAATCGGCAAGACGCGGTTGATCGACAATCTACGGATCGGCTGACGCATGAGCGGGGCAGGCCCCGCCGCTAATTTTTGGTTCGTGGCTCTGATCCGAATCCCTGACCCCTTCCTCCGATGTGTAGCGAACTGTTCCGCATTCCTTACTCCTGGGCTGGCGTGCCGATCTTCGGATTCGGCGTGCTGCTGGCGGTCTGGGCGATTGCTGGATTGAGCAGTCTCGGTCTGTCGATCCGCCGGCACGGTTGGAACGCGGAAACGTGGGGCCTGGTGCCGTTGCTCGCGCTTACGGGCGCGGCCATTCTCTGGTTGCCAAAACTATTTCCCGATGGTCTCCCGATTCGTGGCTATGGGTTGATGGTCTTACTCGGTGTGGTCTCGGGAATCGCGCTGGCGACGTATCGCGCCCGGCAGGTAGGACTCAACCACGAAATCATTTGGTCGCTGGCGTTCTGGCTGTTCATCGGCGGCATCCTGGGGGCACGGCTGTTCTACGTAATCGAATACTGGGACCAGCGCTTTCGCAGCGACAGCTTAGCAACGACAATTTTTCGCGTCCTCGATTTTCCTGAAGGCGGCCTGGTCATTTATGGCGCGCTGTTGGGCGGAGCCGTGGCGACTATTGCGTTTGTCCGCAAGCACCATCTGCCGCTCTTGGCGCTGGCCGATTTGATCACGCCCAGCATGCTCGTCGGCTTGGCGCTCGGACGCATCGGCTGTCTCTTGAATGGCTGCTGCTACGGCGGGCCGTCGACGCTGCCCTGGGCCGTGACGTTTCCGCCCACCAGCCCGCCCTATCTCGACCAGGTGGCCAACGGTGAGATGTACGGCTTTCGTCTGGACGTCGACCATCCGCAACGGCCGACGATCGAATACGTCGAGCCTGCATCGGCGGCGTCGACGGCGGGCCTGGCTGCCGGCGACGTCATCACCCGCATCAATAGCGATTCCGTCTTTTCTCTCGTCGAGGCCCAGCAAGTGTTGATGCAAGAATTCAGCACACACGAACCGCTGAAATTGCAGTTCGCCAAAGATGACAAGCGTGTCGAGCTCGCGGCGGCCGATCCGCCAGCGCGCAGCCGCCCAGTTCACCCGGCCCAAGTGTATAGCGCGATCGACGCTGCTCTGCTCGCCTGGTTCCTGTGGGCGTACTATCCATTTCGCCGCCGCGATGGCGAGGTGATCGCGCTGCTGCTCACGATTCATCCGATCAGCCGCTTCATGCTGGAGATTATCCGCACGGACGAGCCGGCCGTGTGGGGCACGGGCCTGAGCATTTCGCAGAACATAAGCATCCTGATCTTCGTAGTGGCAGTTGGAGTCTGGGTTTATCTTCTGAAACAGCCGCGCCGAGTGGCGTGGCCCGCCCAAGTCGCTTCGTAACCTACAATTTCCCATACGGTTACGATTATTTTCCAGGGACGGCAATTTTTCCCGCAAGACGAGCGGCCACCGCGGTAACTATCTATTCGGTCATGGCCATCGTTGATCCGAGGAACCCCGAATCGGGCAAACGCAGCCGGGACGCCTCGGCCAGTCGCATCGATTGGCCGGCCGCGCTTGCGGAACATGGGCGCTGGCTGCGAACGGTCGCACTGGCCCGTGTTGGCGAGCCGCAGGCAGCGGACGAAGTGCTGCAAAACGTGGCCGTCACCGCGATTGAGCACGGCAATCGATTGCGTGACTCAACGAAGGTTGCGCCGTGGTTATATCGGCTGGCCGTGGTGGCCGCGTTGCAGTACCGGCGGCGACAAGGACGCGGCCGAAAGTTGCTTGATCGTTACGCGACGCGTGTGCCGCCGACGGATGTGGATGCCGACGAACCCGATCCGCTGGATTGGCTGCTCGTCGGCGAGCAACGAAAGTTAGTGCGGTCGGCATTGCGACAACTGCCGCGACGCGACGCGGAAATCCTGATCCTGAAATACACCGAAGATTGGAGTTACCGACAACTGGCCGAGCATCTGGGGCTCACGACGAGCGCGGTCGAGGCGCGGCTGCACCGGGCTCGACGGAAGATGCGGACGTTACTTGTGGCACTTGATCCGAGCTTGGCAGCGGCCAATAAGTTTTAAGCGAATCGAGTTTTTGCAGTTCACAGCTGCTGACAGCACGTATGTACGACGAATCATCCACTCCTGACGATGTCCTCTTCGACCGGTTGGTCGATGGGGAGCTCTCCGCGGCCGAGCGGCGCGAGTTGCTGGGGTCGCTCGACGGTCGGCCGACGGGGTGGCGGCGGTGTGCGCTGGCGTTTCTCGAAGCGCAGACTTGGCAGGACGAATTCGGCCGCCTAGTGCGAGAGAAAGCCGCGCCGGAAGAGGTGGCGGCAGAAAAAATCAACTGGCGTTCGACCGAGCGTTTGTTTGCCGGTCGGCCGATCACTACCTGGTTCGCGCTTGCGGCCAGCGTGATGCTTGCATTCACCTTGGGTTTGGCGTTACGCGATTTCTCCCTCCCCCACCCCTTTGCGTCGCCAAACCCTTTTAATAATCAGTCCGGAAGCGGACCGACATTCGCCGGCGTGGGCAATCCGGCCGACGCGCTGACGTTCTGGGCTCCCGATAAGGCGGGCAAGCCGCAGCCGCTGCAAGTGCCGCTCGTGGATGCCGCGGCGATGGATCGTCAGATGGGTCTGCGATTTCAATCGAGTGTGCCAGCGGCGGTGCGAGCTCAGCTCGAGCGGAACGGTTACCAAGTCGAGACGCGACGGCGCTATGCGCCGCTGTTTCTGAGCGATGGCCGGCGGCTGATGGTGCCGGTGGAAGACATTCAAATTGTGCCGGTTGGCACGGGCGTTTATTAATAGAGACGCCGAACAAATAAGTGGGGCGCCCAACGGGCGCCGAGACTAATTCGTTTCCGAAAATTCATTCGGACTTTTCTCATGGACATGAAAGGAGAAGAACGCATGTCGCTCGCTAGTTTACGAAACTCGATTGAATGGGCGCTGATGGTGGCGCTCGTCTTTGGTGGTGGTCTGGTAGCCCAGGCTCAAAACCAAGACAAAGAAGCAAAGGGACACATTGTTCAGATCGGCCCGGACAGTGGCAAAAACACCAGCGCAGCCCAGGATGATCAAGCGACTGCGCCGACGGGCGAAGGTCAGCAGCCGGCGAATCACGCCGCGCCCAAATATTGGATCGGCTTGTTGGGCGGTCCGATTCCGCCTGAGCTACGTGCGCATCTGGACGTTCCCGAGAATCAAGGCGTGATGGTGATGAATGTGCTGCCGGACAGCCCGGCGGCCAAAGCGGGCCTCAAGAATTTTGACCTTGTGCTGCGTGCAAATGACACTGATCTCAAGGACATGCGCGACTTGATGGAGCTGGTGAAGACGGCCGGCGACCAGAAGGCTTCGATTTCGCTGGAAGTGTTGCGCAAGGGCGGCCGTGAGACCGTGACGGTCACTCCGGCCGAGCGACCGGCACACATGGCGATGCAAGCGATGCCTGGGCAGCCGGGCCAAGAAGGGCAGGGCGGCCCAGGCGGATTCGGCGGTATGGCCGGAATGCCGGGCGGCCCGGAAATGCAGCAGAACATGCAGCAGCTCTTGCAACAGTTTGGCGCCAGCGGCGGCCGGCCCTTTGCCTTCCGGCAACTTGGTCCCGGGGTTGTGCTGAACGGCGTGCCGTTTGGTGGCGGAGCGGCGATGCCGAACGGCATCTCGGTCAGCATTACGAAGGATAAAGATCAACCCGTGCACGTCACGGTAAAGCGCGGCAACGACTCGTGGGAAGTCGCCGGTGACGATGCGGAATCACTCCAGCAATTGCCGGATGATCTGCGACCCTTCGTGCAGCAACTGCTCGCGCAGAATCACGAGGGCGGCATCCCGGGCGGCGTCAGTGGCATGGGCACGTTCAACATGCAGGTTCCTCCGCAAGGCATGCCCGGGATGATGCAACAGCAACAACTGGGCGAAGAAGATCAGCAGCTGCAACAGCGACTCGATAGCTTGGAGCAACAATTGAAGGAGCTGCAGCAACGTGTCGACGGCGGCAAGACGACAGGCGAGAAGACGCTGCCATAGCTGATCGATTGAAGTTGATGGACTCCGAATGGGCGTCCGCAGCAAACATTGATGAACTCCCCGCCACCGGGTCGCGACTCTTCGGAGCGCGGCCCGGTTTCTTTTTTTTGGGAGGCACGCAATTTCTCGCGTTTACGTCTCGTATGGTTTTTCCGATGGCCGAGGCTCACGATCGCGTGGTCAAGGAATACGGCGCAGTCGAGGGCAGCAAGCAAACGCTCCAGCGGCTTGCAGAACACTTGGCGAGTACGTAAGACGCATAGTGTTCGCAGGGTTAGATGCCGTGAAAGGCGTTAGTTTTCATTGTTGCGCAGGTTTGGTAAGCTATCGATGTGAAGACAGGAATGCTCGGTGGTAGCGAAACATGAAAATCATTTGGCAGGTCGATCCCGAAGACATCATCAAGGTCAACGAGTTTTATAGTCATCATAGTCAAAATGCGTTTGTAAAGATGCGTATCGCGTCTAATTTGAATGATGTTAAAACACCAATATCCAAGAAAGCGTTTTGGGAACGCATGATTGGCTGTCTTTTGACCGCACAACAGCGATCGGGGCCAACTTCGGCAGTAAATCGATTTCTTTCAACCCAGCCATTTTTGTTGCGACACGAGATTTGTCAGACGCAAGCTGAACTGGACCAATTCGTCACTAAAACACTCAGTGAATTTGGCGGTCTCCGGCGGAGCACGGGAATTGGCAAAGAAGCGCTGCACAATTCCAAATA
>DASYDU010000258.1:0-8567 GCA_036499445.1 Lacipirellulaceae bacterium
TAGCTACAATTGAACGATGCCGCCGTACCGTTTCATGCCCTATTTCGAAAACGAGGTATTGCGTAAGCGGCCGCAGATTACCAAGGATATGTGCATTCGCGTTTTGCAAGCGCCGCTGCGAGTTGAGCCGCAAGAAAACAACCGTTTTCGATTCTGGGCAAGCGTTCCCGAGCTTGGCGGCCGCTACCTGCGAGTCGTGACGCTGGCCGACAAAAGCACCATTCACAACGCGTTTCCAGATCGACGATTCACGCCATGAAACTAAACTACTACCCCGATACCGATTCGCTCTACATCGATCTTGCTCCGCATCCGAGCGCTGAGAGCCGCGAAGTCTCCGAGGGCGTCGTACTCGACTACGACGAGCAGGGCAACCTGGTCGGTATCGACATCGACAACGCCAGCCTCAAGCTTGATCTATCGGAAGTCGTCAGCAACCACATTCCCCATCGCGTGGGTGCGTAAAGGTCCTTGAATCCCGCCTACGAGTCGCTCGCGATACCCTTCGGGAATACGCGACCCTCGCTTTTAGCGGCCGCCGTCAATCCCCAACTCTTGGCCGCGCGCAAATTTCGCGACGCAACTGCCGGCCACGGTTCGGCTAACAGCTAAAAGCTAATTGCTAATAGCTTTTTCCGTAGAAATTGGGCCACCACTTCTGCTACGGTAATTCCCGCACGAACGCCGCTGACTCAGCGGAGCGTGTCCGGAAACCGCCCGTAACCGATGGATCCCGCGATTAAGCCGCAGCCCCGCTAACGGTAGCCACGGTAAATCGCACACTTGCAAGGTCGGAAACGAAACAAGCGGATTTCAGGCGCTCTCCGTACCCGCGAGTACCGGTGAATGTGTGGATCGCGCTGTGCCAGCCAGGAAACGGCCCGAAGGTCCATCCCCGTCCCCTGACCTCCGGCCCCTGTCCCCTCCAGCCCAGCCGGTCCGTCCGCGAGGCGGCCGCCTCATTTTTATGAAAGTCGTCGGTTGTCCGTGGCCAGTTGTCAGTTGTCCGTGTTCGCAAGCCATGCCACCAAGTTTCAACGGACAACTGACTACGGACAACGGACCCACATTCGTCATTTCCCCCCCAGATCATCAATCATCGTTCAACAATCAACAATTCTTCCTCCGTGCCCTCGTGCCTCCGTGGTGAAATCCACTACCCACTCGCCATGCATCCGATCTTTGACAATTTGAAACGAGGGTTTGCGGCACAACTTACGCTCTTGGTTGCAAAACCATGCGCGATCCCCGAGGAAAATCGGGTTCTGCACCACGAATCGAGTTGTCTGATGCGCCGCGGACCAAGTCGAAAATCGCAACAGCCAACTGCTAACGGGTTTCCGAAAACGGTTTGCCCAAATCGCCAAACGCAAAACTCGAAAATCCTCGAGGCTTGGCCATATTTTGCACTGGCGAGCGCAAGCCCGTGGCGCAAAACTCCCGGCGAGCTCGCTTCAGGGAGCGGGAGCAAAGAATGTGGACAAGGACTCGCCAGGAACAAGACCCGAGGCAGTAGTACGCGGCGATCGTTCAATCCGCAATTGCCGGGTTCCTGGCCCGCGAACCCCGAGCCCTCAGTCCTCCTTCAGCGACCGTTGCAGCCGAACGACCTGGGCACGGACTTCTTCCATGCCCGGGTTAAGCCGCAGAGCGCGGCGGAAAGCTTCAAGCGCGGCGACGGGGTTGTCTTGCAGCAGATAGCATTGTCCCATGCCCGCCGCCGCGGTGAAGTGATACGGATTGATTTCAAGCGCTTGGTGGCAATCTTGAATCGCGGACTCGTATTGTTCCCGATGATAGTGTGCGATTCCCCGCTGGCACCAGGCCTCGGCCATCCACGGCGAATCCTGAATCAAATCGGTTGCCAGGTGGATCGCCTCTTGAAATCGCTTCGAATCGTTGTATCGCAGCACGACATGCAGCGTTTGTCGCTGCTGGCGACTGCCAATGCGACACCACAGCTCGCGAATGCCGCTCGCAGCAATCGAGCGGACGCCACGATCGCGATCCACGAGCGCACGTCCCAAAACGGCATTGGACGAGAAATCACCAAGGCAGCTCAGGGCGAGCACGGCCGCCCGCCGGGTCATCGCGTCGCTCATGGTCACCAGCCGCTCGAGCGTCGCACACGAATAGCGCGCCGCCACCTGACGCATGAAAATCGATGAATCTTGACTACCCAAGTAGGCGTCGTAATATGCCACCAAGATCGGACTTCGCAAGCGTTCTGCGTCCACGCTCAAAACTCCCCACACAAGGTGCCGTGAATAGTCGGTCTATGTCCGAGGCAAACGAGTCGAGCGTCACCAGCGCGCGAGGCGCTCGCGATCGCCCACTTGATCTAGCAGAAAACATCCGCAACGATTGTTGCCGGTGCGTGAGCCCCTTGCCAATCCAAGGCAGGGAGATGCGTCATGCAGTTCGCGGGCCGAATCTTCGCAGAAAAGTGCTCCCTCCCAACCGGTACATCATGGCTGGGCCCAACCCGCGATCTCTATCGCTTGAGTTTAATCAGGATTACGAGAAGCACAACGAAAAATTTGATATCCGCGGAGGCGACTGGTACGCGATGACGACGGGTGAAAACGTCTAGTTATAATCAAGGATTATAAATGATTTGGCCGAATGTGGAGAAATCCTCGGGCATATTGACGAACGAGCGGTAAATAGAACGCGATTTTTTCGTGCGACCGGCGGCAATTTTTGAACCGTTGCTCAGGAATGATTGAGAAAAAATGGATTGTCGTTTGACACTCATCGGATTGATCGTGGCGATATTCGTCGGCAAGGCGCTCGGTGAACCGGCCCAGCCGCCGTCTGCGCATGAAGCTCACGATCGCGATTCGCAGGCGGTCGGCGACGCGGTTTTTTCGGTTCATTGGGAAGGGCTGCCCCTACGCGATGCCGTTGCGCGATTGGTGGAGACGTCCAAGGTGGTTGTGTTTGTCGACCGGCGTGTTGACCCCGATCAGCTCGTCAATCTTTCCGTCGAAATTGCGTCGGCCGATGAGATTCTGGATAAGTTGGCTGCGAATCAATCACTGGGTGCGAGCCGGCTGAATTCGCTGCGATATCTGGGGCCAGTGCATGCGGCCGCCGAGCTTTACGCCCTGGCCGAACTCCGTCACGCCGATATTTCGCGGCTAAGTCCACTAGAGCAGCAAGCTTGGTCGAAGAGCACATCCATTGCCTGGCCGCGGCTGACCGAACCTCGCGACCTTGTCGCACGTTTCTTGAACGATCACGAGCTGCAAATGACAAGCGGCGAACAGATACCTTACGATCTCTGGCCGGCCGGCCGACTGCCTAACATGTCGATGGTCGATGGACTCACCGTCCTATTGTTCGGCTTTGACCTCACCTTCCGGCCGGTGCCGGGCGAACGCGCGATCGAAATCATTCCGATCAGCGAACCGGTGGCGACCGCACTCCAAGCCGCCGCGCCAGCGAAGCAGGTCCGCCCGACGCCCGGCACGAAACAGAATACGAAGCAACTGTTCACGCTGCGCGTGCAGCAGCAGCCGGTCGGCAAAGTAATTGAGCAGCTGGAGCGCCAACTGCATTTGGACGTAAAGTTGGATGAGGCAGCCATTCAAGCGGCCGGGCGTTCGCTGGATGAACGCATCTCATTCGAAGTGAACGACGTGGACCTCGACGGATTGCTCGCGGCCGTACTAAAGCCAGCGGGTTTGACATTCGAGCGCGACGGCGAGCACCTTACGATTAAACCCCGCTGACACGAGCCCTCAAAATAGTCCCGCCCTCTTCGCGTAACGCGATCAAAATGACCGAGGGCGGGGGATAATTTTGGGGAACGGAGTCGGTTCGATCTACAAATCGCTCGGCGTCACTCAGCGGTGAGAAAGTCTTCTTCACCGTCCACCGATGCAACGGCCGCCTCATAGGGTGCTACGGCTTCGGCCGCGGGGCGGGTCGCCAACTCACTCGCCGAGAGCCGCACATAACCTAGCGATCGCACAACCTCGAGGACTTCGCTACAAGTGGGGAACATCCGGCCGCTGGCTCGCTTGTATTGCTCGAGCGCGTTCATGAACTGGACTTCATCATCAGAATAGTCTCGCTCACAGGTCGTTGGGTCGATCTGTCGGCGACGATTTACTTTTTTGCGGCGTTCGAGCCGCGTCGGCAGCACGATGATCGGAGCGGCAGTGTTTTGTTGCTCATCAACCCGCCGTCCCGCAGGGCGTCGGCGATCGACAGTCACCTCAGCGTCGCCCGGCTTGCAGACCGACTCGTCATCCGCCACCTTGACGCAGGACGACTTCGTCTTGCGTGACGCAGCTTTGGTCGGTTTGCGGGTGGGTCCCCTCGATTTCGTTGCGGTTTTGCGTTGTGGCACCGTTCGCTTCTCCTCTGACTGTTGGCAATCGAGCTCGCCCTTTGAAATTCGCCGTCCGGGTACAGAAGTGACAATCGGACCCGCGGCCCGTGAAAATGCAACGATCAGGATAAGTTGGTGGTTTGCGCAAAAGCATCGGTTTGGCCGGATTTGCGGAGTTAGCTAAACTTTCAGGCTGCCGGGGCGACGGGCCGACAGGCTGGGCCGGTGGCGTCGACTATCCGGGTTGAATGTGGGATACGCCGCCGACGACGGGCGAATTCTCGCCTTGTCGCGTTGTCGGGCGGTTGCTACCGTTTGCCACCCTTTCAGGCTTGGCAGACGGGCATAGCGTCCCTCAAAGAAGCCTCCTAGGCCCCCTTGTCACCCGCACCGACGGAACTTCGGGAAGCGAGTTCAGCAGTGCCTCGACGCTCGACATCAACTGGCGGCCGCCCGCTTGAATTTGCTTACGCATGGGTTTCGGCCGGAATCCTCGCCACGTGTTTGGCGACCACCGGCTGCAGCAACGTCCAATCGCAGGCTGCCAATGTCGAAGGCGTTAAACTGTTTCAGCAGGGCAACTATCAGCAGGCATCCGATCGCTTCCAGCAAGCGATTGCTCATGATCCGAAATCGCCGGAGGGCTACTATAACCTCGCCGCTTCGCTTCACAAAACCGGCACGCTTTACAATCGGCCTGGCGACCTCCAACAGGCCGAGGTTCTCTATAACCAATGCCTCGAGCGGGACCCGAACCACGCCGAGTGCCATCGCGGACTAGCCGTGTTGCTCGCCGAGACCAATCGCCAGCCGGAGGCGTTTCGACTTTTGAACAATTGGGCCAGCTCGAATCCGCAGTCGCCCGAGCCGAAGATCGAAGTCGCTCGACTCCTCGAAGAGTCGGGCCAAGTTGAGCAGGCCAAGTCGCAGTTGGTCGATGCGCTTACGGTCGATCCGCACAACGCCCGCGCGCTTACCGCGCTCGGCCGGCTACGTGACCAGACGGGCAATTACGCCCAGGCGCTATCGGACTATCAGCGGTCGCTCGCCGTGAATCGCTTCCAGCCAGATGTCGCCGCCCGCGTTGCCCAGTTGCAGGCGGCCACCAGCGGCGGAATGGCGCCTGCTGCGCCCCCGACCGCCACGGCGGCTCGTCCGGCAAGCGGCGGCCAGCCGGCTGTGCGGTATTAGCTTACGCTGCAAAATTCCGGTCGGATTGGCCGGGTACCTGTTTGTTCATGCCGCCGCGACGCCGGCCATCACTTCGATGATCGCTCGGCAAAACTCAGGCAGGTCATCCGGTTTGCGGCTGCTGACGAAGTGGCGATCGACGACGACGGGCAAATCCTGCCAAATTGCGCCGGCATTCACGAGGTCGTCCTTGATTCCCGGTGAGCCCGTCACGAGAACGCCCTTGTAGACGCCGGCCGAGATGGGAATCCAGCCGCCGTGACAGATTGCCGCCACGAGTTTGCCACTCTTGGCGAATGCTCGCACTAATTGCTTAACTTTTTCATCGCGTCGAAGCTTGTCGGGCATGAAGCCGCCAGGAATCACCACGCCTTGGAAATCGGCCGCTTCCATCAGCTCGATTGCCGCGTCCGAGCGACAAGGATAACTGTGTTTGCCTCGGTAGACCTTTTCCGCGACGGGGCCGGCGACCGTGACATGGGCACCGGCCTCGGCGAGCCGCAGCTTAGGATACCACAGCTCCAAATCCTCGTAGTCATCGCCGACGAACATCAAGAAACGAAGGTCGGCCAACGGTTGTTCGCTAGACATGGCTGGGCTCCTTTCTCCAAAGAGTTGTCAGTAGAGGGCAGCAATAAGATCAAATCACGCTACTGGACACACATTGTAAGTATACTCTTTTCAGGCTTCGTAGTTCGGGTCACGGCTTTGCCACCGCGGGTTGTTGTGCCAATTGTTCGAGCGCGTCGCACGCGGCGTCGAGCGACGCGGGGCCGTTGCATTTGGCCGCCAGCGCGCGACTTCTGGTTGCGATACCCGGGGAATTCAGCAATCGTTCGAGCGCGGCCGCGACGGCCGGCCCGCGAAAACTCCGCACCGAAATCTCCTCACCGACGCCGAGCCTCACGAGCCGCCGCGAATTGTCGAATTGATCGAAGGCCATCGGCCGAACGAGGTGGGGCAGACCGGCCGCCAAGCCTTGCGCGCAGCTGCCAATGCCGCCGTGATGCACGAGTGCCGCCGCGCGGGGCAGCAATTTGCTAAGCGGCACAAAACCGAAATGTCGCACGCTGGACGGCAACTTCGGCGGAAGTTGGTCGGCATATTTGGTAAGCAGGATGCCGCGCCGGCCAGACTGCTCGCAGGCTTCGACGGCGGCGGCAAAGAATTGCTGGGCCGCCCGGTTGGCCGAACCAGGTGAAAATGCAATCGGCGGCGGGCCGGCGGCGAGAAACTCTTGCACTTCCCTTGTGAGCTCGGAGCCCGCTGCAATATCCCAAAGCGGGAAGCCAACGAGCCGCATGTTCGGCGGCCAGTCAGGTTGCGGCGGGCCAAACCAATCGGGAAACAGTCCGAGCACAAGATCGGTATCGTGCAGCCAATGTGAGAAGATTCGCTTGACCGGCGTGAGGCCTAGCTCGCGTCGCAAGCCGTTGAGGTCGCCGCCCAACAGCGGCCGGACGAACAACGTGTCCGACGCCCAGAACTGCATCCGCTTGATCCAACGCGGGACACGTGGGCCTGTGAGCGCGCCCTTGAGCCGCGGCGAGTCGTAGAGCGTCCAAAACATGGCGGGCGCCAAGTCGACGCTCGCGACCGGCGCACCGAGCTTGTTTCCCGCGACACGGCTGGCCAAATCCAAGCCGTGTGCGCAGAGCACCGTCCGGCCGGGCACATAGTGCGTTTTCAAGATGTCGTAGAGGGGCCGCAGCAGGCCGCCCGCCGCGTGTTTGAGCACCAATCGCGAACCGCCAATCGGATGCCAGAGGTCGGGATGTTGACAGAGCTTCACGTAGTCTTCGGCCGTGCTGATCGGCAGCATCGTGAGACCGGCCGACGCCACCACTTCGGCAAAATACGGATTGGCGACAATTTTCACATCCTCGCCGCGCGCGGCGAGCGCTGCACCGAGGCCGACCATCGGATGGACGTCGCCGTAGCTGCCGACAGCGGTGATTAGGAACTGGGTCATGGCGGACAGATTCTCAGCCCCGATGGGACCAAGTCGCAAGCGTTCGAGCGACCGGCCAAGCGAAACTTCGCTTGCCACTATACGTGAGTGGGCCGACAATGGAAACGGTCGCTCGTCGTTTGACTCTCGACTCGTGACTTTCGTTGCTGGACTTTGATGCCTTCCGACAATCTCGATCGCGACAAGATGTATGCCGGCAATGCCGCCGATTCCGACGGTGATTATGAGCTTGCGCCGATCGAGTCGGAGCCGGCCCCAGCAAGTCCCCAGCGCGCGTTGGCCAGTAGCGACGATGAGGACGGAAGCGAACTGGAGCTCGAACCGATCGATGTGGAGATCCTGGCGGCGGCGAAACGGCGGGCGGAGGATGCGGTTGTCGCCGCGACGCGGGCAATCGACATCGACAAGATTTACAAAGACATCGAGCCGAGCCGCGAGCTGAAGCTTCCCGCCGAGCTGCTGAAGGATTTTCGCTTTCAGTTTCAAGTGAAGCACCTGCTCTACGCCACAGCGGGAGTGGCGATTCTGCTGACGTTGCTTAAGGCATTGCACGTTCAGGGAGTTGGCGACGCCTTGGTGATTGTCCTGATGATGTCGATCTTTGCCGCGACCGCGTATTTCCAATGGCAGGATAGAAGGCGACTGGCCGAGGCAGATCGTCGGCGACAGGAAATGTATGCGGCGCGGCGCGAGCAATTCGGGCATAGGAGTGGGCAAGCCGCCGGTGGCACGAGCGACGTCGCGGGCACAGCGGCTCGCAAATTGACGCCTGAGGATTTCCAGCGCGTGAGCGTCACTCCGCCGACGGCCGGACGAACGCCTCTTCGCATGAGACTGAGCGTCGGGCAATGGTTGGCGGCCGGCGCCTGCGCGGCGATCTTGATCTGGATTGTGTACGCAGTCGGCGGGCCGCAAAACGGCGCGATGTTGTTTGGGATGATGGCGCTGGCGGGTCTGGTGGTTCATGCCTTTGGTTACGATCCGCCCGAGGTGGTCGCGTTTGCATGGTGGCTGATGTTGGTGCTGTACATTGTGTTGGGGATTTTCACGGCCGTTTGGCAC
>DASYDU010000259.1:0-14479 GCA_036499445.1 Lacipirellulaceae bacterium
TGCCCCGACTGGTTCCGCGACGCAAAATTCGGCATCTGGGCCCATTGGACGGCCCAGTGCGTGCCCGAAGAGGGCGACTGGTACGCCCGATTCATGTACCTCGAGGACGAGCCGGACTACAAGTACCACGTCGAGCACTACGGCCACCCGACCGAGTTCGGCTTCAAGGACATCGACAATCTGTGGCACGCCGAGCATTGGGAGCCCGAGAAGCTCATCGAGCTGTACAAGGCGGCCGGGGCCAAGTATTTCGTCGCGCTAGCCAACCATCACGACAACTTCGACTGCTTCGACTCGAAGTATCACGAGTGGAACTCGGTCCGCGTCGGGCCGCACAAGGACATCGTCGGCACTTGGGAGAAGGTGGCGCGGGCGGCTGGCCTGCGATTCGGCGTATCAAATCATTCGGCCCATGCCTGGCACTGGTTCCAGGTCGCCTATGGTTACGATCCCGAGGGAGCTTTGGCGGGAAAACGCTACGACGGCTTCCTGACCAAAGCCGACGGCAACGGCAAATGGTGGGAGGGCCTCGATCCCCAAGAGCTGTACACCGGCCCGAACATCGTCATGCCGGACGGCATCACGACGGCCAAGGACGCCAAAGCTTGGCATGAAAAGCACGACGGCCAGTGGCTCGAAACGCCCCCGCCCAACAACCCGCACTTCACCGAGACTTGGCTGCTGCGGTGCAACGACCTGGTCGACAAGTATCATCCCGATTTGATGTACTTCGACGACACCGAGCTGCCGCTGGGCCAGGCCGGCCTGGATGCGGCCGCGCACTATTACAATAGCAACATCGCCTACAACGACGGCAAGCTCGAAGCCGTGCTCACCGCCAAGAAGCTCAAGCCCGACCATCGCGCCGCGCTCGTCGAGGATTACGAACGGGGCGCGAGCGACGTGATCCAGCCGCTGCCGTGGCAGACGTGCTCGTGCATCGGCCAATGGCACTACGCTCGGCATGTAAAATACAAGAGCGTGGCCGAGGTCGCCCGGATGCTCGTGGACATTGTGAGCAAGAATGGCAACCTGCTCTTGAGCATCCCGGTCCGCGGCGATGGCACGATCGACGACAAGGAAGTAGAGTTTCTCCACGGACTGGCCAAATGGATGGACACCGGCGGCGAGGGCATCTTTGCTTCGCGGCCGTGGAAAGTATTTGGCGAGGGGCCCACGAAACTTAAGGGCGGCGGATTCACGGAAGGCAAGATCACGTACACGCCCCAGGACCTCCGTTTCACCACCAAGGACAGTGCGCTCTACGTCTATGTGATGGCGACGCCGACCGACGCGATCACCGTGAAGTCGCTCGCGACCAATGCCGAGACGACGCAGCTGGTGGCCGACGTCAAGCTACTCGGTTCGGACGAAGAGCTCCACTGGAAGCAGACCGACGACGGTCTGGTGATCGACAAGCCCGCCGCGTTTCCGACCGACGACGTCGTCGCGCTCAAGGTGATCTTCAAATAGGCGGCAAAACGCTGGGCGGCTATGCCGTCAGATTCAGATTCGACCCCGGCGGCAAGCTCTGAAGCGCCGTCGCCGGATTTACTTTGCCGTTTTGAGCGTCCTTCACCGCGGACAGCAGGTCCGCCTGAAATTGCTGCAGACTCACGCCGTGTGATTGCAGCAATTGAAGGAAGGGCGGCTGATTCGCGGCTTGCGTTCCGGCTGCCTGAACCGCGCTCGCCGACACACCGTTGGTCGCTCCACCCACGGTCGCCGAATTTCCACTCTGCAGCAGCTTGGCGACCGTGTCTTCAATGACTTGATTCGGGTCGGACGAGGCGTCGGTCGACTGCAGCGCGTTGGTGATCGTATCCAGCAAGCTGCCGACTTGCTGCTGACCGCCGCCGCCACCACCACCGTGATGATGATGGTGATGATGAGCGCCCTTCGCGCCTTGGCCTTGAGCGACGTCCGTAGACGCCGATTGTTGGCCCGTTAGCTGTTGAAGATATTGCGCTGCGCTTTGGCCAACGCCACCGACACCCGTAGAGGCCATGGTACGATTCCCTGGTTTTGGAATTGTTGCGGGTGTGGTCCTAGGGAGACCCGAAACCCGGCAGACCCCCTACGGTCTTTATCGACATTCCAGCGGCCTGGCGATGACCGGTGGCCGATTTTGGCAAGCGAATTCTGAAAAAACCCGGGGGACGCGGCTCATCGCGTTTCCGCAATGCCGTTAGTGCGGTCACTGATAGCAATTGGCGGTATGCCGTTTGCGGTTCAAATGTGGCGGAATCAGGCTGCTATCGAGTGGTCGTTTGAACGAGGGGCCATTGATTATGAAACGAACATCAAGCGTCCAAACCGCGAAATGTGAGTCCATCTGGGCAACTACGGCGAAAATGCCCGTCTCCCGGAGGCTCTCGAAAAGCGTTCAAGCCGATGTTTGCGTGATCGGCGGAGGCATCGCCGGGCTTACGACGGCGTACTTGCTGACAAAGGCTGGTAAGTCGGTTGCCCTATTGGAAGATGGCCGGCTCGCGAGCGGAATGACGCAGGTCACCTCAGCGCACCTCTCGAACCAAATCGATGACCGAATTGCGGAGCTCGAGACCTGGCATGGACGAGACGGAGCGCGACAAGCTGTCGAGAGCCATGGCGCCGCGATTGACTTTATAGAGGCCACGGCAAAGCAGCATCAAATTGATTGTGATTTTGTCCGCGTCGACGGTTATTTATTTCTGGCGCCCGGCGACTTATCCAAAATCCTCAAACAAGAACTTGAGGCCGCCCACCGAGCCGGGCTCAATCAAGTGGAGATGATCGCTCGCGCTCCGATCGCGGATTTTGACACGGGATCTTGCCTTCGATTTCCCGCACAGGCTCGGTTTCATCCGCTCAAATACCTGAGCGCGCTGGCGAAGCTGATTAAGGAGCAGGGCGGCCGAATTTATACTAATTCACATGCCGATCACATCGAAGGAGGCTCTCCCGCTAAAATCGAGGTCGGGCGGCACACGGTTACTGCCGAGGCGGTCGTCGTCGCGACCAACACACCGATCAACGACCTGGTGGCGATTCATACGAAACAGGCTCCCCACATGACCTACGTAATCGGCGCGCGGGTTCCGAGCGGGTCGGTCACGGACGCCCTCTATTGGGATACTTTGAAGGCATATCACTATGTCCGGCTGCAACCGTTCGCAGATGGCGGGCCTGCGCAAGACGCACAAACCGACCAGAAATACGACCTGCTGATTGTCGGCGGAGAGGATCACAAGACAGGACAGGTTACCGACGCGCAACTGCGGCACGCGCGATTGGAGACCTGGGCCCGCGCGCGGTTTCCCATTGTCGACGTAGCCTTTAAATGGGGCGGCCAGTGCCTGGAGACAATTGACGGCTTGGCCTTCATCGGACGTAACCCATTGGACAAGGAAAACGTCTTCGTAGCCACGGGTGATTCCGGCATGGGGCTGACGCACGGCACGATCGCCGGGATGCTGCTTTCGGACCTGATTCTCGGCCGCGACAATCCTTGGGAGAAGCTCTACGATCCGGCCCGCAAGACCGTGTTCGCCGCCAATATCTACATCAAAGAGAATCTGAACGTCGCGGCACAATACGCCGATTACCTAACTGCCGGCGAAGTTGCTTCGGTCGACGAGGTGCAGTGCGGAAGCGGCGCGCTGCTTCGCCGCGGCTTGTCGAAAGTCGCCGTATACCGCGACGATGTCGGGAAGATCCATGAATTATCGGCCGTCTGCCCTCATCTACAATGTATTGTGCATTGGAATCCGGCTGAAACGACGTGGGACTGCCCGTGTCATGGATCGCGGTTCACCGCACTGGGCAAAGTGGTGAACGGCCCTGCGAACGTCGATCTATCGCCCAGCAAAGATTAGCGACCGGCGGTTGCCGATTTCCGTCAGCCGATATCGCATCTGAACGCCTCTGGCATTCTGTCACGGCTTGTGCCAAACTGGCACGATCGGGCGGACGCCGAGCCTCGGGTGCAGGATGGCTATCATCCGCTCGCCGTGGTCTTTTCAATCTCACGGAGCCCTTCTAACGGCTCGCAACCAGGAGTGGCGGATGAGTCTTTCGTGGATCGACTGGGTCATCATGGCGGTGTATTTCGTGTTCGTGCTGGGCATCGGAATTGCGCTCCGGCGCTCGATCAAGAACAGCACCGACTTCTTTCTTTCGGGCCGCTCGATTCCCGCCTGGATCACCGGCCTGGCGTTCATCTCCGCCAACCTCGGCGCGCAGGAAGTGATGGGGATGGGCGCGTCCGGTGCCAAGTATGGCATCATGACCAGCCATTTTTATTGGCTCGGCGCGATCCCGGCGATGGTCTTTGTCGGCGTCTTCATGATGCCCTTTTACTATGGCTCGAAGGTCCGCTCGGTACCTGAGTACCTGAAAGCCCGCTTCGACGAAAAAACGCGCGGCTTCAACGCCATTTCATTCGCCGTGATGACCGTGTTTTCGTCCGGCGTGTCAATGTACGTGATGGCCAAGTTGATCAAGACGCTGCACATTTTCGACATTCCATTTCAGCAGTTCGGTATCCCGCTGCAATACGTATTCGACGTGAGCATGATTGTCGCCGCGGTCATCGTCTTGGCATACATCTTGCTTGGTGGGCTCACGAGCGCGATCTACAACGAAGTGCTGCAATTCTTTCTGATCGTGGCGGGTTTCTTTCCGCTAGTGATGCTGGGTCTTAAGAACGTCGGCGGCTGGGAAGGACTCAAAGCCAAGGTGCCGGCGGAATTCGCCCATTCTTGGAGCGGACTGGGAAGCGCGAAAACCAACCCGATGGGCGTCGAATGGTTCGGGATGGTGATGGGTCTGGGCTTTGTGCTCTCGTTTGGCTATTGGTGCACCGACTTTTTGGTTGTGCAGCGGGCGATGGCCGCCGATTCGATGTCGGCCGCGCGACGCACGCCATTGATCGCGGCCATTCCCAAAATGTTCTTTCCGTTTCTGGTGATCTTGCCGGGTATTATCGCGATTGCCTTGCCGACGCAGGAAGTCATGCCCGCAAACGTCGCGGGAGGGAGCACGGCGCAAGCGACCATGCCGGCCGGCAAAGGCATTGTCCCAGTGAAGGTCGACGAGCAAACAGGCGAGCCGCAGCTCAACAAGGAAGGGAAGCCCGAACTCGACTACGACCTCACCGTTCCCGCGATGTTGATGCACTACTTCCCGACCGGCATCCTTGGTCTGGGACTTACGGCGCTCTTGGCCAGCTTCATGTCGGGAATGGCCGGCAACGTGACGGCCTTTAACACAGTCTGGACCTATGATATTTACCAGTCATATATCCGGCCCGGCGCGAGCGATCAGCACTATTTGTGGATGGGGCGGATGGCGACTATCTTCGGCATTGCGGTTTCCGTCGCTGCGGCTTATTTCGTGCGGGCTAACAACAACATCATGGACACGCTCCAGCTTGTATTCGCATTCGTAAACGCACCTTTGTTCGCAACGTTTTTGCTGGGTATGTTCTGGAAGCGAACAACAGGCCATGGCGCTTTCTTTGGGTTGCTCGCAGGCACGCTGGCTGCCGCGTTCCACCACGGCATGTCGTTGCCGCAAGGGGCCTCGGGGTGGCTGAAAGGCGGCTGGTTTAGCGCGGAGCCGCATTGGACCTATCCCAGCGAAATGGCCCAGAATTTTTGGACCGCCATCTTCGCTTGGACCACTTGCTTTGCAGTGACGATCGTGATCAGTCTGATGACCAAGCCACGAGAAGATCGAGAGCTGGTCGGCCTGGTGTATTCGCTGACCGAGAAGCCGCGGGAAGAGGGAGTGGCCTGGTACAATCGGCCTGCGACGTTGGGCGTGATCGTGCTCGTGATGGCGGTGGCACTGAACATAATTTTCTGGTAAGTGGACGTCCCGATTTATTTACGCGCCTACTTACCAACTCACTTACTCAACTACGAACGGTAGACAAACATGGGACTCGACATTCGTATTCCGATTGGCGCGATGTTTGCGATTTTGGGCGCGCTGTTGGCCGGGTACGGCCTCTACGCCGCCAAGGCGACGCCCGAGATCTACCAGAAGTCGCTCGAGATCAACGTCAACCTTTGGTGGGGCTTGGTGATGCTGGCCTTTGGCCTGGGAATGCTTTGGCTCGGCCGGCGGGCGGATGGAAAGCCGCGAAAGCCCTCGGACGAAATGGCCGCGCCGCGCAGACAGCATTGAGCCGCCCGGCTCTTCTACTACCCCCCTCGTTTGACCCCGCTTTTTTCCGGCGGATGTCGAAGATTGCGCTCCAATTCTCCCTAGAGCGCCGTTGACCGAACTATGCCTGTCGTAGATGATGCTCAGCTTGCGGGCTCCGCCCGGCGAACGGATTCGGCCTTTGGCTGCCTTGATGGGAGTTTCGGGATGCCCGCCACGAGAATCAACAAGCGGCTCTTCATACCGAAGCTGCTCTTTTGGCCCCTAATCGCGATTGCGCTCGTCACTCAGAGCACTTATGAGCGCCCCTATGGGTTTTGGAACACCACTTGGGACGTGATCGCCTTCTTGATTTTGCTAGTGGCTTCGATGGGTCGAGTCTGGGCCTCTGCCTACATTTCGGGCCGAAAGAATCGAGACCTGGTCGTCGGCGGGCCGTATTCCATCACGCGAAATCCGCTCTACTTCTTTAGTTTTCTCGGTTATGTCGGGATTGGTTTGGCGTTTCAGTCGCTTGTGATGGCCGGCGCTTTTGCCGTAGCATTTTTCCTCACGCACTGGGCCACCATTCTTGCCGAAGAGAAGAAGCTGCGTGGAATATTCGGCGAAACATTTGATGAATACTGCCGGCAGGTTCCGCGGTTCGTGCCACGGGTACGAAATTTCACGGTCCCCGAAACGGTGACGTTCAATCCGACTTTCTTTAATCGCGCCGTCCTCGACTGCGCACTGCTGATGTCGGTCTTTATCCTGGCCCATTTCATCGAATGGGTGCATAACTTCCCAGACACCGCGCACCCGCTACTGCGGCCACTTTTGCACCTGCCGTGAGCGGTTTTCGCTGCGCGCTTGGAAATGGTGTTTTGGCCGGTTCACACCCACGGCAAGCAAGCCGGATGCCAATCGTGCCGATCTGCTCGCCGTATAAGGAGTTGCGACACGGCATGAAAAATGTAGCAACTTGGCGCGGCCGAAAATCGGTATAATAGGGGCGGATGTGCAGCCTAATCGCGGCCGATCACGCCGGGCCGCGAGCGGGGGAACCAATGCGGCCGTCTGCAATAAGCAGGCCGCCGCCGGGGCGCAGGCACCGCAAGTGCCAGGGCACCTTTTCACCCTAGCCCGTCAGCTAACCTCGTAGGCACTTCGGGAGACGTTCTTCCGAATCAGCGAAAAGGGGCCCGCTCGTCTCCCTCAACCGGCGACGATGAGCCTGCGTGCTCTCGTTTTCTTGAGTATGGTTGCCATGGCGACCTGCTAGAATGGCCGTTCCGTGTGCCGTCCCGGGCTCTAAGCGAGAGCCTCGGTGAGGCCGGCGCCCGATTGCGTGTCTTTTCTGGCAGTCGTCTTCGCGACCCTAACGTGGGGAGTCCTCATCATGTTTACAATGCTTATCGTTCAGCATGCCGCGATGCTCGCCCAGGTCGACGAAGGCCAGGCGGCGCTGCACTGGCTGCTTTCCTGGTGGCCGTGGTTGGCGGCCGCGCTTGCGGTCCCGTTCGTTATCTGGATCGGCCTGCGGTATATCCCGAACAACTCGGTGGGCGTCGTCGAGAAACTCTGGTCCGGCAAGGGCTCAGTGCCCGGTGGCCAGATCATCGCACTGGGCGGCGAGGCCGGCTTCCAAGCGGAGCTGTTGCGAGGCGGCATTCACCTCGGTTATTGGCGCTGGCAATACTCCGTTCACAAGGCCCGGCTCGTGACGATTTCGCAGGGCAAGATCGCGTATGTCTACGCCCGCGATGGCGAGCCATTGCCGCCGAGCCAAACCTTGGGCAAGCACGTCGAGTGCAATAACTTTCAAGACGCTCAGGCGTTTCTCGCGGGCGCCAAGCAAGACGATGGCGCGGTCGTTCGCGGCCAGCGGGGCCGTCAGCGAGCGATCCTGCGCGAAGGCGTCTACGCGATCAACCCGGCCCTGTTCGTCGTGATCACCGAGGACCATGTCTTCGCACTGCCGGCCACGCAGTCGCGGCAGGAGTCGGCGACGATCGAGCAATATCGAGAAGACCTCGCCAGCATTGGCGGCTTTTCGCCTGCCGTGATTGGCGCGAAGATGCAGACGGTCGATGAAGAGGATCCCGCCCGCAAGGTGCTCGTCGATACGATTGGCATCGTCACGGTGCACGACGGCCCGTCGCTCCCGCCGGACGAGATCATCGCGCCGATTGTCGGCAGCGAGGCCGGCGGCCCAAACTTCCACAACAATTTCCAGGACGCCGAAGCCTTTCTTCGCGCCGGGGGCCGACGCGGTCGTCAGCACCAAACATTGACCGACGGCACCTACTTCATCAATCGCTGGTTCGCCACGATGGAGATGATACCGAAAACCGTCGTGCCAATCGGTTACGTTGGCGTCGTCGTGAGCTACGTCGGTGCGCACGGCCTGGACCTTTCCGGCAAGGGTTTCCGACACGGCGAGCAGGTGGCCATCGGCGAGCGGGGCGTTTGGGAAAAGTCGCTTGGCCCAGGTAAGTATGCGTTTAACACCTATGCGGGCAGCATCATTCTAGTGCCGACGACGAATTTCGTGCTCCACTGGATTACCGGCAAGAGCGAAGCCCATCGATATGATGAGAGCCTGAAGTCCATCGATCTCGTAACGCGTGACGCGTATGAGCCGCTCTTGCCGCTCAGCGTCGTCGTGCACATCGACTACGAGCGGGCGCCGAGCGTGATTCAACGGTTCGGCGACGTGAAAAAACTGATTACGCAAACGCTCGACCCGATGCTCAGCGCCTACTTTCGCGACGTCGCCCATAAAAAGACGATGCTCGAGCTGCTGCATCAACGGGACGAGATTCAGAAAGAGGCCTGCGACGAGCTATCGAGGAGATTTCGCGCCTTTGACATCGAGTGCGTCGCCGTTTTGATCGGCAAGCCGACGCACATGGAAGGTGACGACAAGATCGAGACACTCTTGGAACAGCTGCGTCAGCGGCAGCTGTCCAGCGAGCAACTCGAAACGTACGAGCGCCGTAAAGAGGCGGCGAAAAAGCTGCAAGAGCTGAAGGCCGCCGAGGCTCAGTCCGACATGCAGACCGCGCTCACCAACGCCCAGGTCCAGGCCCGCATCGCCGAGAACCAGGGCGAGGCCGATTTGGCCCGCGCCCGAAAGCAAGCGGAGCAGACGGTCGTCATGGCCGAGGCCGCGCTCGAGCGGTCGCGTCGCGAGGCCGAGCAGAAGGTCGTGCTCGCCGAGGCCGACAGCCGCGAGCGAATGCTGGCCGGCCGAGGCGAAAGCCAGAAAATTATGCAAGTCGGTCTCTCCGAGGCCGCCGTGCTGATGCGGAAGATCAATTCGTTCGGCGACCCGCGGTTGTATGCGGTGAACGAGGTGGCCGACCGGCTGGCGCGGAGCGAGCAGCCGCTCGTGCCGCAACGGCTGTTTATCAACGCCGGCGGCGACGACGGCAAGTCGCCGGGCGCCGGTGGACTGGTCGGCCTGCTGTTGAGTTTGCTGGTGGCCGAGAAGTCAGGCTTCCAATCACCCGACAGCCCCGAACTGGCTGGCTTGCAGGCGCTGGCCGACGAAATGGGCACCCAGGCCGTCGAGCGGATGAAGCAGAGCCTAGCCGATGGAACTTCGGCGATCGCCAATTCTTAACGCCATTGGCCATTCAAAATGCGAGCGCCGGCGCCGGAATCGTTCCGGCGCCGGCGTTTTTGCTGCCGCGAATGATTGCCTGTCCGTGATTTGATATACTCTTACTTCGGCGGTACAAATAGATTTCGTCCGCCTCGCTCAAGGATGGATATTCCAATGGCTGGACAAGGTTCTGGCGGAAACGTGCTGGCTGCTCTCTGTAGCTTCTTTATTCCGGGGCTCGGGCAGCTCTTGCAGGGCCGGCCGGGGATCGCGCTCCTCCAATTTGTCCTGGCGGCGATATTTTGGTATCCGTTTTTTCTGGGCTGGATCATCCACATCTGGTCCGCGCTCGATGCGGCAAGGTTCGAGCCCACGAGCGGTTTGCAATAAGAAGGTTTGCCATGCGAAGCGTGATCCAGCAATCGGTGGTGTTGCCGGCGACTGCCGAGCGCCTATTCGAGATGTACCTCGATGCAAAGCAGCATGCGGCGTTCACGGGTTTCCCGGTCACGATTGGTCACGAGCCGGGAGCGGCATTTGAGGCCTTCGGCGGGCAACTTTCCGGGACGGTTCTGGCCGTCATCCCGTCGCGGCTCATCGTGCAGTCGTGGCGATCGGTGAAGTTCAAGATTGACGATCCAGATTCTACGCTGATTCTCAGCTTCGTAGCCGCCAAAACGGCGCCGAAACAGGGCCGCATCGATCTCGTACATGTCGACGTTCCGAAGCATGACTACGAAGATGTGATCGAAGGCTGGCAAAAGTATTACTGGACGCCGTGGCGAGTCTATTTGGAAAGCTCAGATTAGAGGTGACAGATGAATCAAAGAATCGCCGCTGTGCTTTTATTAGTTTTTACGCGAGTTGCCGCTGCGGCTGCTGATCCGATTCAGATCCCGCTCTGGAAAGACGGCGCGCCCGGTACGCCGGCCACCAAACCGGAGGATGAGCCGACTCTTTATCTAACCAGGCCGGCCGCCGACGGCGCTACAAAGACGGCCGTCATCATTTGCCCCGGCGG
This sequence comes from Lacipirellulaceae bacterium, assembly GCA_036499445.1. Taxonomy (GTDB): domain Bacteria; phylum Planctomycetota; class Planctomycetia; order Pirellulales; family Lacipirellulaceae; genus DASYDU01. Next base: position 10,764 of record DASYDU010000259.1, read on the forward strand.
CGGCTACGGGCACCTGTCGATGGATAAGGAAGGCAGCGAAATTGCCGAGTGGTTCAATTCGTTCGGCGTGACCGCTTTCGTGCTGCGCTACCGCCATCACGGCACGGGCCACATGCATCCCGTGCCCATGCTCGACGGCAAACGGGCAGTCCGCACTGTGCGCTCGCGGGCCGGCGAGTGGAATATCGACCCTGAGAAGATTGGCGTGATGGGGTTCTCGGCCGGCGGCCATTTGGCCAGCACGCTCGGCACCCACGTCGACGCCGGCGATTCGACGGCCGATGATCCGATCGAGCGAGCCAGCTCCCGTCCCGACTTTTTGATCCTCTGCTATCCGGTGGTTTCCATGACCGCCGACTACATGCACAAAGGCTCGCGCGACAATCTGATTGGCAAAGACGCAGACCCCGACTTGGCCCGCAACATGTCGAGCGAATTGCAAGTCACGGCCCAAACGCCCCCCACGTTTATTTTCCAGACGAACGCCGATAAAACAGTGCCGGCCGAAAACGCGGTATCCTTCTATCTCGCGCTCCGCAAAGCAAACGTGCCGGCCGAATTGCACATCTATCAGAATGGAAACCACGGTCTCGGCCAGGCGAAAACGATTACAGGCACCGCCGATTGGCCTGCCCGATGCCAGCAGTGGATGCAGGTCCGCGGACTTTTGGAGCCGGCCGCCAAATGAACACTCGATCCGAAACGTCTAATTTAATTCTTTGGCCTACTGAGTCTCAGTATTGAAAGGCAGACAATGATGAGCAGTTGCCGACGATTTGTATTGCTTGTGACATCGATCGCGATGCTACTGGCTCTCGCACCGGTCACTCATGCCGATGGCCCGTACCACTTTATCAAGGAAATCCCCATCGGCGGCGAGGGAGGCTGGGACTATTTGGCCGTCGACGAGGCCTCTCGCCGGATCTATGTCTCTCATGCCACGAAAGTCGTCGTGATCGACCTCGATAAAGATGAGGTCGCCGGCGAGATCGCCGACACGCCGGGAGTTCACGGCATCGCCATCGCGCCAAAACTCGACCGAGTGTTCGTCAGCAATGGCCGCGAGTCGAAGGCCAGCGTGGTCGATTCAAAGACGCTCGCCACGCTAATGAAGGTCGACACAGGCCCCAATCCCGACGCCATCCTCTACGAGCCGTCGCAGCAAGAAGTTTACACATTTAATGGCCGCGGCAAGTCGGCGACGGTCTTTGCCGCCGACTCGGGCAAAGCGGTGGCCACGATCGAGCTGTCCGGCAAGCCGGAGTTTGCGGTTTACGATCCGTCCTCCGGACGCGTCTATAACAACATCGAAGACAAGAGCGAAGTAGTGGCCATCGATACAAAGATGCACAAAGTCGTCGACACATGGCCGATTGCCCCCGGCGAATCCGCCTCGGGCATGGCATTTGACGCCGCCCATCATCGATTGTTTCTCGGCTGCGATAATAAAATGATGGTCATGATGGATAGCGCCAGCGGCAAGGTAATCACCAACGTGCCGATCGGCGAAGGTGTGGATGCAAACGCTTTTGATCCCGCTACGCAACTCGCCTTCAGCTCCAACGGTGAAGGTAACGTTACGATCGCCCACGAAGACGCGCCGGACAAACTCACCGTCGTGCAAACCTTAGAAACCGAACGCGGTGCGCGGACGATGACGCTCGACCCTTCGACCCACAAGATTTACCTGTCGTCCGCCAAATCGGAGCCCGCCGAACCGGGACAGAGACGCCCCAAGATGGTGGCTGGCAGCTTTAAGGTCCTCGTCTACGGCATGTAAGTCGTTGCTGACATGGGTGTACCGCTTCGGACGCCGCGGCGACCGAATTGACGGGCGAATCGGACGAGTTATAGTTAATGTAGATACACCACTACTTTTCTTGCTCGCGGCTGGTTTAAAAAGCCGCCAATGGCGACTACGAGAGCGGTGCTCTCGTCGGCTACGGGCCTGTCTCCTGTTTGGAGGGTTGGTCCATGGATATGTCTTTTGTCTGGTTTCTGCTGATCGGGCTCTGCGCCGGTTGGTTGGCTGGTCAGCTCATGAAGGGCGGAGGCTTTGGCCTCATCGGCGACTTGGTCGTCGGCGTGATTGGCGCGCTCTTGGGCGGCTGGCTCTTCGGCGTGATGGGCTTGTCCGTCGGTGGCGGTTTGATCGGCGCGTTGATCACGGCCACAGCCGGAGCGGTTATCTTGCTCCTGCTACTGCGGCTCGTCAAAAGAAGCGGCGCGGTCTAAGCGACTCGCGCGAAAATCGTTTCAACTGGCGCGAGCGGATTTCAAAGTCCGCTCGCGCTATAGTTTTGCGGTACACCACGGGCAGTGGGACCAGAATTCCCGCACCACGCCCCATCCGCACTTATCGCACGTGTCCGCGTTGCCGTCGATCTTCCAGGCCTGCCTCGGCTTGGTGTGGCACCACGGGCAGTAGCGCATAAACGGCATCATCTTCTTCCGCTCGCATTTGCGATTGGGGCAGCGGGCCGTGTAGCGGCGATCTGTATATTCCCGGTCCGAAACATGCTTGAAGCCGGGCCCATAGCACCACGGACAGTAGTGCCAATCGAGCTTGATTCCCCGCCGGCAGCGCGGGCATTGGGCAGGAAAATCAGTCGACTCGCGGAACACCTTCCGCTCCGCGCCGCACCACGGGCAGGCGTGCATCGTCTCGGCAACCGGTCCGCCGCACTTTCCACACGGAATCTTTGTCGCCAGCAATTTTCCGTACTGTTTGAGAAACTGCTGCTGGCGGATTTCCTTCCAATCCCGCTTGGTCGTCGATTTCGACTTGCGTCGCGTCGGCCGCAGCGCCTGCCGCAACGTCTTCGGTTTGGCCCGCAAATAGGCAGCGAGCATTTGCTCGCCGTTCTCAAACCGCTTGATCGGCTTGAGCTCCAAGGAACGCCTGAGCACGGTCACCATATCCGGATGGAGCCGCCGTTTGATTCGCTCGTAGGCCGGCGGCGGCCAGTCAAATGGCCACTCCGGCAAGTAACCCGAAAACATTTGCCACAATACTAGCCCGGCCGCAAACACGTCCGATCGCGCCGAAGGCCGGCCCATCGCCTGCTCGGGCGCCATGTAGCCGACGGTTCCCGCGCCGGAGGCTGAGATCGTCCGATGAGCAATTTTCGAGATGCCAAAGTCGGTAAGCCGCAAATGGTTGGTGTTGAACAGCAGCAAATTATCCGGCTTAATGTCGCAGTGAATCACGCGATTCTCGTGGGCAAACGCGATCGCCCGTAACAATTGCTCGCCGAGGTCAATCGCGGTGCGAATCGAAAGCCGTCGCTGCAGCCGCTCGTCGAGCGATTGATCACCCAGCGGAAAGGCGATCACCAGATGATCGTCGATATAGTCGGCCGTCTTGAGTCGCAGAATGTTGGGATGATCGAGCCGGGCCGCCATCTTTACTTCGCGCGTGAAGTCGTCGATCGACTCCTTGCGCATCAAATTCGGATGCGGAATCTTCAGCGCGACATACACGCCCTCGAGCGTGTCGAACGCGCGAAACACCGTGGCGAACGAGCCGACCGAAAGCTTAGAGAGCAGTCGATACTTGCCAAGTTTCTGTCCGGCGCGAAGCACGTTTGTCCATCCAATGTTTACGGGCCAAGCGCGGTGACGCCGAATGTCTGACTGCTACCAAGAGAAGAATTCGCCCTTCACAACGTGGCCATATCGACGTTGTCGAAGTTGCGTTGGTAGAACCCCATATA
>DASYDU010000260.1:0-32574 GCA_036499445.1 Lacipirellulaceae bacterium
GGCCGCTGGGGATGTTGTTGGGGGCGGTCGTGGAAGCGCGGAGCGGGGAGCAGGGAGCGGGGAGTGAAGGCGGAAAAGACGGAGGTCGGAAGACAAGTGCGGAGGCAACGGGGTTCGCGCGGCCGATTGCGATAGGCTTGGGCGCCACGATCACGCCCGCTGCGAGCGGGACGCTGTACTTGCGCGTCAATGATTCGGCGGCGCGGCTCGATGATAATCGTGGAGGTTTGACCGTGACTGTCGAGGATTGACGATGAACGAATGATGATCGATGATTGGGCAAATGATGAATGGCGACTGGCGAATGTTGAGCGAGATTGACACGTGACGAACTTCATTGAAAAAAACGATCCGGACGTGTGGCAGGCGATTGCTCATGAGATCGAGCGCCAAGCCGACGGCCTGGAGATGATCGCCAGTGAAAACTACACGAGCCCCGCCGTGATGCAGGCGGCGGGAAGCGTGCTGACGAACAAGTACGCGGAGGGCTATCCGGGCCGGCGGTATTACGGCGGTTGTGAGTTTGTCGACGTGGTGGAGCAACTGGCGATCGACCGGGCGAAGAAGTTGTTTGGTGCGGAGTTTGCCAACGTGCAGCCGCATAGCGGCTCGCAGGCCAACACGGCGATCTATTTGACGGCGCTCGCACCGGGCGACTCCGTGTTGGGGCTCAATCTGGCGCATGGCGGGCATCTAACGCATGGGATGGCGCTCAATATCTCGGGCATGCTGTACAAATTTCACGCCTACGGCGTGACGCGCGATACGAATCGGATTGATTTCGATCAGGTGGCGGCACTGGCGCGCGAGCACAAGCCGAAACTGATCGTGGCGGGAGCGAGTGCATATCCGCGGGCGATTCCGCACGCGAAGTTTGCGGAAATCGCCCGCGAGGTCGGCGCCAAATTGATGGTGGACATGGCCCATTACGCGGGATTGGTGGCGGCGGGGCTGCACGACAACCCGGTGCCGGTGGCCGACTATGTGACGACCACGACGCACAAGACGCTACGCGGTCCGCGGGCGGGGCTGTGTCTAGCGAAGCAGGAATACGGCAAGACGATCAACAGTCGCGTGTTTCCCGGCATTCAAGGCGGACCACTGATGCACATCATCGCTGGGAAGGCGATCTGCTTTGGCGAGGCACTGCGGCCGGAGTTCAAACTGTATGCCCAGCGGATTCTCGACAACGCACAAGCGCTCGCGCAAGCCGTTTTGGCCGGCGGCTTGAAGCTGGTAAGTGGCGGGACGGACAATCACTTGCTCTTGGTGGACGTGACGCCGCTGGGGATCGGCGGCAAACTGGCGGAGACGGCGCTCGATCGATGTGGTATCACGATCAATAAGAACATGATTCCTTACGATCAGCGGAAGCCGGTCGACCCATCGGGGATTCGGCTCGGCACGCCGGCGCTGACGACGCGCGGCATGGGTCCGAGCGAAATGAAATCGGTGGGCAAGTGGATTCTGGAGGCGCTCGTGGCGCCGGAAGACGAAGCGGTCCTTACCCGGATTCGCGGGCAGATCAAAGAGCTATGCCGGCAGTTTCCAGTCCCGGCCGCTGCGATTAACGCACAATAGTTTTTGACAGGATAGTAGGATCGGCGGGATTAGACTCTAGCTCGTTTTTGGGACGGAGCGGAAGAGTCTCGCGCAAAGACGCAAAGGATCGAAGCGTCGTGTCTTTGCGCCTCTGCGTGAGATCTGAGTTGAATGCAATGTTTAATTAGGCTCCTGCAGATCCTACCGTCCGGTTATCCTGACTGATTGCGAAAGATTTAAATGGGTAAGGCAAAAGAAAAGAGTCGGATACTGATTGCCGACGATAACGAGCCGAACGTCGAGTTGCTCGAGGCGTATTTGGTCGGACTGCCGGTGGAGACGGCGGTGGCGGTTGATGGACAGGATACGCTCACGAAGGTGGCGGCGTTTCATCCGCACTTGATCCTGCTCGACATTATGATGCCGAAGCTAAGCGGCTTCGAGGTGTGCAAGAAGCTCAAGGGCGATCCTGCCACGCGGGGAATCATGATTTTGATGGTCACGGCGCTCAATGAGCTGGGCGACATAGAGCGGGCGGTGCAAGCAGGGACCGACGATTTTCTCTCGAAGCCGGTCAACAAGGCAGAGCTGCTGAAGCGGGTCGACAACATGCTCAAGCTGCGGCACGTCACGGACGAAGTGGAGCGCCTGCGGCAATACATCGAGCAGATGGAAAGCCGCGCGTAAGCCGCGCTTTTTTATGAGCGCAGTATGCGATGCCGGTAGCGGTCGCGAAGGCGCCAGCGGCGGTTGTGTCGCCCTGGGAATTTCGGGGGCGGCTTGATGTACTTTCTTTCTCGGCCGCGCGGTATGATTGGGTAGACAATCCAAATGTCTGCGCGGCGAGAAAGTGACATGGCCAATTGCTGGCGTAATTGCCGAAAACTGCTCAGTGCCCGGGTCGGCGTGCCGATGGCCGTTGGTCTCTTGTTGTGGACGTCAGCGGCGGGAGTTCACGCGGCCGACCGCGACCTCGCGGGCCCCGCGGCGGATTCTAAGCCGCGCGACGCTGATGCGGACCAGCCGTCGCCCAATACAAAACAGCGAATCGACGAGCTGATTCGTCAATTGGGGAATCCGCGTTTCTCGGTTCGTCGCAGCGCGGCGAACGAGCTCGACAAGATCGGCCCAGAAGCGTTCGATCAGCTTTATGCGGCCAGCGGCGACGCCGATCCGGAAGTCGCGGCCAGCGCCCGCTATGTGCTGCGGCAAATTACGGTTCGCTGGACACGGAGTGACGACTCGGCAAGAGTCCGGCAGATCTTCCGGGCTTACGGCGAACTGGACGATGACGAGCGCAAGAAAATCCTGAGGCTATTGAACGATCTACCGGATGGCGAGGGCTTGGCGGGGCTGTGCCGAATTGCTCGGTTTGATCGGTCGCCGCTCGTCTCGCGACTGGCGGCGCTCGCGGTAATTTTGCCGGATGATGACGGCGAAGACTCGAAGGGCTCGGTCGATCCGGAAGTCGTCAGCCACGAATTGGGCGCGAGCAGTCGCCCGGCGGCGCTGTGGCTGCGGCAATATCAGGTTCAATTGCACGATCCGGTCGCTGCGGTGAGCGGTTGGCAAAAGCTCGTCGATGATGAGCTGAAACGATTAGCGGCAAACTCCGACGAGACGACTTCGCGAGTGACGTCGGATCTGTTGTGGAATCTGGCCGACGTGTATCGGCGGCTGGGCGACACGCTGCAGCTAATGAGCGTGGTGGACCGCATGATGAGCATCGGCGGCGATGATGCGGATGACATCTTAGAGACCACGCTGAAGTGGTTTGTGGACCATCAGTCGTGGGACGCACTGAATCAATTTGCCACGAAGTATGACGGTCGAATCCAGCAGGCGAAGAGTCCGCTTTACCTAGTGGCGCTTGCCCGCACCGAGCAAGGGAATAAGGAATTGGCGGAGCAACTGGCGGAGCGGGCCTCGCATCTCGATCCGAAGGAGCCGCTGGCCAGCTTGGATGAAGCGATCGAACTGCAGGGCCTCGGTCAAGCCAATTGGGCGGTGCGCGAATTTCATCAAACGATTGATGGCCAGCCCGTCGAGTCGCCGGTGGGGATTCCCGGGCGGGTGCTCTTGTCGAAATTACTCGAGGATTACGAGCGCTATCAGGAAGGGGCGGAGGTTCTCGATCCGCTGATCAAAGTGTTCGAGAAGAATCAGGACTTGAGGAAGCAGTATGAAAACGTGCAGCGGATCCTTGCCGAACGCGAGCGGAATGCGATCGATTTGCCACTGGACTCCAATTCATTGGGACCGCATCTCCATTTTTTGCGGGCGTGTGCTTTTGAACAACAGCAGGATTGGGCCCACCAACGCGAGCAATTGTTGCTGGCGCTTTCGCCCGCGGACCGCGACGGCGTCGCCGACGAGGACGCCGACGTCTTGATCGCGATGTATCGGATGCATGACGCGGACGATGCGTGGCGGGCGGACACGCGGAAGCGGATCGAAACGCTGGCACAGGCCCTTGACCAACAAATTGAACAGAGTCCGAACGTGGCGAACGGCTACAACCAGTGGGCCTGGCTAATCTCAAACACCGAGGGCGACTTGCAGAAGGCCTTGCGTTACTCGCGGCGATCGCTGGAACTCTCGACGGAGCCACGCACGCAGGAGCGAGCGAATTCGAGCCGAGCCAGCTTCCTGGATACGCTCGGCCGCTGCTACTACGCGGTGGGTGACTACGAGAACGCGATCAAGAACGAGCGGGAGGCGATTCGGTTGATCCCGCACATGCAGGTGATGCTGCGGCAGTTGGCGATGTTTGAAAAGGCACAGGCGGAGAAGGGCGAAGGGGGGAAGGCCGAGGGCGGAGGGAATTAACGCCCGAGCTTCTAGTGCGGGTGCCGATCGAGACTGTCCCTCGGTGGCGGCCGCCGATAAATTGCAGTGTTATGAAGACCGCTGCAATCTCTACGACGACAGTTTCTTACGTTGACGTCGGGGCGGGGCCGACCGTGCTCTTGGTACACGGCTTTCCGCTGGATCACTCGATGTGGTCTGCGCAGATTGAGGCGCTGGCGGGCGCTTGCCGGGTGGTTGCGCCCGATCTGCGCGGTTTCGGCCAAACGCCGCTCGGCTCGATTGAGCCCGCGCGCGGCGTGACGATGGAGCAGCATGCGGACGACTTAAACGAACTGCTCGATGCGCTGGCGATTAGCGAGCCGGTGGTGCTCTGCGGCTTCTCGATGGGCGGCTACGTGGCGTGGCAGTTTCTACGCAAGTATGCCACGCGAGTGCGAGCACTTGTGCCGTGGGACACGCGGGCGGTCGCCGATACTGAAGAAGCCCGAGCCGGCCGGATCAAGATGGCCGAAAACGTCGCGGAATGGGGAAGCGGGCGAGTGGGGGAGACGATGGGGCCGAAGCTGTTCGCGCCCGAGACATTTCAGAAATTGCCGGAAGTGGTGCGGGCGGTTCGCGCGGTCGTCGAAGGGACATCGCCGGCGGGGATCGCCGCGGCGCAGCGCGGGATGGCGGCTCGGCCCGACATGACCAGTCTGCTGCCGACAATCAAGGTGCCAACGCTCGTGATCGTGGGCGAACACGACGCGATTAGCCCGCCGGAGGAGATGAAGGCGATCGCCGCGGCGATCCCGGGGGCGGAGCTTGTCGTGATTCCGGATGCCGGTCACATGACGACGATGGAGAATCCGAGGGCGGTGAACGCAGCGCTCGCGGCGTTCGTTTATGCCGCAGACGCCAGCGCATAGTCGCTAGCCGATAGATTCGAGTATTTTAACTAAAAATCAAAATATGCCATTTATACAAGCCGATTTGGCTATTGATGATAAGCCTCGTTTCTCGTGATTGCGGCTGAAAGGATTACGCATTGGGGAAGCTGACGACGAACTTGCGCGATGAGTTCTTCGTCGACGTTTTGGTTGCCGGTAAAATCCAGCGCGATCTCGGACTTTCCCACCTCGTTCATGCCTTCTACAAGGCGAATCTGCTTTATAAGTGGGATCATCTCGCGAATTCTGTCAGCAGTTACCGACGAGTTCTTCAGATCGATGTACGGAACGTAAACAAAGTATTGGTCACCCAAGAGTTGGTGTAGCCAAACGAATTTGGGTGGCGGCTGCTTTCCCTTGAAATTGTACCCACGATCATCAACGCGCATCGGAATACCGCCGAGCGCCTCTATTTTCGTGAGCGCCAGCGCCTGTTGACGTGCCTCCTGCAGTTTATAGGCCAAGACCCCAAAGGCTATGGCGACGCAGGTGAATGCGAGTAGGAGAGTGCGGACTGAGAATTTGCGCAGACGCGAAAGGTGAGTACCTCGGTGCTCAACCCGTATGCTTTGCAGCATTTTCTTTGGTCCCAATCGAGCCGCGGACGAAGGGACAGTATTAGCGGATATCGATTATTTCCCCGCCAGCGTGAAGATCGACTGGCTTTTGACGATCGCATAGTCGTCGGGGAAAGTGTGAAAGGCCTGGATGCGGAGGCTGCGATTGCGCGATTCGAGGTTGACGTAGCTCATCGCGCCGAGGCCGAAGCGGCCGCTGGCGTCGAAGCAATGGAGCAGGCCTTGCCGGGTGCCGGCTTGGGTAAGCTCTTTCTGATAGGCCCAAAAGGCTTCTTTGTCGACCGGCTCGAGTGAGAACGTGGTTTGGTAGGTGATGCCGCCGTGGCATTCGACGGTGTCGCTGGAGGTGCCTTTGAGGCGATGAGACATCAGCCGTCGTCGTTCAGGCAGCGGATGGTTGGCGGCGGCGGCGACTTCGGTGAGCGTGATGCCCTGATATTGCCAGGTGATGACGTGCCCGGCGGTGGTGATCTGGACGTTGGCCCGGTAGCCGCCGCGCTCGACTTGCCGGGAGTTGTGGACCTCGAATAATTCGGGATGAAGCGAGCGGCCGTAGAGCTGGAACACCAATTCGGCGATCTTCGGGCGAGCGGATAACACGACAGTTTGTCCCTAACAATTAGGAAGGCGCCGCACCATACTCAGAGCACGACGCCTCTTGCGAATAAAAATCTTCCATTGGCACGGGCCGCGCTTTGTGCGGAGGCCGTTGCCAATCGACCGGCGGCGAGAACTGCGGCGGTTGTTGTGGCTGCCAGGTTCTCGCGACGTCGCGTCGACACCGGTATTATACTCGCGGATGAAAAAAGCAACAAAGGTCGTTTGAAGGGCGAAAAAATCTCACGAAATTCCGGCTTGACTTTTGCGCGGCGCCGGCGTTTCCCTGATAGCAACACACAGCGCTATGAGACGCGATAATAGGATTGGCAGGATCGACAGAATTGAGGAATTGGGTTTCTCGCTACAAGACAAACAAGTGATGGCAACTTACTTTGACTGATCTATTTGCCGCAAGTGAGCAGCAGAATCGCGCGGCGGTGCAGCCGCTGGCGGCGCGGATGCGGCCGACGCGGCTGGGGGAATTTGTCGGGCAGCAGCATTTTCTGGGTGAAGGAAAATTGTTGTGGCGGATGCTGCGGGCGAAGCAGCTGGGCTCGGTGATTTTCTATGGGCCGCCGGGGACGGGGAAGACGACGCTGGCGCGATTGCTTGCGCAAGAGACCGCGAGCAGATTCCGTCAACTCAGCGCGGTCACGAGCGGTGTGAAAGATGTGCGCGAGGTGCTCGACGAGGCCCGCAACGAAGTGGCCGCGGGCGGTCGTCCGACGCTGCTCATGATTGACGAGATTCATCGCTTCAACAAAGCGCAGCAGGATGCGCTGTTGCCGGACGTGGAAGAGGGCATTGTCATTTTGGTCGGCATTACGACTTCCAATCCGTTCTTTGCGGTAAATGACGCTTTGGTGAGCCGCAGCCGGGTGTTCGAGTTTCAGGCGCTGTCGACGGACGAGATCAAAGCGATTGTGCAGCGGGCGCTGACGGACAGTGAGCACGGCCTGGGCCGGTATCATACTTCGATTGATGAAGAGGCGCTGGAGTACTTGGCCGAGGTCTCGGATGGCGATGCACGGCGGGCGCTGGGGGCTCTTGAAGTGGCGGTGCTCTCAGCGCCGTCACCAGATAACTTGCGACTCACTCGTGAATTGATCGCAGATGCAGTGCAGCGGAAGGCGATCCGCTACGATCCGACGGGCGACGACCACTACGATGCGGCCAGCGCGCTGATCAAAAGCATTCGTGGCAGCGATCCGGATGCGGGGATTTACTGGCTCGCGCGGATGCTGGAAGGCGGCGAGGATGTGCGGTTTCTGGCGAGGCGGCTGGTGATCCTGGCCAGCGAGGACATCGGCAATGCCGACCCGCAGGCTTTACCGCTGGCCGTGGCGGCGATGCAGGCCTGTGAGTTTGTGGGCTTGCCGGAGTGTCAGCTCACGCTCGTCCAAGCCGTGACGTATTTGGCGTGCGCACCGAAGTCGAATGCTGCGACGGTAGCGATCGGCGAAGCGGTTAGCGATGTGCGCGAAGGGCGCGTGCTACCTGTGCCGCGGCATCTGCAAGACTCACACTATGCCGGGGCAAAGCGGCTGGAGCATGGCGAAGGGTACGAGTATGCCCACAATGCAGAAGGGGGCGTTGCGGCCCAGGATTATCTGGGTGTCGAGCGGACATATTACCGGCCGGTCGACCGCGGATTTGAAAAGGAGCTTGCGGCGCGGCTAGAAGAGATTCGTAAGAAGCTTCACGGTAGCTGACGGAGAGAGTCCGCGCGAACGCGTGATTATGTTGAACTTTTGATTCCTAGACCGAGGAGAGCGATATGGCAAAACTCACTCGTAGCGCGCCGATTTTGTTGGTGAAGGACATCGTCGCGACGGCGAATTATTGGCGCGATGCCGTTGGGTTTTCCTACGACCGGTTCTGGGGCGAACCACCGTGCTTCTGTATCTTAGAGCGCGACGGACTGCAACTGATGCTGTCCCAAGTAAATGATGCGGCCGACATCCGCCCGCATTGGAAGATCGTCCACCAGATGTGGAATGTCTATTTCTGGGTCGACGACGCGAAGACGATCTACGACGAGCTCGTGCGACGCGGAGCGAAGATCGACTACGGGCTTGGCATCAAGCCTCACGGCTGCCTTGAGTTCGGCATTCAGGATTTGGACGGATATGACATCGCGTTTGGACAGATCCTGGGGTAAGGCAGCTTTGGTTGCCATGAAGACGCGGGCGTGGCCGGCGGTGATGGGTGTGAATACATACAATGCCGACGGCGTCGCGGCGCAGGACTATCTGGGCGTGGAGGGAATATACTACCGACTAGGGGACCACGAGCTTGAGAAGAGATTGACCGTGCGTCTGGAACTGGTTCGGGCGAAGCCAAAAGGTGGCCGAGCTCGGATGTTGCCAAGACGACGTGCCATGCTAAACTGAATCGTGGCTTGACAGTAATGCTAATGTTTAGGAGTCATGGCGATGCCGGCGTTTGATGAAGTGCTTGGCGCAGCGCAGTCATTGCCACCGGCCGATCAAATTCGGCTGATTGGGGTGTTGTGGGATACGATGCCCGTCGAACAGTGGCCGTCGCCGAGCGAAGAGTGGATCCGTGAGGCGCAACGGAGATCAGCGGAATATGATGCTGGCCGGATGACGGCGGCTCCGTGGCCGGAAGTTCGCGAGCGAGCCCGAAAGAAGGCCGGGCTTGATGAGTAGGCTGCTCGTCACCTCAGCGGCTGAACATGACTTCACTGAATCGCTGGCATGGTATGCGGGACGAAGCCAGCAAGCGGCGGGCGCATTCGATGCGGAATTTGATCGGGTGTTGAAATCGATCCGTCTCAACCCAAATCGATTCCCTCTTTGCGATGAACGACATCGCTATGCGATCATGCATCGTTTTCCATTCCAAGTGATTTTTCGCGAGCAAGGCGACCGTTGGGCAGTCATCGCAGTTGCGCACGCGAAGCGATCTCCCGGGTATTGGGCCAGTCGCTAACGACGCGACTTCCCGCTGCGCCTGCAATTACGCGCGTTAATCTTGGCTTCGGCTGCCAGCACTGCTGGTATTGTTCTGCGGTCAGGCGATTGCACAGTGATGTGGCTGTGTTTGGCGCAATTGCCTAATATCTTTCGCCCGCAGTATGCGCGCTGAGCACGGCTTGCGCCGCGCAAATAAAAGTCCGGCGACGGCGGCAGTGCCCGAGCTCGCCGGCAGCTTTTCGATTGCCTGCTTCGTCACGGAGGACGAATGATGAATTCTATTCGCCCGCTGATCACGATTTCGATCCTGATCGCTGCCGGCGTGTTTCTATACACGAAGATCAATGAGAATCCGGCCCGGCTTGTGCCGGACGCGAACGAAGCTGCACAGGCGACCGGTGGCGTGCCGCCGCTCGCGGCCGCGACGCCAGGCGAGGCCCCCAACGGCCCGGCCGCGCTGACTCCGAGCGTCGCGTGGGATGGCGCCGCGAGCTCCTCCGGCAGCACAGCGCCGCAATGGCCGACTCAGACCGCGGACGCAAGCAAGCCCAGCGCTGTGCCACCGCCACTAGCGGCTGGTTCGGCGAGCTTGGAATCGCAGAGCAATGCCGGGCCGCCGTCGAGCTTATCGACCGCGGTTGCTCCCGAGTCGCTGAGTTTGCCCGAGATACCAAAGATTCCGGACTTGCCATCGCTACCTTCGGCGACAGAGGCGAGTGCGCCGCATACCGTGCCGAGCAATCCGCCGGTCGCGCCGCCAACGGTGACACCGCTTTCTTTGAACACACCGGCGACAAACCAGTCGCCGCTTAAAACGGATGACGCGAAGACAACAAGCGGAGACGCTTCGTCCAAGAGCGGGGCGACACCACTTGCCGCACCGTCCACGGCCGCCGCGAATTCGAGCGATGACGATCGGTATGGTTCGATGACGGCACCGGCCAGCGCGGCGCCCGCCATGTCCGCGCCGGCGGCCGCTAGCGTTGCGCCGCCGGTGTCAGCGGGACCAGCGCCTGCGTCCTTCGCCGCCCAGTGGCCGACAATTCAGGCGGCGCTCGCGCAGCAGGAATTGGGAAAGGCCCACCAGATGCTCTCGCAATGGTATGGCAACTCGTCGCTATCGCCGACCGAAACGGAACAAGTGCAAATGCTGCTGAATGAGCTGGCGGGCACCGTGGTGTATTCAAACCAAAGCTGCCTGGAAGCGCCATACGCGGTTCGGACTGGCGACACGCTGGAGTCGATTGCCAAGCAGTATAACGTGCCTTGGCAATTGCTGGCGAAGATCAACGGTATTTCGGCCTCGGACTTGGTGCAGCCGGGGCAGCAGTTGAAGGTGCTTCACGGCCCATTCTCTGCGACGGTCGATCTGGGCAAGGGACAGATGACGCTGCTTCTGGATGGGCGTTACGCGGGCCGGTTCCCGATTACGCTTGAGCCGAATGCAGCCGCGAGCGAAGGCCAGTGGTCGATCGAACAGAAGTTGTCATCCCCTTCGACGAATACGACGGGGGCGGCCAGCTCGGTCTATGCGGTCGCGGGGCCGGCCGTGGTGGATCATGTGCTGGTACTGCGGAAGGAGTCGCCCACCGGCGGTGAGATCTCGATCACGAGCGGATCGACGTCGCCCTCGGCGCCGACGGCCGCGGCGCCGCCAGCGTTCCATTTGGCCCCGAAGGACGCGGACGAGGTGGCGGATATTCTGTCGGTGGGCTCGCGGGTAACGGTTAAGCGGTAAAGTTCTCGGTTGTCAGTCGTCAGTTGTCAGTGGTACGCTGTCGCGTGCAATTCGGCGAAACTGGACACTGACAACTAATGACCGCTTCCCATTACGACCGTGACGCGCTGAAGCAATTGGTGCGCGAGAAGGCGCTGCGGTTCGGTGAGTTTACGTTGGCCTCGGGCAAGAACGCGAGTTATTACCTCGACTGCCGGCAGATCACGCTCGACGCGCAAGGTGCACGGCTGATCGGCGAAGGGATGCTCGCGCTCTTGGCGGGCGACATGCCCGAACTGGTTGGCGGGATGGCAATCGGGGCCGACCCAATCACGGCAGCAATTCTCACTCTTGCCGGCGTGCGCGGCATTTCGCTCCGCGGCGTGATGGTCCGCAAGGAAGCGAAACAGCACGGCACGGGCAAGTTTGTGGAAGGGCCGTTTCGCGAGGGCGAGCGAGTTGCGATTGTCGAGGACGTGGTGACGACCGGCGGATCGAGCATGATGGCGATCGAGCGCTGCGAAGCGGTCGGGCTCAAGGTGACGCGGGTGCTGGCGATCGTCGATCGGCTGGAAGGGGGTCGCGAGGCGTTTGCGGCCAGGGGTTACGAATTAACGACTCTATTCACCGTGCGAGATTTTGGAATCGGCGAATCAGGATGAAAGTCAGTTGTCCGTGGTCCGTTGTCAGTTGTAGCTAACTTCGTGCAACGAACGACCGACGACGGACAACGGACATTCTCGGTATGGAAACCACGCTTCACCGGCAACTGAAATCTCACTATGCCGCGGCGGACGGCGCGCTGGTCGAGCAGCGCGTCGGCCAATATCGGATCGACGTGGTTATTGGCCGCGAACTGGTCGAGATTCAGCTGGCGTCGCTCTCCGCGATTCGTGACAAGATCGCCGCGCTGGTGAAGCGGCACGACGTGCGAGTCGTGAAGCCGATTGTCGCGCGGAAATATCTGGTGAAGCAGCAGCGGGCGGGTGGACGGATCGTGTCGCGGCGGTGCAGTCCGAAGCGACAGAGTGTGATCGACATGTTTGAAGAGCTGGTCCACTTCACGCGAGTGTTTCCGCATCGGCGGCTGACGCTGGAAGTGGTGCTCGTGGAGATTGAAGAGTGGCGAGTGCCGGGCCATGGTCGGCGTCGGCGTTGGCGGCGCGGCGATCAGCAAACGGAAGATCAGCGGCTGTTGGCGATCGTCGGCGGCGAGAAGTTTCAGACGGCGTCGGACCTGTGCCGGATGTTGCCGGCGACTTTGCCGTGCCCGTTTCATACGGGCCATTTGGCGGAGGGGCTTTCGGTGCAGCGTTGGATCGCCCAACGGATGGCGTATTGCCTGCGGAAAACGGGCGCAATCGAAGCGGTCGGCAAGCAGCGCGGGGCTTGGTTGTATGAGGTCGTCGATGCCAAGGCCGCGGCATAGAAACGAGAATTGCGGGTTTCGGATTTTCGATTGGGGATTCAATAGAACAAATCCACAATCCGAAATTCACAATCCGAAATAGAACTCGATCGCCCTTGCCCAAATTGCCTCGTGCCCTTAATCTTCACTTTCTAACTAGATCGGTAGTTTCGACCGACGGCCACGTTTTTCCATGAGCGATGTTACACAAATCGCCCTGCATCGCTCGCCGCTGCGGAAGCTGACTGGCGTACAGATCGTGGGCACCGGCAGTTTCTTGCCGGACAACGTCGTCACGAACGACGCACTCGCCTCGCTCGGTTGCGACGCGGAGTGGATCATCCAGCGGACTGGCATTCGCGAGCGGCGACACGCGCCGCCGGAGATGTCGACGAGCGACATGGCGGTCGCGGCGGCCGAGCGATGCATTGCCGCGGCCGACGTACCGCGAAGCGAGATTGATCTGCTGGTGCTGGGGACGCTGTCGCCCGATTTTTTGCTGCCCGCCACGGCGGCGACGGTGCAGAATCGGCTGGGACTGAATTGCGCGGCAATGGATGTCTCGGCAGCTTGCGCCGGTTTTATGTACGCGCTGGTGACTGGAATGCAGTATGTGGCGACCGGTTGCAGTAAGTACGCGCTGGTGATCGGGGCCGACACGAATAGCCGCGTGATGAACCCCGAAGATAAGAAGACGTATCCGCTGTTTGGCGACGGGGCGGGGGCCGTCCTCGTAACGAAAGGAAGCGCGGAGCAAGGCCTGCTGTCCTACACTCTCGGCGCCGATGGCTCGGGCGACGAGCTATTGGTGCGGCCCGGCGGCGGCTCTCGAGCGCCGTTTCAGCTGTCGACCAGCGACGTGGCCAGTTGGTTTGTGCGAATGGACGGTCGGCCGGTGTTCAAATGGGCCGTGCGATTGCTCGAAGACTCGTCGCAGCAGGTGCTGGGGGCGGCGGGCTTCACGATCGCCGATGTTGATCTGTGGCTCTTGCATCAGGCGAACGTGCGAATTCTCGATGCCGCGGCAGAAGCGCTCGGCATCGACCGCGAGAAGATCGTGATGCATCTGGATTGCTACGGCAACACGTCGGCCGGCAGCGTGCCGATCGCGATCGACGAGTCGCTGCGGGCGGGGCGGTTTGGCCGCGGCGACCTCGTGTTGATGTGCGGCTATGGCGGCGGGCTTTCCTGGGGCACGGCGCTGGTGAGGTGGTGAGTGAGTTGTTAGTGGTCAGTTGTCAGTCGTCAGTTGTTGACAGCCTGGTCGATTCTAGTTCCGAACAACTGACAACGAACTACTGACGACGGACACCATGGCTAAGACGAAGAAGTTGCCCAAGCGCGGCGAGGTGAAGACTGCGGATACCTGGGACCTGGGCAGCCTGTTTCAGAGCGATGGGGCTTGGGAAACGGGATTCAAGATATGGGAGAAGCTGATCCCACAATTCGCGAAGTTTCGTGGTACGCTCGCCGAATCGCCCGCGGCGCTTGCGAAATGTCTGAAGTTTGACAGCGATTTTGAACGGGCCGGCGAGCAGCTGGGCAACTACGCCTTTCTGAAGACGGCCGAGGACACGGCCAACAGCGAATACCAACGGATGCAGGGCCGTTTCCAGCATGCGGCGACGCTGGCCGCCGAGGCGGCAAGTTTCATTCGGCCCGAGATTCTGGCGATTGCGGCAACGAAGCTGAAAAGGTTTTTGGCCGCGAAGCAACTCGCCCATTACAAGTTGCAGCTGGAGCGGCTGGTTCGCTACAAGCCGCACACGCTCGGCCGCGCCGAAGAGAAGCTCTTGGCGATGCAGAGCGAGATGGCGGGCGCGGCGGACAAGATGTTTCGCCAACTGACGGACGCCGATCTCAAGTTCGGCATGCTCAAAAATGAAAAGGGAGAGGAGATCGAGCTTTCGCATAGCACATTTTCCGTGTTTCTGCATTCGCCGGATCGGGAAGTGCGCCGCAAGGCGTTTCATCAGTACTACACGCAATTCACGGGGCATGAGAATTCTCTGGCCGCGGCACTATCGAGCTCGGTACAGAAAGACGTTTATTACGCGAAGGCGCGCGGACACGCAAGCGCTCGCGAGGCCTCGCTATTTCACGACAATGTGCCGGTGAGCGTCTATGACAATCTGATGGCGGCGGTGCATGGGAAGCTGCCGGCGCTATATCGCTATTTCGAGCTGCGGCGGCGAAAGATGAAGCTTCGCGACATTCGCCATTACGATACGTATGTGCCGATCTTGAGCGAGCTTGATCAGCGGCACACGTGGAACGAGGCGGTGGAGGCGGTGGTGAAGTCGCTGGAGCCGCTGGGTGACGATTACTGCCGCGTCTTGGCCGAGGGGCTGCGCGGCCGCTGGTGCGATCGTTACGCGAACCAGGGGAAACGGAGCGGGGCATTCAGTAGTGGGTCGTTTGGCAGCTGGCCCTATATTTTGATGAACTATCAGCAGGACGTGCTCGACCATGTGTTCACACTAACACATGAGGCCGGGCATTCGATGCATAGTTATTACTCGTCGAAGCACCAGCCATACGAATACTACAACTACACGATTTTCGTGGCCGAGGTGGCGAGCACGTTCAACGAGCAACTCTTGAGCCGACATTTGATGAAGCGGGCCAAGAGCGACAAGGAGCGGGCCTATCTCATCAACCGCGAACTGGACGCGATTCGCGGCACGATCATTCGCCAGACGATGTTTGCCGAGTTTGAAATGGTGGCGCATGCGCTGTGCGAAGTGGGCGAGCCGCTGACGGTTGACTGTTTGAGAACTGAATATGGAAAACTGCTCGAGTTGTATTTCGGGCCGGACTTTGTCGTCGACGCGGAGTTAAGGCTGGAGTGTCTGCGGATTCCGCATTTTTATAGCGCGTTCTACGTCTATAAGTACGCGACAGGACTGTCGGCAGCGATCGCGCTCTCGGAGCGCGTTGTGAACGGCGGGAAGCGCGAACTCGACGACTATCTGTCGTTTCTCAAGGGAGGCTGCTCGAAGTGGCCGCTGGATCTCTTGAAGGATGCGGGCGTCGACATGACGAGCCCGAAACCGGTTGATACGGCGCTTGCGCACTTTGAGCGGCTGGTGGGCGAGCTGGATGAATTGCTGTAGGCTCTTGAAATATCAATAGAGCGCGAGCAATCCGCTCAAGTCGGACTCGACCATTTCGCGAATCGTAGATTCATTGGCGCGAAGAAGAGCTTCAACATCGGCGGTGGTGCAATTGCCGGTTTGGACTAGGATGGCATGCGGTGGAAAGCCGAATGCTGCCGAATAGTCGGCGAAGTCTGAGTCCTTCGATACAATGACGAATTCATTCGCCAGGGCGAAATCCCAAATCTTTGGGTCCGCTGCCCGATCGAGACTCACGAGATGGACATGGGTTGAGCCCGGAAAGATGTCTGCCAGTTCGATCGCGAGTCTTGGCGACAAATTCTGGTCGAACAAGAGCTTCATTGCTGCTTGACCAGTATTTGCTTCTCACGATCCGCTGCGTATGCCAGACATGCCAGGATGTCTTCTTTGGTCAGGTACGGAAAGTCGGCGAGAACATCGTCCGTGGTCATTCCCGAAGCAAGATAGGAGAGCACGTCATAAACCGTGATCCGCATGCCGCGAACGCACGGCTTTCCGCCGCGTTTGCCAGGCTCTAACGTGATTATTTTTCGATAATCGACCATAGCGTTAGGCTAAGTCAAAGGCGAGTCCAGGTCAATCCGGAGATGCTGTCTTGGATAAGCAGCAGACTGATGATTGCTCGAACAGAATCGTTCAGCGTGTGATCCAGAGGAAGGGCGTGCCGGCTTCGTCGACGCGAAGCTCGCCGGCGAGGTGGGCTTGGGCCAGGACGCGGTCGAGAACTCGCTTGTAATAGGTGCGCGTCTTTGGGACCGAAACTTTTACCGCGGTCGGATCGATGTGTGCGGCGGCCAGCGCGTGGTGGTCCCAATAGATGGGAAGCTTGATACGCGGGCCGATCGCGTCGATGGCTTCGGCGAGGGTGTAGCCGTCGATCTCGACGTTCAAAGATTCCATCAGGACCGGCGCGAGGTCGCGCGGCGATTTTTCTGATTCGGCGCCGATGAGCCATGCCTCACCGTCTTTGGCAGTGTCCTGTTTCTCGTGGCCAGCGGTCTCCACCACGATTGGAGTCACGCGATAGACGACCGGATCGCCCAACGACTTTTCTGGCCGCAGCGCGAGGCCGTAGTTGCGAAGCAGGATGGCCAGGCTGGTTCCTGCCGTGAGGCCCTTCAATTCGTCTGCGAACGGCGCCGCGTCGTGGAGGACGCGGTCGACATCTGTATCGGGCGAGATGAGCAGCGAAAACTTGGCTTGCAGCCGGTCGAGCACGGCCCGCGGCGGCTCGTCCTTGGTTGTAAAGTCTACCGGTTGGGCAAGATCGGCGCGAACGACGGCGAGTTGCTTTTCGGTGAGGCCGAAGCGGCCGTGCGGTGCGGTGGTTCCCTCGGCGCCTTCGGCTGAGAGTCTGGCGAAGTAGTCCTTGAGCTTGGCGCGGTCGGCGGCGTGGAAGGTGCCGCCGGGCAATCGCAATTCCTCGCCGGCCGAAAGGATGCCGACGACGTGATAACGTGGTTGCGAGCTAGTGCCGCGGTTTTCGAGTTGCGGTTGTTCCCCGGCTGCAGCCGTGTGAATCCGCACGTCGTCGATGCCGAGGCTGGTGAGCAGTTGCAGCCACTGCTGGGGCGCGGTAATTTGCAGTCCGCCTTCCGTGGCCAGTTCGAGTTCGACGGGCGCCGCAGCGCGGGCGGCCGACGTTGCCGCAAGAAGCAGGATGACGCTGATCAAAGGGCCGAGTCGCATACCGAACTATAGCATTCGGGAGCAATTGCGGATTTGGGATTTCGAATTGTGGATTCGTCGATGTAATCCGCAATCCGAAATCGGCAATCTGAAATCGACGCAGTTTCGACCCCCGGCCGAGCCGAGGGCTGTCGGCGGTTGTGATTGCAGCATTCGATTAGGAGCTCTAGATGCCTCGTCCTGTCACACTATTCACCGGTCAATGGGCCGATTTGCCGCTAGAAGACGTGTGCCGCAAAGCGAGCGATTTCGGCTATCAGGGATTGGAATTGGCTTGCTGGGGCGACCATTTTGAGGTGAACAAAGCGGACGCCGGCTATTGCGCGGCGAAGCGGGATTTGCTCGATCGCTACGACCTGCAATGCCACGCGATCAGCTCGCATTTGGTGGGGCAGGCCGTTTGCGATCGAATCGACGCGCGGCATCAAGCGATTTTGCCGCCGCATGTCTGGGGCGACGGCGATCCGGCCGGAGTGAATCGGCGGGCGGCGGAGGATATGAAGAATGCGGCCCGGGCCGCGCAACAATTGGGCGTGAGCGTTGTGAATGGATTCACAGGGTCGAGCATTTGGCATTTGCTGTATTCGTTTCCGCCGGTGCCCGATTCGATGATTGAGTCCGGCTTCAAGCAGTTTGCCGAGCGATGGAACCCGATCTTGGACGTGTTCGGTGAATGCGGCGTGCGGTTTGCGCTCGAGGTGCATCCGACGGAAATCGCATTCGACATCGTGACGGCACGGCGGGCGCTCGATGCGCTTGGCAATCGCGAGGAGTTTGGTTTCAATTTCGATCCGAGCCATTTGTTGTGGCAGGGTGTCGATCCCGTGGAGTTCATCCGCGAGTTCCCGGACCGCATCTACCATTGCCACGTCAAGGACGCGATCGTGACGCTCAATGGCCGGAGCGGAATCTTAGGCAGTCATCTCGGCTTCGGCGATTCGCGACGGGGCTGGGACTTCCGCTCGCCGGGGCGCGGCGGCGTGAACTTTGAGGAGATAATTCGGGCGCTCAATCAAGCAAAGTACGAAGGGCCGCTCTCTGTGGAGTGGGAAGACGTCGGCATGGACCGCGAGCATGGCGCGCGCGAGGCTTGCGAGTTTGTGCAGAAGCTCGACTTCGAGCCAAGTCGCGTGGCGTTCGACGCGGCGTTTGCAGAGGGGTGATACCCAAAGGCACAACGAATCTGCATGAACCCCCCTTGCATCCGGCATGGTATAATTGCAACGGCCGTAAGGTTCACGCTTTGAATAATGTTTGTGGCAGAGCTATGGATTCCAAGCCCACCGAATTTAATTACGATGTCCGACTTCAACCTGGAGAGGCACTGAGTCTTCCCAAGGAGGCAGCCGAAATCATCGGGCCAGGGCACTGGTTTCTGTCGATTCGTCCGGCGGGGGACACTTCAGAAAGAGAAGTTGCTCGTAACCACGCGGCGATCTTAAATAGTTACGCACCCGAGGACGAAGGTCTGTACGATGACTATTCGTGCCGGTGAGTTCTGGGTCGACGATATCACCTTCACAAACGCAGGCGGATCAAAGAAACGACCGGTCTTGGTTCTTTGGTTAGATGGCACGGATGTCGTGGCCGCGGCTGTAACTTCCGCAAATCCTCGTTCAACGATGGATGTCGCGCTCGCGGACTGGAAGGCTTGCGGTTTGCGACGAGCATCGACCGTCCGATTATCGCGGCTCGATTGCCTAGAGCAATCACTATTCATCGGTCGGATGGCGATGATTAGTCAGTCCGACGCCGAGCGGGTCCGGAAAATCTGGTCGCAAGAAGTGAAACCGCAATTCTAAACGGCTCGTTGTGACTAATCATTACACGAAGTGTTGCTTCCGAATTGTCGTCGCACTCGCGACCGCGCTAATTTGTTCGCACTCGTTGCGAGCGGTACAGACAGCGGCGGAGTTGCAGGCTGAGTATGGGCGGCTGACGGCGGAGGCCGCTAAGTCGGAGCCTGGTTGGCGTCCGGCACGTCCGGCGACGGGGTCGCTAGTGTTTGTTGCGCCGGATCAGTATTCGGGCGGCGGGGAGTCTGGCGCGCCCGTCGATGAAGCGAGGCAAAAGCGAGCCGACGCACTGTTTGATTTGGCCAAGCAGGCGGCCGAGGCGGGGCAGCTGTCGCTGGCGTACCAATGGGCGACTGAGGCCGTGCGCGAGAGTCCGGATCATGCCGATGCGCGGCGCGTGCTGGGCTATGAGCAGCACAAGGGTCAGTGGCTGACGGCGTTTGCCGCGCGGATGGTGGACGCGGGCAAGATTTGGGATCCACGGTTTGGTTGGATCGCGGCCGAAGATGTACCGCGATATGAGAAAGGCGAACGGCTGGTTGGCATGCAGTGGGTGACCTCGGATGTCGATGCGGCAAGACGGACTCGGATTGAAGATGGTTGGCAAGTGCGCACGGATCACTTTCAGGTGACCTCGAACTTGAGCTTGGAAGCGGCGGCGGAACTAGCGGCGCGGCTGGAGCGGCTGCATCAGGTTTGGCAGCAATTGTTCGCGGGGTTTTGGACCAGCGATCAGGAGGTGAAGCAGCTGTTTGCCGGCGAGCGATTGGCGCGGGAGCGGCATCAGCCGTTTCGCGTGTTTTTGCATCGCAATCGCGAGGACTACAATGCGTCACTCAAACGCGAGCAGCCCCGGGTGGTCGAAACGCAGGGCATCTACTTTGACACCCAACACCAGGCCCATTTCTTTGCCGGGGCCGACCAGGATGCCGGCACAATTTATCACGAGACCGTGCATGAGCTGTTTCAAGAATCTCGGTCGGGAGCGAAGCGTGCTGCGGAGAAGGCCAACTTCTGGGTCGTGGAAGGGATCGCGACGTATTTCGAAACGATGAGCGAACATCGCAACGCGAAGGCGGGTCTGTACTACACGATCGGGCAGTCTTCGGCCGGACGGCTTCCTGCGGCCCGCGAGCGTCTGCTCAAGGACCACCAGTACATTCCGCTCGCGCAGCTCACGAAGTGGGGTCGGCTCGACCTGCAGGCACAGCCGGAACTGGCGAGGATTTACAGCGAGGCCTCGGGCTTGTCGGCTTTTTTGATGGACGGCGAGCACGCCCGCTACCGGGAGCCGCTGGTGCGATATTTGCAAGCGATCTACGCCGGTCACGACGACGCGCAAACGCTGGCGAAACTTACGGGCCAAAGCTATCCTGAGCTCGACGCCGAATACCGCCGGTTCATGGAGAGCTTGCCGTAATTTGTCGTGAAGGGTATCGTGGGAAGCAGAGAATTGCAGCTTATTGATTTCTGGTTTTGGATTGAAACCATCAATCACAAATCATCAATCAGCGATTCTTTGCGGTGGCTGTAGCTCAGTCGGTTAGAGCGCCAGATTGTGGATCTGGAGGTCAAGGGTTCGAGCCCCTTTAGCCACCCCTCTTTTCAAGTACGCGCGCCAGAAATCAGCGAGCAACGCTTGGGGCTAGAGTTGTTGCTCGTGGTTTTGCGCGCCATGGAATACACGGACGATAATCATGCCGTCATCCACCGGTCGGTAATAAACAACGTATTTGCGGTGGACAAATCGCCGGTAAGTTCCGTCCGCCAAGTGTGGTTGCCGTTCGCCGATCTCCGGATACTTGCAGAGCAATGCGAATTGCTCGTAAAGCTCGTCCAAAACACGGTCAGCCGCCGCCAGACTATCACCGGCGACATAGTTCCCAAATTCCGTCCAGATCGGCGATCGCTTCCGAGGTACGGAGAAGGCGCGGCGGTGGCATTAGTGTTGTGCCTTGCGCGCACGACCACGGCGTTTTATATCCTCAATGTCGAGCGGCTCATATTCGCCGCGACTGACTTGTGAGATAGCATCTTTCAGTCGATCGTATTCGGATTGGCGTTGCTGCAAGAGCTCGAGGGCAACACCCACAACCTCGGCCGGCGCTTTGAATACCCCCGTCGCGATTTGCGCGTCGATAAACTGCTGTTGCTCAGGCGTAAGTTCAATCATGTCTAACTGCGCGACGAAAAGTGACTCATCGTTATTTCAAAGCCTAACACTCCGTCAGCTCTTCGTCAAAAAAGTGGCAAAGCGAGCGATCACTTCCGCCGGTTGACCCGGTCTGGCGGGCTACCTAAACTGAATAGTTTGGGATAGTTCCGGCGATTTCGGCCGTCTTTGGCGTGCCGATGCGTCCGGTTGGAACGAAGCCGGAGGCACTCCGCGCGATGCTCGCCAAGCGTGTGATTCCCTGTTTGGACGTGAACCGTGGCCGCGTGGTGAAGGGTACGAATTTCCTCAATTTGCGCGATGCCGGCGATCCGGTGCAGGTGGCGGCGCGGTACGAAGTTGAAGGAGCTGATGAGCTGGTGTTCCTCGACATTACGGCCAGCCATGAGGGGCGGGACATCATGCTGGACGTGGTGCGGCGAACGGCCGAGCAGGTGTTTATGCCGCTGACGGTCGGCGGGGGCATTCGCACGCTGGAAGACATTCGGCAGCTGCTCTTGGCGGGGTGCGACAAGGTATCGATCAATTCGGCGGCGGTGAAGGACCCGCAATTTGTGCACGAAGCGGCCCGGCGATTCGGCAGCCAGTGTATCGTAGTAAACATTGATCCGAAGCGGGTCGAGCGCGATGACCGCGAAGTTTGGGAAGTTCATATCAACGGGGGGCGGATTCCGACGGGGCTTGAAGCAGTGCCTTGGGCGCGGGAAGTGGAGCGGCTGGGGGCCGGCGAGATTGTGCTTACGAGCATGGACGCCGACGGGACGAAGGACGGATATGACTTGGAGATAACTGCCGCGGTGAGCGCGGCGATCAGCGTGCCTTTGGTGGCGAGCGGCGGGGCAGGCAAACCGGAACATTTGGCCGATGCGATCACAAAGGGCCATGCGGACGCGGCGCTGGCGGCAAGCATTTTTCACTTCGGCGAATATACGATTCAAGAGACGAAGCGGGTGATGGCGGAGCGCGGCATACCAGTGCGCTTGGCAAGTTGATTAATCGGGTTTCATCCCATGGCAAAAGACGACGCCTTTAAAAGCAGTTTCATCAATAAGAATCAGGACGTCGAAGTCGACAAACTGTTTCGCGCCTGCGTCAAACTGGAGGCGAGCGATTTGCATTTGAAGGTCGGCAAGCCGCCGATGGTGCGGGTCGACGGTACACTGCGGCCGATGAATCGTGGACCGATCGAAGACGACGAAATGGTCCGGCTTTGCTTTCCGCTGATGAACGAGCGGAACCGCAAGATTTTCGAGCGGGACGGCGGCGCCGACTTTGCCCACACGGTGGACGTCGACGGCACCATCTGGCGCTTCCGCGTCAATTTGTTGCAGCAATTGGGGCATGTCGGGTTGGTGGCCCGACGGGTGAGCAGTTGGATTCCCGACTTTGAGGGCTTGAATCTGCCGCCGTCGATCGAGCAACTCTGCACGTATGACCAAGGCATGGTGCTGTTGGCGGGCGTCACGGGCTCGGGCAAGAGCACGACGATTGCATCGATGCTGAACTGGATCAACAAGCGCTACCGCAAGCACATTTTGACGCTGGAAGACCCGATCGAATTCGTGTTCACCGAAGACAAGTGCCTGATTAACCAGCGGGAGATCGGCCTCGATGTGGTCGACTTTGAAATTGGGATGAAGCACGCGGTGCGCGAGGATCCCGACGTGATGCTGGTGGGCGAAATGCGCGATAAAGAGACGTTCATGACGGCGATCCACGCGGCGGAGACCGGTCACTTAGTGTTCGGCACGATCCACGCCAGTAGCGCGGCCACGACGATCGGGCGCATATTGGACTTGTTCCCTTCGGAAATGCACGGGGCGCTGCGGAGCGCGATCGCGTTCAACATGCGGGGGATCATTGCCCAGAAGCTGCTCAAGTCGATCAAGCCGGGCGTGGGTCGCGTGCCGACGGTGGAGATCATGACATTTAATTCGACGGTGAAGAAGCTGATCCTGGAAGAGCAGGACGAAAAACTGCCAGACGCGATTCGGATCGGCCATCACGACGGCATGCAAGATTTCACGATGAGCCTAAAGAAGCTGGTGGATGACGACTATATTGACCGCGAGGTAGCGATGGAAGTGGCTCCGAACCGCGAGGCGCTCAAGATGGCGCTGAAGGGCATCGAAGTGAAGGAACCAGGGATTCTGTGATGCGGCTTGGGCGGCAAACGTTGATCGCGGTGCTCGTCGTCGGCTTTGGCAGCATTTTCGTGCCGCTGCCGGCGGCACGTGGGCAGGACGCTGCGCAGCCGCCCGCCGCGGCCGGCGGACAAGCGGCCGCGGAAGCGGCTCCAGCGGAGCCGGCGCCGCAACTCGATAAGTGGAATGACGCTAACTCCATCCCGCGGAGCAATCGACTCGCCATCAACTGGCTCAAGCTGGCCTCGATCTTTCTGCTGTTTTTGATCTGGGTGAAGTCGGCTGATTGGATCAATCGAGACAGTCAGATCTTTGAACAGGGTTACGGAATTTGGAATCCGTCGATCTTTTTTCCAATGTTCGCTTGCTTGTTGCTATTGGCTTTCCCGCTGGTCGTGGGCTTCCCCAATTTCATCGTGGCCACGATTGCGATGGCGGTGTGTTACTTAGGCGCATTCATTCCGTACGTTGTGCAGCGAAACAAGTCGGTCGCATTGCATCAACGCGTATTCACCGCCGATTGGTTCCGCTATGAAATCGCTCATCTGTTGAACACGGTCGGCGTCAAAATGGAGGCCGAGCGCAAGGCGGAATACGAGAAAGGCGCCCAAGTCGATTTGATGGCTATCGAAGGGCCGGACGAGCGGGCGATGCAAGCCAATTTGCTGACGGCGCGACAATCTCCGGGCTACCTGCTGGTCAAGGAGCTGATTGCCGACATGGCCGACCGGCGGGCCGACCGGTCGATGCTCGATTACACGCAGCAATCGGTGGTATCGCGTCAATTGATTGACGGATTTTGGCACAACGGCAAAACCAGCGACCGCGAGTCGGGCGACGTGATGCTGGCGGTGATGAAGGTACTCTCAAATCTCGATATGGCCGATCGGCGCAAGAAGCAGGAAGGGAAGTTCGCCGCGAAGTACAACAATCACAAGTACGTCTGTCAGATCGTCAGCCAGGGAGTCAAGACAGGCGAGCGCGTGGTGCTGGATTTGTTGGGCGGGCAGCGGTCCGCGTTCAAGCATTACGAAGAGCTGGGGATGCGCAAGAAGCTCGCCGAGCAATGGGCCGAGTTGATGGGTCTGGACAAGGGCCTGTTGATCATCTCGGGGCTCCCCGAGGGCGGCATCACGACGCTTACGGACGTGTCGCTGATCGAGACCGATCGGCTGCTCCGCGACTTCGTCTCGATTGAAGAGGAGGCGCATCGCGAACGTGAGATCGAAAACATCGATGTCACGACATACAGCGCGGCCCGAGGCGAATCTCCGGCAACGATCTTGCCGGCACTGGTTCGTAAGTATCCGAACGTCTACGTTTGTCGCGATTTTGTGAACCCGGAATCGGCCAAGATCCTGCTCAATGAGATTAGCGACGACCGGTTGGTGGTCACGACGATTCAGGCGAAGGATGCGTCGGAATCGCTGCTGCGGATGTTGCAGAAGCAAGTGCCGCAGCGCGAATTCGCTAAAACGGTCACGGCCGTGATGTGTACGCGATTGATCCGCAAACTGTGCGAGAAGTGCAAGGTGGGCTACCAGCCGACACCGGAGCTGTCGAAGAAGCTGGGGCTGCCGGAAGGTAAGATCGAAACGATTTACCGCAGTCCGAAGCCGGAAGAGATTGAAAAGCCTTGCGAAGGTTGCGGCGGCTTGGGCTTTTTCGGGCGGACCGCGATCTTCGAATTGCTGGTTGTCGATGATCAAATTCGGCAGATTCTGCTCAAGGATCCCAAGCTTGAATTGGTGAAGAAAGCGACGCGTGGCGCCGGAATGCGCTCGTTCCAGGAAGAAGGCGTGCTGATGATTGCCAAAGGAGTTACGTCTTTGGCGGAGCTACAGCGAGTGTTGAAACAATAGGAGAACCGGTCGTTGGTCTTTGGTCATTGGTAGTTGGCAACGCCGCTAACCGTCAACCAACGCCGAACTCCGAACGACTAACGACAAGTTATGTTCTGGGCACTTTATCTAGCCACGTTTTTTGCCGGCACTGCGATGATGGTTCGTGAGGGCCTGTGGAGCAATACGATTGCGCTGGTGAACATCCTCGTCAGCGGATTGGTGGCGTTTGGCTTTTACTCGCCTTTGACGCTCTACTTGGACGAACAGCTGAGCGGACAATACACTTACCTGTTGGATTTCCTTTGTCTTTGGCTGTTGTTCGTCGTGTCGATGCTCGTTTGTCGCGCGCTAACGGCTGTCGCTTCCCAAACGCGAATGCGATTCAAAAATCCGATCGATCCGGTGGCTGGCCCGCTCGTGGCGCTGGTGGCGGCTTGGGTGTTGGCGGCCTTCACGATGGCAACCCTGCACACCGTGCCGATGCCCCAGGACGCATTCGGCGGGCAATTGTTACACAGCGAAAGTGAAGTGGAGTCGAAGTCTGCGCTGCTGGCGCCGGACCTTGGCTGGCTGCGATTTGTGCAATCGGTTAGCGGAGGAGAATCGTTCGGCAGCGGCGCGAAAAACGGCTTTTCGGCCAATGCGTTTGTAAAGATTTACGCCGATCATCGCACCAAGTTTGGGAAGCAGTATCCACAGGGCGGAATGATTGTAAGGCGCGGATGAGTTGCGGCCACCGCAGCCCTGCCCCAGGCTCACGCCTATCCGGCGAGTGCCTGGGACAGGGCTTCATTACAAGGGCACGAATCCAATGGATGCTAGCGGACATTCGGCGACAATCTTGCCAGCGCACGCCGTGGTTGGCGGCGAGGAAGATTCGACGATCGGCAATATCAGCGCGTTGTCGGTGGTGAGCTTGATGTTGGGCCTGGCCGCGCCGCTGAGTTTGATGGCGCCGCTGCTGTGGGCGATTCCGCTAGCCGGAGCGGCTATAGCGATGGTGGCGATGCGGCGAATTGCAGCGAGTGACGGCGCGCTGATTGGCCGCCGGGCTGCGGTGATCGGCCTGGCGCTAAGCGTTGCCAGCGTATGCGCGGCGGCCAGCCATTCGATTGTCACGCAGCAGGTTCTGTCGCACCAGGCTCGGTCGACGGCCCTGGAGTGGTTTACGCTGCTCGAAGCAGGCGATGTGGCAAGTGCGTACCAATATACAGTCGAAAGCATGCGCGGTCCGGAGCCTCCGCCTCCGCCTGGTTCGCCTCCCCCGACAGAGCCTCCGCGTGATCCACAGGCAGATTTCCGCGACACCCCTCTTGTGCAATACGTAGTGTCCTTGGGACCAGACGCACAGACGCGCTTCGACCAAGAGTTGGATTTCACCGCAGCGCCGAACGGAGATTTCAGCAGCAAGCAACAATTCTTGGTAATTCCTGCGGCCGGCTCTGTTTGGTCGGCAGTTGTCGTGCACGTCACCATGGTTTGGTCACTCCCCAGCAGAATGGGATACAACAAATGGCTGGTGTCGGATTACGGCAGCGATAACCTACCGGCGCGGTCGGCTGGTGATAAATAGCGTTCATCGCGCGCTGGCCGCTTTCAAAGACTGCGAGACTCCAAGATAAGGGCCCGCCGATTCGCTGAGGTCTCCGCGTCTGTCGGTTTCGCTTTCTCCTTGTCCTCTTGTTTTGTCCGCTCGTTACCGGCGGTTTTCCCGGCATCTCGCATCCGGAGTCAGACCGGATAAGCGTCAAACTCGCTGCCGCGCCTCTCGGCACGGTTTCGGCAGCCTGCAAAGTTTGCCAAGACTGTGCACCATGTGAAGATTTTCCGCGCTGATTTGACCAACTGTGCTTCCATCGCCGGCGCATGGCGGGTCGATATGTCTTGACGAGGCGGTTGACTGATTTGGCTGACTGAAGTCGCACGGAGTGACGTGCGGAGCGGTCTGCTCTTACCTGACCGACGTGGCGCGACCGGACGCAAGCGCCCCGATGGTTACCGAAAAAGGAGTCGAAAGGTGAGCACAGCGAAATGGACTATAGGTTTGGCCCTTGTGGCCATCTGCGCCGCACCCGCGTTGGCGCAGGAATCAATTCAGACGGCGTTTAATTACAACTTGGCGGACGACGCCGCGCCGGCTGCACCGGGCAGTTCGGACAGCGCCAGCTCGGACAGCAAAACGTCTTGCGGCTGTGACAAGGCTGCGGACGCTTCTTGTGGCTGCTCGAACGAAGCTTCTTGCGGCTGCGAAGCCTCTTGTGGCTGCTCTTCGTGCGGCTGCGGTTGCTGCTGCGACCCGCTAGGCTGGGACAAGTGCTGGCCGTTCTGCTGCTGCTGCAAGCCAGGCGATCCTTGGACGCTTGAGAAGTGCATGACGCCTTGCTGCTCCGACGTGACGTACGGCGGCTTCTTCGAGGTGGGTTATCACTCGCAGAACACGGGCTTGTCAGCCAACGACGGCGATCAGCTTGACACGAACGACTACCCGGGTCGCGTGCAACTGCAACAAGCCTATTTCTACGTCGAGAAGAAGGCCAAGACCGATAGCTGCTGCTGCGACTGGGGTTACCGTTTTGACTCGGTCTACGGCACCAACGGCGACACGGCGCAATCTTTCGGCAATCATCTGAACGACTGGGATAAGCCTTGGGATCACGGCGTCTACGGATTTGCCCTGCCGCAGGCGTACGTCGAGCTCGGCTATTGCAATTGGGACATCAAGATTGGTCACTTCTACACCCCGGTGGGTTACGAAGTCTACCCGGCAAATGGCAACTTCTTCTACAGCCATTCGTTGTCCTGGTACAACAGCGAGCCGATCACGCACACCGGCGTGTTGGGCGCGTATACGCCAGACGCGTGCTGGACGTACTACGCCGGCTGGACTTTGGGTTGGGATTCGGGCTTCGATCAATCAGGACCTGATGAAGATCGCGCCAATGGCAATAACTTTGTCGGTGGCTTCACCCACAAAATCAGCGACTGCTTGAGTTTCAGCTACTTACTGACCGCCGGCAGCTTCGGTTTCCGCTCGGACGACGAGTTTGGCTACGAGCACACGATCATTGTCGACGCCAAGCTGTCCGACAAGTATGAGTACGTGATGGAGAATGACATCGTCCACACGGACGGCACGTTCTTTGGTGGTGATCACGAGGAAGATTACGAAGTCGCCAACTACTTGCTCTATACCATCAACGACTGCTGGAAGGCTGGCCTTCGTGCTGAGTGGTGGAAGAGCAACCAGGTCACCAACGAGAACACGTCGTTCTACGAGCTGACGGGCGGCGTCAACTACAAGGCCAACGCGAACCTGGTCGTGCGGCCCGAAGTGCGCTACGATTGGTCGCCCACCGACCTCACCAATGGAAACATTGGCTACAATCGCGTAGAGGTCGGCGTCGACGCGATCTATACCTACTAGACGCGGCCGATGTTCTTGATGAGCATCTTGTGAGAAGTTTGGATACGTCGAATCAGTCGGGAAAATGAGAGCGTCCCTCCACCGGGGACCGTTTCTTCCAGAAACGGTCCCCGGATTTTTTTTGCGCTGAGTTGCCCGGAGCAGCAAACGGGCCTCGTTCCTCGACCGGGTGGACGCTAGGATGGCGTGCTTCCGACACCCCGGTACACGCAAATGACGACTGGCGAAACATCCGCATCTGAAGCAGCAGCGACGCCGCGTTGGCAGCCGCTGGAACCCAATGAGCGACGCGTCCTGGGCGTGCTCGTTGAAAAGGCGAAGACGACGCCAGAGAACTATCCGCTCTCGCTCAATGCTTTGCGAAACGGCTGCAATCAGAAGAACAATCGATCGCCGCTCACGCAGTTGGTAGAGGAGCAGGTGGAGGATGCGCTGGAGTCCTTGCGCAAATTGGGGGCCGCGATCGTGATCCAGGGAGACGGCCGGGTGGAGAAGCATCGCCATCGCGCGTACGAATGGTTGGGTGTGGAGAAGACGGAGCTGGCGGTAATGGCAGAGCTGCTTCTGCGCGGCGCTCAAACCATCGGTGAGCTGCGCGGCCGGGCGGCACGGATGGAACCGATCAAAGACCTCGGCGAATTGCGGCCGGTGCTCGATGCACTCGAGGCCAAGCGGCTGATTATGTATCTGACGCCGCCCGGAAGAGGCTGTGTCGTGTCTCACGCGCTCTATCAAGATCGTGAGCTGGATAAGATCCGTCGAGAAGCGGCGGCGATGCACGGCGATGCATTGTCGTCACACGAGGACGAGGCGACGCCGGCACACGTCGGCCCGAAAGCGGTTGCCGCGCCGGCGCAGCGGAACTCCGATGTCCGAGCTTCGGGCTGGGAAGCGGAAGTGGCCCAGCTGCGTGGCGAACTGGCCGAGCTGAAGCGAGAATTCCAGGCCGCGCGCGACGAGCTGACGTCAACGGCGGCGGAATTGCGCCGCGGGTTAGACGAGCTCAATCGGCAATTGGGAAATTGAGGAGGCGGGTTAATCGGTCAGTAAGTGTTGCGATCGGCAATTTACTCACCTCTGCGGGACGCCGGCTCTTGCACCAAGATCAGCCAGTGGGTGTCGCGGCTTTCTCCCTCGGGTCGCTGGTTGATGACTCTTTGCATTGCCGCCGAATAGAGCCGGCCGTCCGTGATCGCGTCGTCGCGATAGTCAGTCAGCATCAGGCTGCCACTTTCGGACGGTGGCTGATCGGCGGACAATTTGTCGATCCGTGCTAAAAGGTCGCTGCCTATCCACAATGGGTTCTTCCCAGCTTGGTCCGCATCTTGGGTCTGGCGATGCAGAACGAGGCCACGGCGAGATTGGCCGTCAATGACGGACTGCCGCAAGTCGATGAGCACGACCTCGTATCCGGCAGGCAGCTCCTTTTCCAACACGTTAAATTCACCGAGGTCGACCGCCATGGCCAGCACGCCCAGCACACTGTGGTCCGCACCTCGCTGCGAGTTGTCAATCGGAACAGAGAACGCGACATGGAGTCGTCCGGTGGAAGTACTGCGATAGGCAATGGAGATATGGGGCCGGTCGATCGGCGGCTGGGCCGGTTCACCCGCTGGATAATCGACTCCTTGGCCGTGAAAATAGTCGCGGAGCGAGAAGTTTTTGCCAAGGCTCTCGTCGCTCCTGGGACTGCGGGCAATCTGGACGCCGAGTCGGTCGTTGATAAACCAACTATCCATGGGCCGATCAAAGTCGGCGTTGAAGGCTCCCAGCTTCTCTTCCACCGACTTCCACAACGATTCGTCCTTCGGCGATTTGTCGACCTGACGCATCAGCTTCTGCAGGTCGGCGTTTTTGGCATCATCCGTTAAGACGCCGAATCGTTGATCGATTTCTTGCACGATCTGGCTGGCTGCATATCGGGCCGCGAGTCGCAGGGCATCGTTGCGACTTCTTTGCGCATCTTCGGCCGACTCTCGACGGTGGGTCGCTTCCACCGCGAGCCAGCCGAAAAGCACCAAGGCCACGAGCGCCGCGACGGCCGTCGCGATGCGTCGCCAAGCGCGTCGCGAAGAGGGTAAGAGTGACGACGGCCGTTTCCAGAGCGGCGGCGTCCGGTTCAGCCGGGTATCCGATCCGGCAGCTTGGCCAACCAGCGTTTCGCTCTTTTGCACGCCTTCGGTGACCGTGGCCGATCCGCCGTGCGTGGTGCGTTCCACGAGTCGCACCAATTGATGCCCTTTGGCCCAAGGCTCGAGTGCCGCGGCGACATCGGCCGGATTGGCATAGCGGTCTTCGGGCCGCTTGGCCGTCATCTTTTGGACGATCTCCCAAACTGGCCCGGGAATCGGTACGGCGGTGTGGATTTGCGGCAGCTGCTCGCGCTCGTGGGCTCGTTGCGGTCGCAGGTCGGAATCCCAATAGGGCGGCTTGCCAGCGAGCAAGTGGTACAGCGCGCAGCCGAGACTGTAGATGTCAGCCCGAATGTCGACGCTGGTTGTCTTCCATTGTTCGGGCGACATGTACATCGCAGTGCCCATCGGCCGGTCATCGAACAGCGTGAACCGCTGCTCGTCGTCGCCAACGAGCAGCGCTAGCCCGAGGTCCAGAATCTTCACCAGCGCCCGCCGGTCAGCCGGCTCGGCCGAGATTCCGCTGTCGCTATCGAAGTCGGTTCGCCGGACTACGGTCAGCATCAGATTCGACGGTTTGAGGTCGCGATGGACCATTTCGTGCTGATGAATGTACGCCAATCCGCGGGCTGCCTGGCGTACGACCTCGCAGGCGTCGGGCGCGGAGAGCGGCCCGTGTCGCGCCACCAGGTCGTCGGCGCCGATGCCGTCGATGTACTCCATGACAAGATAATGGATCGCATCGCTGGGCGAGGAGGAATCAATCGCGACGACGATGTTGGGATGCTCGAGCGTTCCGACCGCTTTGATCTCTCGGTAGAAGCGGCGAATCACGTCGCGATGCTCCGATTCCACAAAGTGGGGCTTAATGACTTTGACGGCGCGCTCGCGGCCAAATTGCAGGTGGCGGGCCTTATAGACGTCGCCCATGCCGCCGCCGCCGAGCCGCTCCAGAAGTTCATAGTTTCCGAGTTTGCTCGGCGCGGTTAAAAGATCGGTCTGATCGTCTGAGTGACCGCCGCGCGCCTGAAACTCTGACAAACCCATGGCGGCGGGCAGAACGGTCCATTGGCGCGATGCGCTCTCGCGGGGCTGGGGTCGCATCTTGCGCGGGCCCGATCCTTCGTAGACCAATTCAAAAATATCAACCGCTCCGATGCCCTTCAATTCGCGGCGGCCGTGCCGATAAAACGACACGCCGTCCATACCGGCATCCTCCAAGATCGCGACCACGCTGCGCGAGGCGAGAATCTGTCCGCCCGTGGCATAATCGTTGAGCCGCGCGGCATAGTCGACCGGTTTGCCAACGAAATTGTTTTCGTCGCGCGGATCGATCTGCGGGATGCCGAGGTGGATGCTGATGCGGACGGCGACCGCGGTGCCTTCCGGCGTCTGGATCGGATCATCGCGATGCGACTGCTGGATGGCAATCGCCCAACGGGCGGCCAGGACGGTATCGGAAAACACCAGGAAGTGACCATCGCCGGCCGTCGACACGACGCGCCCGCTGTGCGCGGCGAGACTGAGCTCGATCCTCGCCCGATGAGGTGAGAGAATTTGCGCTATGAACGCCTGATCGCGTTCGGCGTCGCTATGACCGGGCATCGTTCGCTTGAGGTCGACCGAGCCCACGATATCGGTGAACAGAAATGTCTTGAGCTCGGCCATATTGGCCGTTATAGCAGTCCGCGCGACGGTCCGGCGAGAT
>DASYDU010000261.1:0-30089 GCA_036499445.1 Lacipirellulaceae bacterium
TCCTTTTGGCGCTCGCGGCAGTGTTGTTGGTTGGGGCAATCACTCTGCTGGTATCAGGATTGAAAGGTTGGCGGACTGGCACGTCACAGAACGCCTTGGATTCAGCAAATGTTGCGCTGCGCCAACAACCGTCAACCGCACATGATCTGACTTTGCCAGAGACGAGTTCGGTGCCGAACAACGAGCCGTCAAAAGTTGCCGGCAATGCAGACGCGATTGATTCGCCGGCAAAGGGCGCCGCCGCCGATCAGGCCTACTCAGTTTCCAGCAATACCGCGACGCCGACGAGCGCGCCGCCACCGCTGTTGAATCCTGCGCTTTCGGGCTCCTCCGTGGCGCCGTTGGCGACGACGACTACGAGCGATGCATCCTCTGAAACGCCATCGAATGCCGCCCATCCTGCGAACAATAGTGCGCCTCCGGTGGAAATGAACGACCGAAATGCGATCGCGGCGAAGGTCGATGAGGCTGCTGCGCCGCCGGCC
This sequence comes from Lacipirellulaceae bacterium, assembly GCA_036499445.1. Classification (GTDB taxonomy): domain Bacteria; phylum Planctomycetota; class Planctomycetia; order Pirellulales; family Lacipirellulaceae; genus DASYDU01. The sequence goes on from DASYDU010000261.1 coordinate 486, forward strand.
GCGGCTCCGACGCCTCCGGCGCCAGAGGGCGCTGAGCTGAAAATTGCCGCCAACACGCCGATGGTGCCCACCGATCATACCGGCGCTCCGATGAAGAGTGATGCGGGAACGGCCGGGCCGGCTGCTGCTACGAAGGGATCCGCCAAGGAAACTTTCGCCGAATTGGGGACATACCTCGACGGCAAAGAGATTCTGTTGCGCAATGATCCGCAGTCCGGGGCCTGGTTCCGCTTGGTGTCGCGGAGCTCGATTCACGCGCAGGACCGGCTCGTTGCGCTGCCGGCCTTTCATCCCCGCATCACGTTATCCTCCGGAGTCCAGTTAAAGCTCTTGGGCGGCACTGAAATCTCGTTTGCGTCGACCGCCGACGTCGCTAAGGAAGACGTTGCCGCACATCGCGCAGCGCCGGAAGTCGAGGTTGTCTACGGGCGGGTTGTCTTTGTGAACACCGCCAACTCGGAGAACACGATTCGGCTTAAGGTCGGGGCGACAGCCGCTCAAGTCCGCCTGGTTCAGAATGCCACGTTGGCCGTCGAAGTCTTGCGGAAATACGTCCCAGGTCGCGACCCACGGCAATCACCCTCACCGGTCCTCGCCCGCTTTTACGCGCCCGACGGCGATATCGTGTGGACGGATGGCGCCGGCGAACAAACGATTCACGCGCCGCAACAATGGGACGTTGCCGACGGCATCATCTCACCCATCGTTGCCGCTACGACCTTCCCAGATTGGATTGATCATGAGCCGGCCGAGCAGCGGACGGAGCAGCTCTATGGCGCGCCCGTCGTTGAGCAGAGCCTCGATGCAAAGCGACCGGTGGATGACCAGCTGCTTGAGCTGTTTCAAACGAGTCATAAGCGCGAAGTGAAGTCGCTGGTCGCCCGAAGCAGCGTCTACGTGGGATTATTTGTGCCGTTCGTCGAGGCGCTGCGCGACTCGGATCAACGGGCCATGTGGAAAACGCACATTGATACGCTTCGAGCGGCGATGGCGCTCGGCCCCGATGCCGCGAACAAAGTTTGGGAAACGCTCAAGGACCAGCAAGGGGAACCGGCGGCGCACGATCTTTACGAAATGTTGTGCGGCTACAGCGCCGAACAAGTGGGACATACGCCTGATCAGATTGCTACCGGCCCAATTCCCCGCTTGATCGATTGGCTGGAGAACGAACGCCTCGACTATCGGGTATTGGCGGTCGAAGATCTCGGCGAGATCACCGGCAAGCATTTAATGCCCCACCCCGAAGCCAGCCCGACCGAACGGGCCAAAGGCGTCCGGATTTGGCGCGAGCGACTCAAGGCCGGCGAGATCACGGCCGCCCCCAGTCCTTAAGTTTCAGTCGGCGCCGGATTTCTTGACATTGGGGATTGGGGGTAGAAGGTTGTCCACGCTTTTGCCGAGGTTTCCGGCGAGCTTGCGGTGAAATTGACGTGACAATTTCTTCAGCGACGCTCGGCGCTTGCGGCTAGTCGGCCCCCCGCCGCCGAGATTTTCTTGCTGAATCGGCCGGGAATCACCGTTTGTCGGACACGGCTCGGAGAGCTAGAATGGCTGGTTTGGTCGGGACCGCTTCGATGAACCGGAGCGACCGACGCGCGAGACGGCTCCCTGAGGATGTCAGCAGTGCAGGTTCAGATATCAACGCGGCATGGCCATCTCAGCGACGCCTCGCAGCAAAAAATCACGGCTAAAGTCGAAAAGCTGTTGCGGATCTTCGAACGGCTGACCTCGGTCGAAGTCACGGTCGATTTGAAGGACTCGGCAAATCCGCGAGTCGATATCAAAGTCTCGGCCGAACATAAGCATGATTTCGTGGCCCACGATCAGTCAGGCGAGCTGATGGCCTCGGTCGACACGGTGGTCCACAAGCTTGAACAGCAGCTGCGCAAGTATAAGGAAAAAGCCCAGGATCGGCACCGCGGCCCGGACGGCCGGCGCCCGGAGACAGCAGACGAGAGCGAGTAGATAATTATTCAGTCGGACTAAAGTCCCACTCACCTGTTTTTCTACTCGCGTGTTTACAAAACTATTGAAAGACTCAAACCATAGAGTGTGATCGACGATGAAGTTTTCTGATTTCATTTGCAGGGATGCAATACGCACGCAATTGGAGGCGGACGAGAAAGAAGCAGTTATTCGTGCAATGGGCCAGGCGCTCGTCGAAGCCGGACGAATCAGCCAGGACAACTACGAGAGCATTATCGCGGCGATTCTCAAGCGCGAGGAGCTGGGTAGCACCGGCATCGGACGCGGCGTCGCCGTGCCGCATACGAAGCATCCGGCAGTCGACAAACTGGTGGGCACCGTCGCCATCAGCGAGGAGGGCGTCGACTTCGACAGCCTGGACGGCGAAAAGGTCCATTTGCTGTTTCTGTTGATTTCGCCGCCCGATCGACCGGGGGATCATTTGCGGGCCTTGGAAAATATCTCGCGTCAATTGCGGGATGACACTTTTTGTCGCTTTCTCAAGCAAAGCAAAACCCCGAACGATGTCTGGCAGCTATTGGAAGAGGGGGACAGCAATCAGGCAAGCTCGTAGAGCCATTCAACTTGAGAGAACGACAATAGGCGACGAATCGCTGTCACTGGGTGAATTGGACAGGATCAGCTCCTGACCTTTATATGACTACTCCCCCAGCCACGCGCGCTGTATTGCTCAACCACTCGAACGGCCTCCACGCGCGCCCGGCCCAACTGTTCGCCCGGACGGCAATAAAATTTGAGTCGCGAATTGAAGTCCTTTGCAACAACGAACGCGTCGACGGCAAGAGCATTTTGCACCTCTTGACGATGGGCGCGGCGCAAGGGACCAAATTGGTAATTGAAGCGGATGGACCTGATGCGGAGCAGGCGGTTGAAGCGCTGGCAAAACTGGTGGAAAGCGATTTTGCAGATACGCAAGTTGCGGACGGCAAGAGTCAGTAGCGAGCGCAACGACTTGTTCGCAGCGAGTGATCGAAACTCGGCCGGCAGCCCGCTCCTTAACGAAATTAACACGGACTGAGAAACGGACATTTTTCCCGCGGCGGCTTTCGAATGAAGCTTCGACCGGCCGTGCAAAAACCACAGTTAACACATTGGGCACATTTGCCGCTCGGTACGCGAGTTGACGGCTAGGGCTGACGACGATTTGTCTAATCTCGATCTTGCAAATCATCCCACAGCAATCGTCACACGCGAATTGACAGTGAGCGGCGCACTACGGAGCAAATACCGATGATCTGCGTCACGACGTCTGATCACCGCTGATGTTTGCTAGTGGCGCCCACACTGGGTCGGTCGGCCCGTGTGCCCGCTAGTATCCGATGGAACGTCTCCAAGGCATTGCCGTATCGCCCGGTGTGGCGATTGGCGAAGCGGTCGTCATGGACAACGAGGGATTTCGTATCCCTCGTCGTTTTCTGCCGCGCGATGCCGTCGAGGATGAGCTGGAGCGCTTGGACCAGGCCATTCTGGCCGCGACCGGCGAGGTCGAGCGCAATCGCGATCGCGTGGCCGAGCAGCTCGGCGACCAGTACGGCGCGATCTTTTCCGCCCACGTCCAGATGCTCAACGATCGGCGGCTCCGCGCCGAGCTCGAGGAAATGATTCGCCACCGGCACTACTCGCCGGAATACGCCGTCAGCCGAGCCCTCCGGCAATATGCCAAGGTGTTTCAGTCGCTCGAAGGCAGTCCGATGCCCGAGCGCGCGACCGACATCTTCGACATTGAAAAACGGCTGTTGCGTCATCTTTTGGGACGGCGTCGCGAGGAACTCTCGCAGATCACCTCCGAAGTGTTGATTCTCGCCCATAATCTCACGCCCAGCGAAACGGCCAATTTGAATCCGCGCTTTGTCCGCGGATTCGTCACGGAAATTGGCGGGCCCGGCAGCCACACCGCCATCGTCGCCGAAGCGCTCGGCATCCCTGCCGTTGTCGGTATCGGACCCTTTCTGACTGATGTCTCCGGTGGCGAGACCGTAATCATCGACGGGGATCAGGGGCTGGTGATCCTGCACCCCGACGAGGAGACGCTCGCCCGCTATCGCCACGAAGTCGACCAACATCGGTCGCAGGCCGTGAAGCTCGAAGCCCTCCGCGATTTGCCGGCGCAAACGCTCGACGGCGTCGCCGTCCAATTGCTGGGCAACATCGAGTTTCCACACGAAGTGGAGCAGTGTCACGAGCGCGGTGCAGCCGGCATCGGTCTCTATCGGACCGAGTTCCTCTTCCTCGCCGGCGACGAAGAGCCCTCCGAAGAAGTGCAACTGACCGCTTACGCCGAAGTGGCTCAGGCGATGAAGGGCCAACCGGTCGTGATGCGCACCATGGACCTCGGCGCCGATAAGTTGCCGAATCTGCCGGCGCCCGAAGACGAACGGAACCCGTTCCTAGGTCTGCGCAGCATCCGCTTGGCGCTGAAGCACGTGCTCTTGTTCCGCACTCAGTTGCGGGCAATTCTCCGCGCCAGCTTAACGGGTAACATCCGCATCATGTTTCCGCTCGTCAGCACGCTCTTGGAATTGCGGCAGGCCAAGATGGTCCTGGCCGACGCCATGGAAGATCTGGAAGAGGAAGGGAAAGCGTACGACCGGCATATTGAGGTGGGCATGATGGTCGAGGTGCCTTCGGCCGTGATGATGCTCGATCGATTCGCCGATGAAGTCGATTTTTTCAGTATCGGCACCAACGACTTGATCCAGTACGCATTAGCAGTGGATCGGAGCAATAAGGACGTGGCCAGTCTCTATACCGCGTCCGATCCGGCGGTGCTCCGATTGATCGAGATGTCGATCGATACGGCGATGCGGCACAACGTGCCGATCAGCATGTGCGGTCAGATGTGCGGCAATCCGCTGTACACGATGCTGCTGTTGGGAATGGGCCTGCGGACGCTCAGCGTCACGCCGGCGGCGATTCCCGAGATCAAGCGCGTTTGCCGCAGTGTTTCGTTGCCGCAGTGTGAGCAGGTAGCGAAGCGGGCGCGGCAATTTGACAGCGCCCACAATATCCGCACCTATTTGAAAGAGGAGCTATCGAGGGTCCTGCCCGATTTGCGAATTTGAACGATCGGGCACTAGCGAAATGGGACTTGTTCAACGAATCATTAGCGGCGGCGGGTACCGACGCGCAGCGTTGGTCGGCCCCGCGCAAAAACACGCGGCCATTCAGCCAGCGCCGCCACTCACAAAAAACACATTTAGATCACAGAGAGTTCACATGAAACAAGAAATGCTGATTAACGTCGCGCAGCCGGAGGAATGTCGGATCGCGATCGTCGAAGACGGACTGCTCGAAGAGCTGTACATCGAACGCTCGAGCCAAGGAAACTTTGTCGGCAATATCTACAAAGGACGGATCGTTAATCTCGAGCCGAGCATCCAGGCGGCGTTCGTCGATTTCGGCGTCGGCCGCAACGGCTTTCTCCACATCAGCGACGTCGAGCCTCAATACTTCCGCCAAGGTGGCTACGATCCCAAGCGTCCGATTCTGCCCGATGGCACACAGGCCCAAGCTGGCGGCAATGGCCACGGCGACCGCGGAGAGAGTCACGGCGGCGGCGACCGAGCAGGTAACGGCCGCGGCGGCACGCGTACGGCTCGGCAGCGGCCCGGCATCCGTCCCCGCTTCAAGCCACCGATTCAAGACATCTTCCAGCGCGGCGACGAAGTCCTGGTCCAAGTCATCAAGGAGGGGATGGGAACCAAGGGACCGACTCTTTCGACCTATATCAGCATCCCGGGCCGCTACCTGGTGCTCATGCCGGCGCTCGGCCGAATCGGCGTTTCGCGCAAGATCGAAAGCGACGAAGATCGCCGCCGGCTCCGTGACATCCTTCGCGAGCTCAATCCGCCCAAGGGCGTTGGGTTCATCGTCCGCACGGCCGGCACCGACCGGACAAAGAAGGAATTATCGCGAGACTTAGCGTATTTGCTCCGGCTCTGGAAAGTCATCGTCCGCCGGATCAAAAAACATCCCGCGCCGATCGACATCTACGAAGAAAGCGACATGATCATCCGCACCATTCGCGACATCTTCACCGGCGACGTCGACGCGATTTACATCGACGAGCCGACCGCGTTCGAGCGAGCCAAGGAATTTTTGCAGATCGTCATGCCGCGCTATGTGAGTCGCTTGCAATTTTACGACGGCAAGGAACCGCTCTTCCAGAAATACAACCTCGACGAAGAGATCACTCGCATCAACCAGCGCCAGGTCCCGCTCCGCGGCGGCGGGTCGCTCGTGATCGATCAGACCGAAGCCCTCGTAGCAATCGACGTCAACAGCGGCAGCTTCCGCACGGACGGATCGGCCGAAGAATCGGCATTTCAGTTGAATCAAATCGCGGCCCGCGAAATCGCTCGGCAGCTGCGGCTGCGTGACTTGGGCGGCGTCGTGGTCAATGACTTTATCGACATGCGGAAAGATCGGCATCAACGCACCGTCGAGCGCACGCTCCGCGACGCAGTTCGCCGCGACCGAGCCCGAACAAAGATTTTGCGGACCAGCCCCTTTGGCTTGATCGAAATGACACGCCAGCGGATTCGGCCCAGCCTGAAGCGAAGCGTCTATAAGGAATGCCCCGCCTGCGCCGGCTCAGGACTCGTCAAGTCGGCCGAGAGCATGGCGATCGAGGTCGTCCGCAAACTCTTGTTGCGGAGCCATCTGGAGCAGGTCTCCAAAATCACCGTGACGGTCGAAGAGGAAGTGGCCAACTACCTCAACAACAAAAAACGCCGCGAGTTGGCCAAGATCGAGGACGACAACAAGGTGCAGATTCAGGTCCTCAGCGGTGAGGGACTGTCGCCAGAGTACCTCAAGCTGGACTGCATGGACGCCAACGGCCGGGAAGTGAAATTCCCGGGGGAATAGGCCATATACCAGCCGTCGACGTCCCGCCAACAAAGCGTTATATTGGGTGGCTCGGCTGAAAACTACTAGCTGACGGCTGAGAGCCCGAAGCTGGAATTGCGTCCGTCTTGAAGACGCATTCCGAACGTGCCACTGCCCCCCAAATTCTGAGAATCTCCCATGTACGCGATCATTAGCGACGGCAACCGACAATACAAAGTGGAAAAGGGGCAGGAGGTCGTCGTGGGCTTCCGTGCTGTCCCAGCCGGGCAGAAGGTCAAGTTCGAGAATATCTTGGCCATCGGCGGCGATGGCGACGTCAAGCTCGGCGCGCCGCTCGTCAAGGGCGCGAGCGTCACGGCTGAAGTGCTCGGCCCGGTACAGGGCGAAAAACACGTCATCCAAAAGATGCGCCGCCGCAAAAACTTCCGCCGCAAAACGGGCTTCCGGGCCATGCAAACGCGGGTCAAGATTTCATCGATCGCGCTATAATTGCTGATACCGCCACGTCAAATTGTCGCGACCGCAACTCGTCTTTTGGGCTATAGGAGTTGTGTTTCGCCGCGCTGTGTGCGACAGTTTCGCAGAGGGTGTGTCGTTCCTATTTCCTGCCGTGGAAGTCGCTAGTTCGTCTTCAGCAATCCAGCACGATGCCTGATTCACGCCCCGTCTTAAACCGCGGTCTCGATCGCGGCCTGATCGTTAGCATCAGTCTGCTAGTCGCCCTCTTGATCGCCAGCGCGCTGGTTTGGGGCTACAACGTCGCTCAATTGCACGCGGCTGCGGAATGGGTTGATCACACTTATCGAGTTCTGGCCGCGCTGGAAAATATCACTGCGGTTGTGCGCGATGCCGAATCGGCACAGCGCGGCTACGTCATTACCGGCAACCCCGAGTTCCTCGAGAACTACTCAAGTGCCGGGCCGGAGATCGAGCGGCTCTTGGCAGACTTCGATCGCCTTACGACCGACAATCTGACGCAGCAGGCCCGGATTCCCGAGTTGCGCTCCCGGATCGAGGCTCGTCTCAAGGTGTTGGCCGATAGTAAAGCTGTTTTCGATCAGGGAGGCTTCGATGCACTCAAAGACATGATCAAACAGGGTGTCGGACGTCAGAAGATGGCCGCCGTCCGCGAAACGATCGATGCGATGGAGCAAGATGAAAACGAGCTGTTGCGCGTGCGCTCGATTCGAACCGATCATGCATTTTATGCCACACTGATCGCCGGCGCTATCAGTCTGGTACTTGGGCTGGTCGCCGTTGCTGCCTTCCTCCGCTTGCTTCGTAGACATTTGCAGGCCAGGGCCGAAGCGGCGGCCGCATTCTGGGATCAACGCGAGGAATTCCGCACGACGCTCGCAAGTATCGGCGACGGCGTAATGACCACCGACGCCCAAGGTCGCGTAGTGTTCATGAATCCGGTCGCCGAGTCGCTCACCGGCTGGAGTGCTGCCGAGGCGTCTGGCGTGCCGCTCACGAAGGTCATGAATATCTTCAACGAGCACACCCGGGCGCCAGCAATTAATCCGGTTGAAAGGGTGCTCGGGGAAGGGGTTGTCGTCGGTCTCGCCAATCACACAATCCTGCTCAAGAAAGGCGGCGGCGAAGTTCCCATCGATGATAGCGCAGCTCCCATTCGCAGCATCGATGGGAAGGTGACTGGCTGCGTCTTCGTGTTTCGCGATATCGTCGAGCGCAAAGCCGCGGAAGCCGAAATCAATCGACTGCTGGCCCGCGAACAACGTCGCGCGGAACAACTGCATCGGCTCACCGATGCAGCGCTTACTCTCAACTCCGCGACCACGCGCGAGAGCGTTGAAAACGTGTTACGGGAAGAAGCTAAACTGGTCCTCGACGCGGAGCGCGCCACGATTCACGTCAACGGCACGGACGGTCAAGTTCCCAGCACCGGTTTGAGTGCTCCTCTCATTGCCCGCAGCGGCCAACCCTTCGGATACTTGCATTTGGAAGGGAATAATTCTGACGCCTTCACCGAAGATGATGCGGCAATTCTCAAACAACTCGCGCACATGGCGGCGGTCGCGGTGGAAAATGCGCAGCTTTACGAGGAGTTGCACTCCTCAAACCAGCGCAAGAACGAATTCTTGGCCACGCTTGCGCATGAGCTCCGCAATCCGCTCGCCCCGATCCGAAATTCGCTCGAATTGATGCAGATCGCCCGCGGCGACGCGGCCGCCCTCGAAGAAAGTCGGACGATCATCGAGCGGCAAGTCGTGCAGATGGTGCGGCTGATCGACGATCTCTTGGACATCTCGCGTATCAGTCGCGGCAAAATTGAGCTTCGGAAGGAGCCCGTCAGCTTACAGCAGGTGATTGCGGCCGCGATCGAATCCAGCCAGCATGTCGTTCGCGAATATCGCCACGAGCTGACGACTTCCATTCCCGCGCAGCCGCTGGTCGTTCATGTCGACTCGACGCGGCTTTGCCAAGTGATCCTGAATTTGATCAACAATGCGGCAAAATACACCAATCCCGGGGGCCGGATCGCGGTGGCGGTTGAGCGGCACGGCGATCAAGCCAGCATTAGTGTCAGCGACAATGGGATGGGAATTGCTCCGCAAATGCTCGAGCGAGTGTTTGAAATGTTTGCCCAAATCGACAACTCGCTGGAGCGTTCACAGGGCGGCTTAGGCATTGGTCTCACGATCGTTCGACGCTTGGTCGAAATGCATGGCGGCACCGTCGAAGCGCGCAGCGCCGGCCGCGACCAAGGCAGCGAATTCCTCATCCGCCTGCCGCTGTCGAATACGCCGCTCATACCCGCAGGAACAACAAATGGTGGTCGACCAGAGCGTTCGCCAGCAGCGCAGCCGCGCCGAATCCTGGCCGTCGACGACAACAAAGACGCGGTCGACACGCTTGCCATGATGCTCCGCATCATGGGTCATGATTTGCAAACCGCCTATGACGGCATGGAGGCGGTCGATGTCGCCGCGCACTTTAAGCCCGAAATTGTCTTGTTGGATATTGGCTTGCCGCGACTAAATGGATACGAGGTCTGCCGCCGCATCCGCGAATTGCCCGACGGACGCAACGCGTTCATCGTGGCAATCACCGGCTGGGGTCAAGAAGAAGACCGTCGCCGCTCGCGCGAAGCCGGCTTCGATCATCATCTTGTGAAGCCGGTCGATCCACAAGCGCTGGAGCAGTTGCTGGCCGAAGCAAGTACGCGAACGTCGAGATAGGATCCATGCGATGGTCGCCGAGATCTGTTATTGCTTTCGGCCGACGAGTATGCCCCACATTTCGTGCTGCCAAGGCGTTTCGACTTGAGTGAACCCCGCATCGCGCAGGTATTGCTGCTGCACATTGGCCGTCTCCTGACAATCGTCGCCGCTTTTTTGCGGCGCGCCAAAGTTGCGAATGTTCCGCTCGTACCAATGCTCGTGCGTGGCTTGAAATGAAGCCGGTATGCGGCCGTCCGCGATCGCCGACTTCATGTGCGCATCCCACCGATTTAAGCGCGCCAAAAACTCAGCATCCTCGGCCGGTCGAAACTCGTCGCCGTTGATCAACGCTCCGCCTGGCGCGAGCGCCGCAAAACACTTCGAGTACAACTGCCGTTTCTCGTTCGCGACTAAATGATGGATTGCCGACGTACTGACGATCGCTTGCGGTGCCACCGGCAACGCCGCCGCCCAATTATCCTGCAGCCGCTTTTCTAACAGTTCGAAGCGGCCGCTAACCTTCGCGAGCCGCTCGGCCGCGATTGCCAGAAACGCCGGCGACTGATCGACGAGCACAGCTCGTACATTCGCAAACCGCTCCAGAGCCTTTTCTACAAGTCGTCCGGATCCGCCGCCAATATCGACCAGCGAGAAAGATTTGCTCGTATCCACACTCTCCGCGAGCAACTCCAAAATCCGCCGCTGCACCTCAGCATACTGCGGATGAATCAATGGCGCAGCCGCATCGTAGGCCCGCGCCGCATCGGTCGTATTCCATCGGTAAGTGCTCATGGGCTGTTTATGACACGCATTGACCATGTTTTGTTCGATGCCGCGCCGCACGACAAGTTACAGAGCTTCGCCGGCCGTCACACTCGTCCCAGCTTGCCACGATTTTTCGCCACAATTTTTCGCCGCCCTATTCCAAGGCTTCCGCGCTCTTAACAAACCCGCGGCACACCGATTTTTACAGCGATTTTTACTCTTCACTCGACCTTCATGTTGCGGGCGCTATAATTTAACATGGTACGCAACGTATTGTGTGATAGCATCTTACGACCAACGAGAAGTTGTATTGACGGAGGGCGGTCGGGGAGTAAGATCGAACACCTTAACAACAATTAGTTGTAGGTACGAGGGCATCGACTACAACATATTGTGGTTTTTCGGTGGCGTTGACCCCGATTTTTCGGGTTTTGGGCAAATGAGGCCCTAAATCTGGTGCAGGCCTGCCACGAGGCGCGCCGATCTTGGTGGCAGTGACTGCACAAATGTACATACTGGTAGGATGCCCGTTCCCCTGCGCATAGGAGATGCCAAGATGGCCACAGCCGATATCCAAGTTGCCCGCGGTGCGAAAAGTGCTAGCTCAAACGTCATGACCAAGCGTTTCCACGGCCGCCTCAAAATCGACGCCGCCTTTTGCCCGACCGACATCGAAGACCTCTTCTCCACTGTCGACTGGGAAGTCCGCAGCTCGCAGATCAAAGGCGAGAACGGTGAGCTGATCTTCGAGCAAACCAATTGCGAAGTTCCCTCGTTCTGGAGCCAGCTCGCCACCAACGTTATCTGCAGCAAGTATTTCTACGGCGAAGTCGGCACCGCCGAGCGCGAATACAGCGTCCGCCAGCTCGTCCACCGCGTCGCCCGCACGATTGCCGATTGGGGCATGGAAGATGGCTACTTCGCCACCACGCAAGACGGCGAGCGCTTCTACCGCGAGTTGGCCTGGCTCTGCTTGCATCAGCACGGCGCGTTCAACTCGCCCGTCTGGTTCAACGTCGGCCTTTTTCATCAATACGGCGTCAAAGGCGCGAAGTGCAATTGGCGCTGGGACCCGCGCACGCAAGACGTCGCCCAGCCCGAAAACCCGTACGAGTTCCCACAAGGCAGTGCCTGCTTCATTCAGCACGTGGCCGACAACATGGAAGACATCATGGAGCTCGCCCGTAGCGAGGCCATGCTCTTCAAGTTTGGCAGCGGCACCGGCACCGACCTCTCCACGCTTCGCTCGCATCGCGAAAAGCTCTCGGGCGGCGGCCGGCCCAGCGGGCCCCTCTCCTTCATGCGCGTCTACGATCAGATCGCGGCCGTCGTCAAGTCCGGCGGCAAGACCCGCCGCGCTGCCAAGATGCAATCGATCAAAGTCTGGCACCCGGATGTGATGGAGTTCATCGAGTGCAAGTGGAAGGAAGAGCAGAAGGCTCGCTGCCTGATCGAAAAGGGCGGCTACGAAGCCAACTTCAATGGCGAAGCTTACAGCTCGATCATGTTCCAAAACGCCAACCTCTCCGTCCGCGTCACTGACGACTTTATGCAAGCCGTCGAGCGCAACGAAGATTGGACGACCCGCTGGGTCACCAACACCCAGCAGCCCGGCCCGACCTATCCGGCCCGTGAAATCATGAACCGCATGGCCGAGTGCGCCTGGAACTGCGGCGACCCCGGCGTGCAGTACGACACCACGATCAACCGCTGGCACACCTGCCCCAACAGCGGCCGGATCAACGCCAGCAATCCATGCAGCGAATATATGTTCCTCGACGACACGGCCTGCAACCTCTCGAGCATCAACCTGATGAAGTTCCGTCAGCCAGACAGCACGTTCGATTGCGACCGTTTCCAGGCCGCCTGCCGGATCTTCTTCATCGCGCAGGAAATCCTGGTCGATCACGCCAGCTATCCGACGCGCGACATCGCCCGCAATAGCCATCTCTTCCGCCCGCTCGGCCTCGGCTATTCGAACCTGGGCAGCCTGCTGATGACGGCCGGCATGCCGTACGACTCGGACGCCGGTCGCGGCGTCTGCGGCGCCGTCACTGCCATGCTCCACGGTGCGGCCAACCTCACCAGCTCCGAGCTCTCCGAAGCCGTCGGCCCGTTCGACACTTACGAGAAAAACCGCGAGCCGTTCCTCCGCGTCATGCAGATGCATCGCGAAGCGGTCGAAGAGATCAACCCGGAGTGCCCCGGGTATCTGCGCGAAGCGGCGGTGCGCGTCTGGGACGAAGTCCTCGCCGCCGGCCCGGTCCACGGCTTCCGCAACGCGCAAGCCACCGTGCTGGCCCCCACCGGCACGATCAGCTTCATGATGGATTGCGACACCACTGGCATTGAGCCCGATATCGCGCTCGTGAAGTATAAGCAGCTCGCCGGCGGCGGCATGCTCAAGATCGTTAACCAGACCGTGCCCCTGGCCCTCTCGACTGCCGGCTACGACCAGCCGCAGATCGGCTCGATCCTGGCCTACATCGACGAGCACGACACGATCGAAGGCTCGCCCGACCTCAAGGATGAGCACCTGGCGATCTTCGACTGCGCCTTCACGCCGCGCAATGGCAAGCGCTCCATCGCCTGGCAGGCGCATATCCTGATGATGGCCGCCGCCCAGCCGTTCCTCTCCGGCGCGATCTCCAAGACCGTGAACATGCCCCGCGAGAGTACGCCCGACGACATCGCCAAGTCGTACTTCGATGGCTGGAAGCTCGGCCTCAAGGCGCTCGCCATTTATCGCGATGGCTCGAAGGAGAGCCAGCCTCTCTCCACCAGCACCGAAGGCCAGAAAGCGGCCGCGGCTCTGGTCGCCAAGCCACGCCGCGAACGCCTGCCCGACACCCGGCAGTCGATCACCCACAAGTTCAATGTCTCCGGCCACGAAGGCTACATCACGGTCGGCCTGTTCCCCGACGGCCGCCCCGGCGAGCTCTTCATCACGATGGCCAAGGAAGGCAGCACAATCGGCGGCCTGATGGACGCCTTCGGCACCTCGGTCTCGATGAGCCTGCAATACGGCGTGCCGCTCGAAGACTACGTCCGCAAGTTCTCCCACATGCGGTTCGAGCCGCAAGGCTACACCAAGAACCCCGACATCCGCATCGCCAAAAGCCTGATCGATTACATCTTCCGCTGGCTCGGCATCACCTTTCTCGCCGGCTACAAAGAAGCCAGCATGGGCGTGTTGCCAGCTGACTCCGCCAATGACGACAGCGACACAATCCCTGGTTCGGCCGAGGATAATGAAACCGGATCAGCCCCAACTGCCCCAGTCAAAGGCAAAGTCAGCGGCGGCGGCCGCACCAAAGTCGGCGGCACCAAGTCCGACACAAAGCCGCGCAGGGCACCGTCCGCGCCAGCGGATGGTCTTGTCGTCGATGGCGGCGGCTCCGCGAGCGCGAAATCGTCTGGCACTGCAACCGCAGTTAAACAAGGATCCCCCAGCCCCCAATCCCCAGCCCCTGGTGCCGCAAACGGCGCTGCCAACGGCCGCGGCACAAACGGCCACGCCGCCCCCGACATCACGGCCAAGATCCTGGCCCGCGCCGGCGTAATGGTCAAAGGCGCAGACGGCCCGATCACGGCCCGCAGCGAGCTATTCGCCGACTTCCAGTCCGACGCCCCAGCCTGCGACAACTGCGGCGCCATCACCGTCCGCAACGGCAATTGCTACCTCTGCCACAACTGCGGTTCGTCGATGGGATGCAGTTGAGAATCCATTGAAGCTTGGCTAACAGCTAAAGGCTAATAGCTAACAGCTTCTATACAATTCAGCTGCTCGTAGCAGGAAGCGTCAGGGCAACGAGGCCCGCGAGCAGCTTTTTACCAACTTACATTTGCTGAGAGGTCAGCGCAAAAAAATAGCCGGCGAGCTACGTCTCGCCGGAATCCCGATGTCGCGCAAAGTAATCTTCAGCGTTGCCTCGAGCCTCGACGGCCGCCTGGCCGCCCGCGATGGCGGTATCGACTGGATCCAGCACAGCGACGAAGGTATGGAGTCGCTGGGCGACTTCTGGCAATCAGTCGACACGATCCTCGTCGGCCGCAAGACCTACGACTTCGGGCGTGCCAAGCTCGGCAAGTCCGCACCCTTCGCCCCCGGCATGAAATGCTACGTCTTCTCCCGCACGCTCAAGCCCGGTGACGACCCACACGTCGAAGTCGTCAGCACAGACGCCGACAAGTTCATCCGCAAACTCAAAAAACAACCCGGCAAGAACATCTTCCTCATGGGCGGCGGCGAGCTCGCTCAATCCTTCTTCGACGCCGGCCTCATCGACGAAGTCAGCCTCAACATCCAGCCCATCCTCCTCGGCGGCGGCCCGCCCCTCTTTCCGCCGCTCGCACGCGAGATCAAACTCAACCTGACCAATTCCAAATCGCTCAAGAACGGCTGCGTTCTCGCGACTTACAAGGTTAAGCGCTAGTCTGGCCGGCAGCTGAAAGCCGATAGCTGACAGCCAGCATTTCACGCCGCCTCCAGCATCCGCCCCGGCCGCGTTGGGATCGTCATCTCGGGCCCGTGCGCCTCAAGCGTGTGGGAATCGCCAAGGCAAAGCTGCTTCCGCCGCAGCGCTAAGAGATGCCGTGTGTCGGCCACCAGCGTGAGAATTGTCACCAGTGCTTCGTGCTCCTGGAAGCGACCCTTCGCAAAGTCTTCAATTGCCGCCTGCTTGATCTGCGCCAGCCGTCCTTCGAGATAGGCCACCAAATCCTGCGGCACACCAGGCGCCAATTCGTCGCGCTCCGTCCCCGAGAGCAGCCGCTCGATTCGATCGATCTGCCGCAAATGCACCTCGGGGTTCACCGCCCGCAAGTTCCGTAAAAAGCCCCACATCGTGAGCGCCCCCGCGCCCATCGCGCCTGCCACGCTGAAAAAACTCATTACCGGCTTCAAGGCGTCGCTCAGCACCAGCGGCTTCCGCCCCGCGGCAAATGACGCCGCCCCCGGATGCACGGGGAACTCGCTATCCAAATTCGCCGTGTCCAGATCGATGTGATACCGCCGCACCTCATCGCAATCGATGCCGCCCAGCAGCTTCATCACGGCCGCCGCGGGCACGTCCTTGTTCGCCACGAGCAGGCGCTGCAACCCGAACGTCGGACAGTCCTCGATCGGAATCGCCGGCCGCACACCATAGGTAAACGCCGGAATCACGCTCGCCTCCACTCGATCGCTCTCCAGCCATCGCCCCGCCCGCCCATGGTTCCGCCGAATGTCCAAATGCAACGCCTGCAAATACGGCAGCGGCACCAACTGATACTTCCCCGTCTGCACCAGCGCATCGACCGTCGGCGATGGCAAGCTCGCCACTTCCAGCACAGCAGCCGGCAGTGCATGCTCGAGCGCTGGCCGCTCCGCCGCCGACGCCTGCTGCAACTTTGCCAACCGATCCAGTAGCTCCGTCTCCGTCCAGTAGAGCGGCTCGAAGTCGCCCGCACGCGCCGTCCCGTCTTTCATCGTCCTCGTCGGCCTCATGCCGACAAAACATAAAAACTGCTCGGCCAGCCGCGCGCCGTTCGTGCCCCGCTCACCTAGCTGCACGCGATGCCCGCGCACCAGCTCAAGCGACGCCGGCCCATCCAGATCGCTCCGTACCAAAAGATGCAGGGGCTCGACGCCCAACGTCGCCACTTGCCGCACATCCTTGTACGCATCGTCTGGAAAGCCGCCCAGTACCAGCCCCACGTCGAGGTCGTGTTTTTCGATTGCCTGGCAGATCGATTCCGACGTCGTCATTGCCTTCGGATCGAGCTCCACGCCCGAATCGCGTATCGAGTCGCAGATGTGAAGCGCCATCTCCGATCGGAGCGAGCTCACCGTGCCGCCGCTCCAAGAGAGATGCGTGATGCCGCAGCAATACAGGCGGAAATAATTGAATCCGGCCAGGCACAACAAGAGCACGCCGCACGTGGCCCCGATGATCTTCCAATGCAAATGCATGTGCTTCGCCATCGCCAAAATCCCTCGCGGCCGCGATCTCACGGACAAAAATCGCCGAGAGAATAGCAACTGCTAGCGGCGAGGTCGAGTTGAATTTGATGCTCTCGCCGTTTCGCAATTTTCGCGTGGCTGAAAGCTGACGGCTGATAGCTGACGGCTCTTCACACGGTGGCCAATTCTGAGAGCTTCTATCTTCATCGTAACTGATAGGCTTTGCACAATGACCCTCACAATATAGCGCGTTTTTGTGCGGAACAAATGGTTTTTGTGCAGCCGAGAAGGGGCTATTTGGTAAGCCAGGCGATCAGCCCCATCGCCACGGCGATTAGCGTCGTGGCGATTAGCAGAGTGCGGAGGCTGAAGCGGTTGGACCACCACGGTAGCCACGAGATCGCGGCGAGCAAAACACTCGACACTACACCCAGCCAAATTGGCATTCTTATCTCAACACCTGGGGTGCCAAAGGCGGTGCTCGCTGCAATATGCCACTCATGGATAGGAGGGGTTAATGGAGTTGGATTCGCAACAAAGTTACTGTAGTAGTACCCGGGGTAGTTCATCCTAAAGAGGGGCGCGGGCTGTGGCTTAGGCTTCGCAATACTGACTTCCATCCAATTTTGAAACGCATCGCCGTAAAAGTAATAGGAATCCGAAATCCAAGCGGCGGCCTTGTCGCTCTTGTGAATGGTGTGGACCCAGATTACGCAAAACAGCACGCCTGTTATGCCCCACAAAACCGACCACGCGATTCGCAGCTTGCGGAATCTCATATTCCAGAGTCTACATCGCTTGCGTCAATGACGCAGTGGGAACCGCCCCGAAAGTCGGGTCGACGTCGAACTCCCGCATCGCCGCGGTCAGCGAACGAAGATTGTGGCCGACAATCTTTTCTAGAGCCTCGTCCGCATGGCTCGCTTCACCTTGGCGCGAACGCCATGAGGGCTTCTATTCTCCGCGTGACTGATAGGCTTTGCACAAGAAGGGTCACAAAAATCATGACGTTATGTGAAAGTGAGAGATCTATTGTGCAGAAGCGCCAGGACTACTTAATTAAGTACGTATTAAGTAGATACGTTATAAACCCCAATAACACCGCCAAAAGTGTTGTGCCGATCAACAAGCCGCGAAGGCTAAATCTGAAGTAGCATGCGTGGTTCGCCTGCCAAATCGCGAATAGAATCGCACCCCAAACCAGACTGTTGGCAACCGGTATGAGCAAGTTTAGAACGCCGTCGTGGATGTTAAATAAATTATGAACCTGGAGACCGGGGAACCACCAGACGTTGACAAGAATCCCGACGAGAGCGTTGAGTAGCTGCGGTGATGTCTCCCTACGACTAACACTCCACACGGCCATTAAGGCAAAGCCACCAACGAAATGGAAGGTTGAGAAAACAGCTGTGCCAAACATCGCTGACAACGTGAATCGCGGGTTAAGGAGGCCCATGCCGTGATTCTACCGCGGAGGCATCAAAGGTGTAGCGGCTATGCCGAAAGTCGGATCAAGGTGAAACTTCCACATCGCTGGGGCCAACGTGCAGAGACTGTGGCACAAACTTCGCCACGGTTTCGTTCCGCATGGTACGCTCCGTCTTGGTCCGAACGCCGTCGCCTTCCGGCAAATCCCGCCTGGCTGAAAATCGAAAACCTCCGATCTGACGGGCATGCAGCCGCCTGAGCGTGCGCGGGCCGCGGTCGGCTGGTGCAGTGACCCAGCGGCTACTGGCGCAATAGCCCGACGTGATTGCCAAACATTCGGCCGAGCCATTCGATGGCTGGATGCTGCGGCCCGATGCCGACGGCAGATCCGTCTGAGAACCGCCCGACCTGCCGGCACGACTGCGCCGGTGGGCAAGTGCGGGTGGTGCCAACTGGCTGAGCTAAGCGGCAGGTGCCGAGCGGTTCAATAACTTGCGACGAGCGCCGATCAGTAGAGCGAGAGCGCCACACGCGGAAAGGGCGACCGTGGAAGGCTCAGGCACGAGCGTTACTGAGACAAGATCAAGGCCAATATAAGCTCCGCCAGTCGTGACTGCCCCGACGATACTGATCGGAGTGCTGCTGCTCGACGCAGTAAAATCGAATCCGAACTCGCCCCACTGCGTGCCGGTACCACCGGGATCGAACGTGAACGGAAGTGATGTGCTTCCGGCGGTCGCTGTCACAGAAATTGGTCCGTGCGTGGCTGGGGAACTGGCACTCTGCTCGGTCCCCAAGTTAAAAGCGAGATGATACTGCTGTCCGGAGACGGTCGTCAGCGTTTGCATCACGCCTCCATAAGGCGCACTGAAGGTGCCATCGCCTTGCAGATCGAGGAAGAATGATCCGTCGAAAGGAGTTATGGGATTTACACCCGCCGCAGAGTTTGGCACGGTGCCCCATGCCAACGAGTCATTAACCACGGTCCAGTCGGCAATGGTAGTGGAACCAATCGGCAGAATCTGAAATCCGTCGCCGCGGTTTACGAAAGTTCCCAGCTCAAAACTAGGATTCGTTAGGAGATTCGCGGCCTGCGCGTTTGAGCTAAGTCCGGCGAAGCAGGCTCCGATAATGGCGACGAAAGTGCGACGGAATCTGTTCTGGCGCTTGAACATTTTGTTGACTCCTGGTGAATTTGGAGGCGTTAGTTTGCAGTAGCATTTCCTAAATCGACATTTCCCATAGGGATTGAGCTGGGAACCGAACCCACGAGGCGGTCGCCATTGTAGCAACCCGCCCGCTCCCGCCGCGACTAGCGCGTGGTGAAAGTTTTGAAATTTTCTCGGCCGCTGGCAGACGCGGGTGCCTCCTTGGCCGTGGAAACTGCCCAGTGGGATCACTTTTCAACGTCGGTTGCCGGGCAATCGCAGACTTTCCCAATAGCCAGCGGATTTGCACCTTAATCCCTAAATCGCAGTGAGTTAAGGCAAATTGATTTTGGCGCAACCGAAATTGGGTTATTTAACGAGCCAGACAATCAGCTATAAACGCACGTACACTAGTGTGATCGTCTGCAATTTCGTGCCCCAGCGCATGGGCGCAGGCACGACTCCTGCAGGAAATTGAGTGCGGGCTGCGAAGGCGGCCGCCAAAGAAGAGTTTTTGCGATCGGAAAACGAGTGGCTCGCGCCAGCGCAGCAATCCCCTGCGCTGGCGCCGAGTCGCTCAAAGTTCTTTGACAATTCGAATGTCGAGCTGGCGACGCAAAGAGAGCGCACGCGCGTCAACGACGCTCACGAGCGCTACCGCTGCGCGCTGAAAGAATTTTGTTGCTCACCCCAGCCCCCAGTCTCAAGCCGCCAGCCCCCAAACAAGTTGGCCCCTTGGGAACTTTAACGACTTACGACGACCAGATTTGTCCCCTTCGGGAGATTCTCGGTGATTTCGCGCAAATAAGTTGTCCCCTTCGCGAGAACCCCGAGGATTTGTCCAAGCGAAGGGACAACGCAATCGCGAGCAGTGCGAACGATGAAAAATGAATCGCTACTTCAGCGTCGGATAGAAGCCCGCTTCCGTGAGCTCCTTCACCACGTCCGCCGGCGAGAAGTCGCCTTCAAGAGTAAACGACGACTTCTTCGGCTCGATCGTTTTGGTCGTAAGGCCCTTCACTTCGCCCAGCGCTTCGTTGATGCTCTTCGAGCAACCTTTGCAGCAGTTGTGAATGTAGGCGATCTCCAGCGTCTTCACATTGCCGTCGGCCGTCTTGATCGGGGCAAATTTCACCTTGTCGCTGTCCAGGTCGCCGTGAAAGCCGGCCTTGGCAATTTCGTCGATCGCCTTTTGAATCGTCTCGTAGTTGGCCGCAGTCAGCGTGGCCATCCCTTCGCCTTCCTCGCCCGACTCTTGCTCGACCTTGGCCTCGACGCCGGGCACCTTGGCCACCGCCTTCTCGATCGCTTTGATACACGCACCACAGCAGACGTGCATCTCAGACACCGTGACAGTCACCTTGGCGTCGTCGGCGCCCATCACCAATCCCAGCACCAACAGCAGACCGAATCCAGCCGCAAAACTTTTGAAAGCGTTCATTTTGACCTCGTACGCGCGATGAATTGAGAACCCGCAACCGCCCACTGAATATACGCGATTGGCCCCTGAAAAGTCGACGGGCAGCCGGCGAAGTCGGCAATTCAAGCTGCCGGAAGAGTCGAAATTGTGGCCGGGCCGTCGCTATTTTGGGCATCGCCCGGTCGCCGCGCACGCCAAACCAGAGCCAATCCGATCGCCAGCGCCAGCCCAAACTTTGGCAACCAGTCAAGCAGTATCCATTGTGCCGACGATCCGACATTGAACCCGATAGTGAACACTCCATTCTGGTGCGGCCCGGGGTGCAGGTTCCAGGAGAACCGAACCATTGCGACCACGGCGGCCAATAGCGCACACGCCACGGTCGGCCATCGCCAGTTGACGGCGTTGCGAATAGCTAGACGGCTCAGGAGCCAAGCTGTAGTGATTGGAGCCAAAACGACCAAGTCGCACGAGAAAAACGTGAGGACTCCGCACCCGAACCACGGATGTTTCTCGATGGCAAAAGGCCATCCGAGCACATGTTCGGCGAGGTACACGAAAGCGAGGATTGGCAAAGCGACCACCAAGTAATACGTCAAGCACAGTGCGGCGAATACAGGCAACGGCGCCATCACAAAAGTTAGAATCGGATGTCGTCCCAAAAAGCTGCGAGCCCGGTATTGTTCGGCCGCGAAGATCGCTAATTGCGTCGGTGTTCCGATTCGCTCACCCAAATTGTCAACAAAGTAGTCTGGCTTCCTTGCCGCGCTCATGTCGAGATTCCTTTCAAGATGAGAAGCAGGATTGAGAAGATGATTCGCAAGATCAGCAATGTGGTCGTCGAGCTCCGCGACGAGACGTTCGATATAAGCGCGCGACAAACCGCGGGAAGCGAGTTCCGCGCGAAGCGCTTCAAGTCGTTGCTGGTCGTCCATGCTCGTCTCCCAGCAGAATTTGGTTCACGGCCACCGAAACGTTGCGCCAAGCCGCGATGCGGCCGACCAGTCGCATGCGGCCGCCGGCGGTCAGGCGATAAACCACGCGGCTACGGCCCTGCACCGTTTCGCGCTTGCCCGCCAGCGAACCATCGGCCTCGAGCCGATGCAGGACCGGATAAATGCAGCCCTCGCCAAACGCCAGCACTTCGCCGGTCGAGCGCTCGATCGCTCGCACCAGCTCGTAGCCATACATCGGCCGGCGCTCCAAAAGCTGGAGTAGGACAAGCTCCGGCACGCCGTTCAGATAGTCTGGATTTGAGTTCTTCGCCATGGGTCGGAGGTATACCTCGTGGTTCAAGGTATCGCAAGATCAGTTCGCAACGGCAGTTCCTGGCATTGACCGCCCCCGTCCCATGTTCGTACTCTTCTCGCCACAAACCCATCCTGATCTGCGGAGGAGATTGCGCGATGAAACAAACGCTAGCAGTAGCGAAAGCCAATACAGCGGTGCCCAGCCCCGTACCCATGCTCGATGTCACCCGCGAGAATGCGCAGCTCGGCGAAGAGATTGTCGAAGCGATGGCCGAGGTTTGCCGGTCGGGCGCGTTTGTGCATGGTCCGGCCTGCGGCAAACTCGAAAAGGCCGTGGCCGAGTATTGCGGAGTGGAGCATGCGATCGGCTGCGCTTCGGGCAGCGATGCGCTGCTCCTGGCCCTCATGGTCCTGGGCGTTGGCGCCGGCGATGAGGTGATCCTACCGAGCTTTACGTTCTTTGCCACCGCGGGCGCTGTCTGGCGGCTTGGCGCGACGCCGGTGTTTGTCGATATCGACGCCCGCTCGTTTAATCTCGATCCGGGCCAGGTGCTCGGCAAATTGACCAAGGCCACCAAGGCGATTATTCCAGTTCACCTGTTTGGTCAGTGCGCGCCGATGGACGAGATCCGCTCAATCGCTTCCGCGGCCCGCGGCGTGCCGATCATCGAGGACGCTTGCCAGGCGATCGGGGCGGAATACAAAGGCAAGCGGGCCGGCTCGCTCGGCACGATGGGTTGCCTGAGTTTCTATCCAACGAAAAACTTGGGCGGCTTCGGCGATGGCGGCATGATCACGACGAGCGACAGTGAGTTGGCGGCCAAGCTGCGCATCTTGCGGGATCATGGCCAGCAGCCGCGGTACTACCACCACTATGTTGGTCTCAATAGCCGGCTCGACGCGCTGCAGGCGGCGGTGCTCGGCGTGAAATTGCCCCACCTGGACCGGTGGGCGCGCGAACGCGAACAACATGCGGCCCACTATGCCGCGGAGTTTGCGATGCGCGGCTTAGGCCGTGAACTAATCGGGCCGCCGCTCGACAAGCATTGCCGGCACGTCTGGAACCAATACACGGTCCGCGTCGCCGGCGGTCGCCGCGACGCGCTGCATAAATATCTGGCCGGGCGGCAAATCGGTTCGGCAATTTACTATCCGGTGCCGCTCCATTTACAAAAGTGCTTTGCTCCGCTCGGCTATCGCGAAGGCAGCTTACCGAAGACCGAGCAGGCCTGTCGCGAGGTGTTGTCGCTACCGATCTATCCGGAGCTTTCGGCGGCCGAGCAGGAATCGGTAATCGACGCCGTCCAGTCCTTTTGCCACGAACAAGCTAAAATGGGATCCCAAGCGGCGTAGGTGCAAAGACAAGAAAAGCAGAAGGTCGGAAGAGCTGTAGAACAAAAGAGCAGATGTTTTGTCTTCCGGGTCTGAATCTTCTGCTCTCCTGCTCTTCTTCATTCATCCTTCGGCCGTTTGACCTCGATGCTGCGACGGATCGGCGTGAGCGTGACCATCAATCCCAGGATGGCGCAAAACAACATTAGGGCCCAGGACACGCCGTACGCCGGAGGCCCGCTCGGTCCGCTGACCCCTCCCTCGCTTTTGTCGTGTCCACGGGCCAGCAGGCCGAAGAAGTGGAACATCGGTGAAGAATCGGCGAGACGGATCACGTCCCATGTGAGCATATTGATCCAATT
Source organism: Lacipirellulaceae bacterium (assembly GCA_036499445.1). Classification (GTDB taxonomy): domain Bacteria; phylum Planctomycetota; class Planctomycetia; order Pirellulales; family Lacipirellulaceae; genus DASYDU01. The sequence continues at coordinate 24,157 of DASYDU010000261.1, forward strand.
GGTCATGTCGAGTCTCCTTGGTCGCGATTCTCTACGCTTCCCATTGTAGATGGGCCGGCAGCTCCTGCCAATCAGGCACATCGCCACACGCCGTCACTGGCGATCGGTCAAGCATCGCGTCGAGCGAACGGGCCGCACGGCGGAACAGGCTGTTGGGCATCGCCACGGTGTCCCAACTGTCGGACAGCGGCCGAGCGTGCGGCATATAATCGGCCAGGCGGACGCCGAGAAAGCCGTAATGGGCGCCGCGATACTCAAAGAGTTGCTCGCGTGGCAGCGGCGAGCGACTGCCCACGAGATGGTAAGCAAAGACCAAGATGGGGCAAAATCCTTCGCCAAAGTGGTTTTGCCAAGCGGCTAGGCTTCGCAGATCGTCCCGCGTCGACCAGTTTTTCCAGTACTGATGGTGCTCATCACCTGACGGAAAGCGACGCCCTTTCACATCGACCAGCCAAGAGATATCGCCCGGCGGCGAGACGATGAAGTCGAGACTCTTGAGTGAGCCATCGGGCACCAGACTGCGTCGGGCCTCGTCGACCGCGATGTACGGCAGACGTCGCTCGCGCAAGTAAGCCTCGAAAGCGGCTTCGTAATGATTGTCGCGATTGGCCATGGGTGTTCGCAGTTGTACACTATTGCGTTCACTTCGCCAAGATGCGGTGAATTTCGGCAATCACGGCGGCCGCGTGGTCGACGAGCGAGGCGGTGACGCTGCCGCCGTTCGAAAGGTCTTTGATTTGGCACTCGCCTGCCGCAAGCTCCTGGTCGCCGGCGATGATCGCCACGCGGAAGCCGCGGCGGTCGGCATATTGCAATTGCTTGCCGAGCTTCTTGGCCTCGGGATAGACTTCGACGCCGATGCCGGCGGAGCGCAACTCTGCGGCGAGCGATAAGTAGAAGCCGACGGGCACTCCCGCAAACAATGGAATGAGCACCTCGGCTGGCGTGTGAACCGGCTCAATGAGCTTGAGCTCTTCCATCGCGGCCAGCAAACGGTCGAGCCCGAGCGACGCACCGACGCCGGGCAATTGCTGGTTCGTATAGAGTTCGGCGAGATTGTCGTAGCGACCACCGCTGCACACGCTGCCGATGTCCGGCAGGTCGTCGAGGGTCGTTTCAAGAACTAAGCCGGTATAATAGTCGAGACCACGGGCGATCGAGGCATCGATCTGCACCATTCCGCTTGAGCCCGAAACCGCGTTCACCGTGGAGACCACGTCACTCAAGCGCGCCACACCGAGCTCGCCGAGCTCGTTGCCTGCGCCAAGCGTCTGCAGCGCTTTGAGAATCTCGTCGTTACTGCCGGAGAGCTGCACGAGCTGGAGCACCTGTTCGGCTTGGCCGCTGGTGGCACCGGCCACGGCCTGCATTTCGTCGGTAACTTTTTGCGCACCGATCTTGGCGAGCTTATCGAGGGCTCGCAGAACCAGAGTAGCCTTTTCACCGAGACCTACCTTTTCCAATAGGCCGTTGAGCACCGCTCGGTCGTTGATGCGAATCTTGAAGTGACCAAAGCCAATCGAGCGCATCAGGTCGCCGACGACAAGAATGGCTTCAGCATCGGCGGCGGTGGACAGCGTGCCGATCGTGTCGAAGTCGCACTGCATGAATTCGCGGTACCGTCCGCGCTGGGTGTTTTCGCCGCGCCAGACCGTCGCGATGTGGTAGCGTTTGAAGGGCGTTCCCAATTCACCGATGTGCTGCGCGGCAAATCGGGCGAGCGGCACCGTCAGGTCAAAACGCAGGCCGACGTCGCGTCCGCCGTGATCCTGAAAGCGATAGAGCTGCTTGTCGGTCTCCGCGCTCCCCTTGCCGAGCAAGATATCGAGATATTCGAGCGCCGGCGTATCGATCGGACTGAAGCCGTAGGAGCGAAATACGCGACGGGCCGTGTCGATGATCCGCTCGCGCGGCAGCATCACTTCCGGCAGGTAGTCGCGGAAGCCCTTCAGGGTTCGGGGTTGGATACGAGGGTTCGACACGCCGTAAAAAGATTCGGGTAATTCTTCACGCCAAAATCGGCAGCAGCGCCGGCCGCGCGCTGCGGATGCTTCGCCGTTTTTTGGGCAAGATTGCCTCCATGTACTCCGCCACTTGATCCGCGGTTTCGAGGTAAAAATCGTACGTCCAGTCGTCGTCGTATTCACAATCCTTGGTCGTGTACTCGCGGCAAATCTGTGGCCGGGTCTCGTAGATTCCGCAGCGGTTGTCCGGCTGGAGATGCTCGCACTCGGTGTGCACCAAAAGATACCAGTCGCCGTCTTCCTTAAACACGGTGGCCCGATCGTGCAACAAGAACCAGCGGATGAATTCGTAGTCTTCGAAATCCGTCGGCGTTTCGATCGGCAACGCGAAATATCGGCAGCATTTTGCCGTGCAGTATTCGCAGAGCACATGGCCTTCCGGCACGTCCTTGCGGCGGACTTTTTGGACACCAGCGGCTGTAGACATGGTTCCGGGTTCCTGGCGAGAAAGGTTGAGCAAACTGTCGGCGCTGCTCAACTTAACACGCGGACAGTGGAATAGACAAGGAGAGCCGAGGGCCGCTAGACGGTTTGGCCGGTCCACCGCACGGCGATTATCCGACCAGCGCAAGCGCCTTGCGCAGCATTCGCAGTACGCTCTCGTCGGTTGTCAATTCGAGCACTTCGTCCGAAGTAAACCAGGCAACATCGAGCGACTCCTCGCTGACGCGGATCCGCTGATCCGGTTGGGCAATCAGCAAAAATCGCACGTCGTGATGCTCATGGGCATCTTCGACGATTTGGCCTGCGGTGTCGCAACGCGCCGGAATATCATGGACGTCTAGGTCAAGTGGAAGTAGGGCGCCGTCAATCGGTATGAAGTCGAATGCCTTCATGCCCGATTCTTCCCGCGCTTCGCGAAGCGCCACCTGCTCGATTTGCCATTGGCCGTCCGCGTGGCCGCCGAGCTGCAGCCAACGGCCGAACTTGCGATGGTGGGTCAGCAGCGAGCGGCGGCGATCGGCCGAAAGAATCCACGCTGCCCCCGTGATATGGCCGGGACGACACGTGCGGTCGAAGCAATTGGCATGGGTCTGGACCAAGTGGCAAATGCGGTCGACAACGTCGGCTTCCGCCGGAAAGATTTGGCGGTAGGCGGCAAGCATGTCGAGCAAAGGGCGACGATGCATCGAAACGATCCGGGACTCGGGCGCAGGGTACAAAGAAGTCCCTTGATTATTCCCCGAAAGTCTGACCGTCGACAAGCGGCTAAGGCAGGACCGTTTTCGTCATGGATGCCGGGCGGCGGACATAGGTGTTCGTACCCGTGAAGCCGGGCGGCGGATTGAGAAGCGATTCGGGCTGATAGGAGATTTCGAGCGCGCCGCCGGTGGAAATGAGATCATTGCCCACAATCACCGTCCCACGAATCAGCCCATTGTTTTGGTAGGTGAGATTGTTCTCCACGGCCACCAGACCGGAGACTTCCGAGGAATAAGTCTCGTTCATGTCCGTGTCCTGGCCGAATTCCTCGCTGGAGACGCCTGCCGGATTGTAGTTCACCCCGTTTTCGCTTTCGCTGAGCACGCGATTGGTCGCTTGGATCGAGAAATTCGCCTTCGTCGCAGTGTCGGCATGGACCAATAGCGCGGGATAACCAGAGACCGCCGGCGACCAGCGAATGGGGCCGGGGCCAATGCAGGAACTTGTCCCCGGATTGATGACCAGCAGCGTGCCTTTGATCCGCGACCGCGAAATGTATAAGTTGTTGTTGCTGCAGTCGATCCAATAAATGCCCTGTGCATTTACCGGGGCGCCCACGTAAAGATTGTCGACGCCGGGGCCCAGCACCTGCTGATAGATCACCAGACCCGTAGGAGCTTCGCGGACAGTAAAGTCGTCGACGTAAAATGTCCCGGTGTTGCTGGCACTGGCGCCGGAAATCTTCACGTAGGCGTAAGCCAAATTACCGCTCCAACTCGGTGCCACGAGCTGGGCAGTTACATCTTTCCAATTGTTCGTTTGCACTGACGTGCTCGAACTGACGACGGTCTGTGCCGCACCGGTTCCTTTCGTACACAGGCTGATCACAAAATTTTGCGAAATTCCGGCCGTCGGCCGAACCATGCAGTCCACAAGGTACGATTGCCCCGAGATTATATAGTCGCTGATATATTGTGCGGCGCCGGCCGTATAGTCCGCACGGCTTGAGACCTTCAAACTGTTTAAGCCAGAAGTCTGAAACAAGTTGGACTGCGCAATAGTGGCCGCGGATGAGCCCAGCGGCGAGCCAGTCCAATCATTTGTGCCGATTGCCGCTTCTACGTTCGAGTTCCGCGCTAAGTTACTTGCCTTGGTCGGCATCTTCGAGATATCGAGTTGTGAGCCGTTCGTCTTGTAGTAGTTGAATACGGTTGTCCAGGTCGGCATCGTCGGGAGCTGGCTGGAACTGATTTGGGTCGAAGTGCCAGCATACGTCGAGCCGCTAATCGAAGTTGCCTGAACATTTCCATAGATGGTGGAAGCAGACGCCGAGGCAAGATTTGCGGAGACTAAGCCCGACGAACGCAGTACCGATCCTGTAAGCGTGACCGAATGGCCGGCCGCCACACCGGATCTGAGACAACTTAGCGGCTTGGCTTGCGGGTCGGCCGTGACTCGCACACGTTGCTCAGCAGAGCCGTAGTCGCCAATTCCCGTAAATACCACGGGATCTGTCGTGTTGTTTGCGAGGTTGCCGTCTACGGGATCGGTGCCATCAAGGCTGCACGTGCCGGCGGTGAGAGTGCGGTTGGTGATCCAGTGGCCGCTCGTATAGGTCGTTCGCCAATTGGTGTCTTGCTTCATGGCGAGTAGCCCGAGTTCGACGGCGGCTTCGGCATTGAGTTGAGCCTGTCGAATATCGGTGGATGTGCCTAGCATCCGGTTTTGGATTCGCTGCAAGGCGAGCGCTGAGAGGGCCAGGAGCGCCACAATCAGCGAAGTGCCGAGCACCGCGATGTAGACACTGCCCACACGACGTCGGGAATTGCGAAGTGCGGAGTACGGAGTGCGGCGCAATCGCGCGCAATCCGAAATCCGAAGTCCGAAATCCGAAATAGTTCTGTTTCGGCTGAGCACGGGCTTTTCCTCGCTTCTCGCTCGCTGAGCGTCGCAGCTAATGATCTCATTGATCGGTGTCGGCGCGGAGAGCGGTTTGCTCGACTAAATTCGTGCCTTTGAAGTCGACGTCGACACAAATTCGTTTGACTCCGGTTTCAGTCGTTGATGTCTTCGTCGGGTCGCTCACCGTCACTCGATCGATGGTTACGCGTCGCCGCCAGTCGCTGCGATCGGTCAGGGCCGTTCCGTCCTGAGCTTGGGGCGGCTGTTCGCTCCAACCGTTGTAGTCGTCCACGTCATTGAACGCGGCCCGCGACGTGCCGCTTTCGCCCGTTTCCGGGCCAAACGTCGGGGAGCTGCCGGGGTCGACGTATTTGGCTTTGAGTATCTCGGCCATCAGGTCATCGGCGAGCCCCAGCGCTATCGCCCGGTTTCCGGCCGATTTGCCCGAGCTTGTGGCGCTGCCGAGCGCGTTCAATTCGGCGACCATCAATACTCCGACAATCATCGTCGACACGACAACTTCGATCAGTGTCAGTGCCGGTCTGAGCCGTCGCGCGTGCCGCGGACAGCGAACAATGGCAACGGAAAATACGTGCCGAGAAGACAAACAGAGGACGTTGGCCGACCGTTCTCGTCGCCTCCCCTCCTCTTTGTCGCTTTGACTTAAATGCAAGCGGACGTGTGATATTGCTGTGGGAATGGAAGTCACATCAGTTTTCCCCCACGCGGACTTCGACATAATCGAATTCGGCATTGCTGGTGTCATTGTACATGGTGACGAAGCGATCGTCCGCGCTGGGGGCGTAGGATGAATAGGTGAACGTACCTTGGTCCTCGTCGTTGATTTGGAGATTAACAATATTG
>DASYDU010000262.1:0-3794 GCA_036499445.1 Lacipirellulaceae bacterium
AACGCGGATCTGACGATCGTCTGCACACCGGTCGACACGATCGCCGAGTTTGTGCGTCAAATCGGCGCAGCGAGCCGAAGTGATGCGCTCATCACGGACGCCGGAAGCACGAAGGAAGCCATCGTATCGACTGTTGAGGGGCAGCTCGCGAATCAGAAGGGTGTGCCGCGCTTTGTGGGAAGCCATCCTCTGGCGGGCGACCACCGCACAGGCGTGGAAGTTGCCCGGGCCGATCTGCTTGTAAACCGCAAGGTAATTGTGACGCCAACCGCGAGCAGCGAGCCTGGCGCCGTCGCGAGCATCTCCGAGTTTTGGCGAAGCGTGGGGGCGGAAGTCCTGACCATGAGCCCGGCCGCGCACGACTCGGCGCTCGCCGCGACCAGCCATTTACCGCATTTGGTCGCCTTCGCGCTGGCCGCATCCACACCGCATGATTTGCTCCCCTTGGCGGCGAGCGGTTGGCGGGATACAACGCGGATTGCCGGCGGCGACTCGGCCATGTGGCGGCCGATATTCACGACGAACCGCGAGCACATACTCGCGGCACTCGATCGATTTGAAGGCTTGGTTAGGGAATTGCGATCGGCACTGGCCGCGGGAGACGAGCGGCGCCTTTTGGAAATCATCGAGCAGGCACGGGAGATAAAGTCGAAGCGCGATGCTCTGGGAGATTGACATCCATCCCGCCGCAGGTGAGCCCGATCGGGCGGCTGCGCGCGTGGCGGCCGCGGCCCGCGAGCTGGGATGGTCGAATCGACTTCATGTCGCAGCGGCCCGCGGCTTTCTGGTCCAGGGAGCGTCGCTCGATCGTGGCCAGATCGAACGCTTGGCCGGTGGATTGCTCGCCGACCTGGTTGTAGAACGGCCGCTTTTCGGGCAGGTCGGCGACGCCGACTTGTATCAACAGCCGGCAAGTCTTCATGGCGACGAAGGCGCACCTTGCGTGACCGTGCTATTGAAACCAGGGGTGATGGATCCCGTGGCGCAGAGCACGCTCGCGGCCGCCGCTGATCTGGGTGTGCCGATCGAAGCTGTGATGACACTGCGAAAGTATTGGTTTGCCGGCGTCGACGAAGCTGCGATTCGCAACATAAGCACGCGGCTACTGGCCAACGACGCGATCGAGCAGGTGGTCTATGGGCCGCTGCCGCTCAAAGAATTGGAGCTGGGTCGGAAGTACGAATTCAGCTTGCGGACGGTCGCGGTGCGCGATTTGTACGACGACGCGCTGGCGCGACTAAGCCGCGAGGGGCAGCTCTACCTCCAGTTGGCAGAGATGCAGACGATTCGGCAGCACTTTCGCGAGTTGGGCCGCGAGCCCACGGACATCGAGCTGGAAACCATCGCTCAAACTTGGAGCGAGCATTGCAGCCACAAGACGCTTGCCGGGCGGATCGCCTATCGCGACGAAAATGGCGAACGTCAGTTCACGAACATGCTCAAGGAAACGATCTTCGCGGCGACGCAGCAGATTCGCGCCAGTTTGGGCAGCGGTGACTGGTGCGAGAGCGTTTTCGTCGACAACGCGGGTGTGGTGCGGTTCGATGAACAATTCAATGTCGCCTTCAAGGTGGAAACCCATAATCATCCGTCGGCGCTCGAGCCGTATGGCGGAGCGAACACGGGGGTTGGCGGCGTGATCCGCGATATCATGGGCACGGGCCTGGGGGCGAAGCCGATTTGCAGCACCGACGTGTTCTGCTTCGCTCCGTCCGACACAGCGGCCGACGCGCTGCCGCCGGGGACATTGCATCCGGCGCGGGTAATGCGGGGCGTCGTCGAAGGGGTCCGCGACTACGGCAACCGGATGGGAATCCCCACGGTTAATGGCGCGGTGTACTTCGATGAGCGCTATTTGGGCAATCCGCTTGTGTTCTGCGGCAATGTTGGTTTGCTGCCGCGTGATCAATCGAAAAAGCAGCGGCCGGAGCCCGGCGACTTGATTGTGGCGGTTGGCGGCAGGACCGGGCGCGACGGCATCCACGGCGCCACTTTTTCCAGCGCGGAGCTGACCAGCCAGAGCGATCAACTTTCCGGCGGCGCGGTCCAGATCGGCAATGCGATCGAAGAGAAGAAGGTGCTCGACGTGCTGCTTGCCGCCCGTGACCAAGGTTTGTTTCGTGCGCTGACTGATTGCGGTGCGGGCGGCTTTAGCAGCGCGGTCGGCGAGATGGGGGAGAAGATCGGCGCTGAAGTGAATCTCGATCGCGCGACCTTGAAATATGCCGGCCTTTCGTACACGGAGATTTGGATTTCCGAAGCGCAAGAGCGAATGGTACTGGCCGTGTCGGAAGAGAAGTGGCCCACGCTACTAGAGTTGTGTAAGTCGGAGGGCGTGGAGGCGATGGCGATCGGGCGATTTGTGCCGACTGGTCGGCTGCGGTTGCTATACCAGGGAACGCAGGTTGCGGATTTGGAGATGAAGTTTTTGCACGAGGGCCGACCGCCGGTGATCCGCCAGGCCGAGTTTAAAGCGGCGGCTCCCCTGCCCTGCGCACCGACGCTCAAAGACAACTACACGGACGATTTGTTGCGAATCTTGGCGTCGCCAAACGTGGCGAGCAAGGAATGGATCATCCGGCAATACGATCACGAGGTGCAGGGCGGCAGCGTGATCAAACCGCTGGTCGGGATCCACCGTGATGGACCAAGTGATGCGGCCGTGTTGCGGCCGGTGCTCAGCTCGCGGCGCGGCGTGGTGATCGCCTGCGGCATGAATCCGCGCTATGGGGAATTCGATACTTACGACATGGCGGCGAGCGCGATCGACGAGGCGGTGCGAAATTGCGTGGCCGTCGGAGCCGATCCCGCGCGGATCGCGATTCTCGATAACTTCTGTTGGGGCGATTGCGAGCGGCCCGAGACGCTGGGGTCGCTCGCACGGGCGGCGTTGGCATGCCACGACGTTTCGGTCGCGTTCGGGACGCCGTTTATCAGCGGCAAGGACAGCTTAAACAATGAATTTAGTTATATGGATGGCCGCGACGAACGGCGGACGATCGCGATCCCCCCTTCCCTTCTGATAAGCGCGATCGGGCAGATGGACGATATCGGACGCGCGGTCACGATGGATCTCAAGACGCCTGGCAACCTGTTGTATTTGATTGGCGAGACGAGGGACGAACTGGGCGGATCGCATTATGCACTCGTGAACGGACTGAGCGGCGGGAAGGCACCGACCGTAAAACCGGAAATGGCGCGGCGGACGTTTAGTGCCGTGCATCGGGCGATTCAGGCTGGATGTATTCGGGCGTGCCATGATCTCAGCGAAGGGGGTCTGGCGGCGGCCGTGGCGGAAATGGCGTTTGCAGGCGGCTGCGGCGCGCGAATTGATCTCGACGCAGTGCCTATCGCTGACGGCGATAATGCCGTCGCGATTCGCCTGTTCAGCGAGTCGAACACGCGATTTGTGTGCGAAGTCGCGGGGGACACGACCGCCGAGTTCGCGAGGATTATGAGTGGCCTGCCGGTCGATAAGATCGGCGTAGTGGAAATGGAGGAGCGTTTGACGATCGCGGCCGGCGGCCGGACCGTGATCTACGCCTCGATTCACGATTTGAAGGCAGCCTGGCAAGGGGCGTTCGTCGGATAGCCCGGCACGGAACCGAATTGCAATGTCAGCACCACGCATATTAATCCTACGAGCGCCGGGAACGAATTGCGACGAAGAGACCGCGCACGCTTTCTCGCTCGCCGGCGGCAGCCCCGAGCGGTGGCATGTGAATCGCGTTTTGGAAAAGCCGCAGCACGTGGGCGAGTTTCAAATCCTCTGCCTTCCAGGCGGGTTCTCTTAC
>DASYDU010000263.1:0-7478 GCA_036499445.1 Lacipirellulaceae bacterium
CGCCGCATCCACCGCATGAACCGCGTGCACACCGGGCGACACGGCCGGAATCATCGGCCCGGTGAGCTCGTGAATCAACTGGCCAAACACGGTGTCCTCTTGCGGTGGCCGTCCCACCACCGTAAATGGCCAAATCGCATCGTCGCGGTGAAAGACGTGCTCAACGGCCAGCACCGGAAAGTCATGCTGCCGGCTGTAATACCCCAAGTGATCGCCAAACGGCCCTTCCGGCAGCAGCTTGCCGGGCACGACCGTTCCGCAGACGCAAAAATCCGCATCGGCATGAATCGGCAGTCCGACCGGCGAGCGAAACATCCGCACGCGTCGCCGCGCCAGCGCCCCAGCAAACCCCAATTCGCTCATCCCTTCGGGCAGCGGCATCACGGCCGCGAGCATCATCGCCGGCGGGCCGCCGACAAAGATATTCGCGCGAAACGGCTGACCCGCAGCGATCGCCGCCGCATGATGCACGCCAATCGACCGCTGAATTTGGTAGTGCAAGCCGATCTCGCGCCCCGGCTGATACTCGCCGCCCGAAAGCTGTACACGATACATGCCCAGGTTCGAATGCCGCAACCCGGGCGACCGCACATCTTCCGTGTAGACCTGCGGCAGCGTGATAAACGACCCGCCATCCTCGGGCCAGCTCACTTGCTGCGGCAGCTCCGCGATGGTCGTTTCATGCGCCGTCACCGCCGCCCGGCTCATCATTCTAGGAAGCATCGCGGCCGCGCATCGCGCCGCGCCAGCATACTGCCAAGGCTTCCGCAAGAATGCCGTCGGCTCGACCTTCAATTGCACCAACCGTTCGACGTCGGCGAGCGTGTCGCGGAACATGAACCGTGCTCGATCGAGCGTCCCGAACAGATTGCTCACCAGCGGAAACCGGCACCCGCGCACGCGCGTGAATAGCAGCGCAGGCCCACCCTCCGCACAAACCCGCCGCTGAATTTCAGCCACTTCCAGCCGCGCGTCGACCTCCGCCTCGACGCGTACCAGCCGACGATGCCGCTCCAAGTCGTCGACGCACTGGCGGAGAGTTTGATAACCCATGTTCAATTACAAATTGGTTAAACCACGCAGCCAGTGACGCGACTATTTGCCGAGAAGTTTGACGCCCAGTTTCTTGGCGGCCTTGCGCAGCCGATCGTCCAAAGTCGCTAGCGGAAGACGGTGCCGCGCAGCCAAGTCAAGGTAGACCGCGTCGTAACTGCTGAGCTCGTGCGCGCGGCAAAGAGGCAAGAGGTCGTGAAACACTCGGTCCGGCGATTCGGGCTCGACTTCGAGATCGAGCTGCGACAGCTGCCCGATGAAGATAGCCGACTTGTCGAGCGTTATCCGTTTCGCCCGCTCAGCAACGCCAATCACATTGGCGATCTCAAGGTACCACAATGCGGGAACAAGTCCGGTCTGAGTCCCCAACCGACGCAATAGATCGGTGCACGCATCGGTCGCCTCGTCCTCAAATAACCACGTCATTGCTACCGAACAGTCAACAATGAAGATGGCGGTCATCGACGACCTTTCTCAATTAGGTCACGAATCTTGAGCCCGCCCAAAGTAATCCCCTTGCGATTCTCGATCAGGCGTTCGATCGCCGCGCGGCGTTCTTCGGGCGAGTGTTGCTGCTTGACGGGCACGAGCTTGACCACGGGCGTGCCGTGCCTGGTGATCGTGATTTCTTGGCCCGCTTCGGCCTGGGCGACGAGCTCGGAAAAATGGGCCTTGGCGTCGTAAAGGGGGACGGTTCCGGAATGGTTGAGGGGCATATTTTGGCAGCCATTTGTTCTGACTAGTCTATGACTAGTCTATGTTGGTATCGCCAAAAAGTCAATCGCGAAGGGATCCGTCGATAGGTCGTTCAGATGCCCCTAGTGAGCAGTTCGAGCAAATAGCCTGCGGACCGCGCAGGCAAATCCATCTCGTCACTGGGTGACAATTGTCGACGCTGCGATCCACCGCGACGAGCGCCATCCGATTTTAACGCGGCGAACGAAGACGCTTAGAACGCAACGGGCGAGCAGACCGACCGGCGATTTGGAAGTCCGGTACGTTTCCGAGACTGACTTGAACGCATGCGCTTTAAACGCATTGTCCTGGCACCCTATTTGCACAATTTATGCCTAGTGTGCGACGCGTTGTCGCTCCTTTGTCCGAAGTGGAGCCGGTAGGAAAGAGAATGGTGCACTTATGAATCGTGTCAGAATCGTAGCAATTTTGGCGTGGGCCGCGTTAGCCAGCTTGATCGCGGTCAGCGACAGTTATGCGCAGCAGATGCAGGGCTCGCCGGGGGCTCATCCGCTGCCGAATCGTGACAATTCGACCGGGACAACCGAAAGAATTCGCCAGGACCAGACTGGTACGCAAGGAACCACAACCGACGCGCAACGGATGCGAGGCCAAAACCAGGAGCAAAACCTGGATCACGTTCTTGCTGCTTGTTTGCTGACCGGCAACCAAGGCGAAGTTGAGCTGGGTAAATTGGCTTCCGAGCGGGCCAGCGACCGCGACGTAAAGGCTTTTGCCGAAGAGATGGTGAAAGACCACAGCAAGCAGGTCCAAACGCTGCAGCAATTCATTGGTTCGCAGCAGCCTTCCGATCAGCGGTCGCAAATCGAGCGGCAAATCGCCGAGCGCTGCACCGCCGACTTGAAGAAGGAACTGGAAGGCAAGTCGGGCCGGGAATTTGACGATTGCTATATCGGCGCCCAAATCGGGGGCCACATGCACATGCAAGCCGCCCTTGCCGTGATTTCTGAACACGCTTCGGGCCAGCTTCGGGATATCGTGAAAGATGCGCAACCGACTGTCGACAAACATCTCGATCGGGCCAAGAAGCTCATGGAGCAATTGGATAAGTCAACAAGCAGTGGCCGGCAGGCGAGCAAGCAAAGTTCAAGCGAGCGATAAAGAAGCGTCCTCGCATGAACCTACAAATGTCAAAGCATGTTAGCGATCCGACGTTACAACAGCAGTTGGCCTGAAGGCCAACTGCTGTTGTGTTTCTCCATCAAAACAAAGACAAGCAATAATGGCGAAGGGTTCAAAAAAAGAAATACTCGACAAAACAAAAGCGTAAGGCAGAGCACACCGAAGAGGGCTATAAAGAACGCGGTGTGAGCGGTGAGGAAGCCGAACGCCGGGCGTGGGCGACGGTGAATAAAAGTGACAAAGGCGGGAAAAAATCGGGCAGCGGCCGTGGAAAAAAAGAGCGGCAAAAAAGGCGGTCGCAAGAAGAAAAAGAAAGGCTGATTTGAGTCCCGCAATCGCGCTGGACGGATTTCAAGGGGATGTCTTCGCCCGCCGACCGCGCTCAATAAATCGGCCAGATGCCCGGCGTTAACAGCTCGAGCAGATGGCCGTCGGGATCGCGGAAGTAGAGGCTCATGCCGCCGCGGTCCCAGCCGACGCGGCTCTCCACGGCGATGCCTCGCTCGGCGAGCCGCGATTCCCAATCCGCGAGCTCGCTTGCTGGTATCGCGAGCCCCAGATGATTCTGTCCGCCGCCATCGTGCGGCGGGATCACGCCGCCGTTGGGCAGCACCGCCGGCTCCACCGTGCCGCCCTGCAGGAATAGCAGCAGCACATCTTGGCCCGCCACCGCAAGCGCCGCGAAGCGATCGTCGGACGTCATGACCTCGTAGCCGAAAAGCTCGGTGTAGAAGCTGACGGCGCGCGGCAAATCGGCCACATATAGACACGTTTCCTTGATCCGCGGTTGCGTAGGCATAAAACTCGGCGATTTGTAAATCGACGATGTGTAAGTTCGCTGGGAACCACTTATCAACACTAATCATCACTAATTAGAATTTAGCCACAATTAGCCCGAATTAGTGTTCTTTTAAACCGACTCTTTTTCGATGCTGCAGGGACGTCGAGTAGATCGAGCGTAATTGTACACAATTCTCAGTTGCTGGCGGTCGTGGCCGAAGCGCCGTGTTTGGTGAGCTTGAACGCCAGGTCGTCGCCGATCGATTGCACATGGCCGTCGCGGGCTTGGGCTTCAGGAATCGCAATCGTGAGCTTGCCCTCGGCGGCGGTCGCGGTCGTGCGTCGCAGATACCGGCCCGTCCAGGTGGTATAGAGTCGCACGTCGTAGTCGCCGTCGGCCAGACCCGTGATCGTGAACGACTCCTTTGCGACGCCCGACATTGGGTTGGCGACCCAGCCAAAGATCGTCGCGTCGCTCTTCATCGCCCAACCATCGCCCGTTGACATCTCAACCTTGGCCGGCTGCCACTGGGCCTTGGCGAAGTCGATGTCGCGGACGAACTGCGAGAATGCACGGGTTTGGCCGCTGAGGACCGCGTCGTTCACGACCGGCGAGTAGGCCCACCAAAATGGCGTGGCGGCCGCGCCGTTGGCGAGCGATGCCCACAGCGCGTCGTGATAGATCGCCAAGTAGCCGGGTGTGCCCGGTTCGTAGTAGGTCGAGCTCCAGCCGCTCTCGCCAATGATCGCCGGCTTGTCGAAATCCATCCAAAGCTTTGCCACCTGCGACGCGTAATTGCGGTAGGAGTATTGAAGCGGATTGTCGTTCAAAACGTCGGGCTTGCTGCTCTTGGGCATCGGATGTCCCTGGCCTTCGTAGATCTCGCGGGCCGCAACGTCGAAGACTTGATAGCCGCCGGTCCACCAGTTGTCGATGCCGCCGCTTTGCGTGCCGGTGGTTGGCCGTCCGTACGGATCGTGCTCGTGAAAGAAATCACGCATCTTGCCGCACCAGGCTTCGGCCCCGGCATGGTCGCCCTCGGTCCAGCCCTCCGTGCCGTTGATTTCATCGATCACAAACCAGAGATAGAGGGCCCGGCTGTAGCCCCAGCGGGCAATGACGTAGCGGTAGAGTTTCTCCTGGTGCTTCCAGGCTTCGTCGCTGCCAAAGAAATCCTTGGCGGACGTGATCGTGCGATAGGGATTCTGGCGATACTGCGAGTTGCCTTGGCCCCAGACTTCCTCGGAAATCTGGGCGTGAAACACGAGGTTCCAGGCAATGGCCAGCTCGCGTTTTTCGCACCAGTCGAAAAGCTCGTCCAGCCGGCCCGCACGATCGAGATCGTAGCGGCCCAATCCGGTGGCGAATGTTTCCAATGGACTCGGGTAGAAGCAGATGAAGTTGATGCCATGCTGCTTGAGCCCGTCGAGTCCTTCTTCGGTGATGAAGCCTTGGCCGTGGTTGCTATAGTTGTCGTTGTACCACAGCCCGACGCCGTAGAAGTTGGTGCCGTCCGTGTATTGCCAGTAGCGCTTGTTCGCGGCGATGGTGAGGAAGCCGTGGTGCGCGCTTTGCATGCACTTAAAGGTGCTGAGCTCGGAGGCGGCCGTCCCCTCGCGGTCGCGGACCTTCACGACATACTTCCACTCGCCCGCCTCAGTCGGCGTGAAGCGAACCATCCACAGCGAGTTGAACCGCCCCGGATTATAAAAGCCCCAGACTTTCGTCATCTTGCCCGACGGGGCGGTAAACTCGGCCGACAGGTCGACCTGGTCCGGGTCGAACGGATTATCGAACGTCGCCTTGAGGTCGACATTTAGCTCCAGCTTTTCATATTGGGCGACGGCGGCACGCTCGAAGCCGAAACCGCGCCCCCGCTCGCCGTCCCGAAACCGCTGCAACCAGACTTCTCGCGGCACGGCGGGAGCGACGGCGACAATTTCCGGGCCGGCCGCAAAAGCGATCGCCGGCGCCGCCGAATAGAGGCCCACGCCAATCATTGCGAAAACAATGTATTTCATCCGAAGATCCTGGAAAACTGCTCGTCGCGGAGTTTACAATCGCTTGAGCAACTATTTTAACACGTCGGAATCTGAACCGCCACGAGTTCCCCACAACGACCACCCTGCCACGGGAGATGCGATGGCAAAAAAAGATTCACGCGTGGATGCCTACATCGCCAAGTCGGCCCCATTCGCCAAGCCGATCCTGAAGCAGCTGCGCAAGCTGGTGCACGTCGCATGCCCTGACGTCGAAGAATCAATAAAGTGGGGGTGTCCGCACTTCATGCACAAGGGCATGTTGTGCAGCATGGCGGCGTTCAAAGCCCACTGCACGTTCGGTTTTTGGAAGGGCTCGCTCCTGGCGAAAGTGCACAAAGACTTCGCCAACGGTAACGACCAGGCCCACGGTCAATTCGGCCGCCTTACCAGCCTCGTCGATCTTCCCGCTGAGAAGAAGCTGCTCCGCTATATCAAAGATGCAGCGATGCTCAATGAGGAGGGCGTGAAGCTGCCGGCCAAGCCCAAGCGCAAGCCGGCCCCGAACCGCGAGCTGGAATTGCCCGACTACTTCCAGCGCGCGCTGCGGAAGAACAAGGCAGCCCGCGCCGCCTTCGACGCCTCCAGCTTCAGTCACAAAAAGGAGTACGTCGAATGGATCGTCGAGGCCAAGACCGAGGCGACCCGCGACCGCCGCATGGCTCAAGCGATCGAGTGGCTGGCCGAGAGCAAATCGCGATATTGGAAGTACCAGCGAAAGTGATCGCAGAATCGCCATCGCTCACACATCGCAATTTCAAATCCTTAAGCCCAACGGAAGAGGCGGTCCATGAACCACTGGAATTGGCGCGCGAAACTAGAAGCAGTTTCTACACCTGGGAGGGCGAGGCTCCCGCCGAGCCAAATGCCGATACATCAACGCTCAGCAGGAGCTTCGCCCTCCCGGTTGCGAGTTTTGAAACTGCTTCTGGTTCGCTGTGCTCTGCTAAGTCTCGCCGCCGCCGCTTTTTTGCCGCACGCTTGTGACGCTCAACCCGAGGTCCATCACGATCTGGTCGTCACGCCGGAGAAGGCGAGCGGCATCTACGAACCCGGCGAAAAGATTCGCTGGCGGATCGAATGGAAGGGCGATGAACCGGTAACCTCGGCCGACTACACGCTCAAGGAGGGACAAATCAAGACTCTAAGCGACGGAACCGTCCCGCTCGAAGCCGGCGTCGGCACACTCGAGGCGTCGCTCGACAAACCCGGCTCCCTCTTGGCCGAGATCAAAGTGAAGACCACCGACGGCAAAGAGCGTAAAGCCTACGGTGGCGCACTCGTCGCGCCCGACAAGATCGCGCCATCCGCCCCGCGGCCCGACGATTTTGACGACTTCTGGGCCGCGAAGATCAAACAGCTCGAAGACGTCCCCGCCAATCCGCAACTCGAAAGCGCCGATGGCGGCAAGGCGGGCGTCGAGTATTGGAAAATCACACTCGACAACATCAATAGCACCAAAATTCACGGTCAACTCGCCCGCCCCTCGTCTAGCAGCGAAGCGCCACCCGCCTCGGTTAGCCGCGACGCGCAGCGGAGCGCTCCCTCGGATGATGCGGCAAAAAACTCCAGCGCCGTAAGCGACAAGAAACTCCCCGCGCTCCTCTTTCCCCAGTGGGCCGGCGTTTATCCGCTCGAAAAAGCCTGGGCCACCGACCGCGCCGCCGAGGGCTGGCTCGTGCTCAACATCATCGCCCACGATCTTCCGATCGACGAGCCACCGTCGT
>DASYDU010000264.1:0-21478 GCA_036499445.1 Lacipirellulaceae bacterium
ATTTACGTCCCAATGCGACGTTCAGCGGCGGTAGGGTCGGCGTTGCCGCCGACGCCAAAGCTTCCCTGCATCCTGAATCCTGCCTCCCGATTCTTCCTCCATGCCAGAGCCCAAGTACATCCGTAATTTTTCGATCGTCGCCCACATCGACCACGGCAAGAGCACGTTGGCCGATCGGCTGCTGGAAATCACTGGCACGGTGAGCCGCCGCGAAATGAAGGAGCAGCTGCTGGACGACATGGCGCTGGAGCGCGAGCGCGGGATCACCATCAAGGCCCATCCCGTCTCGATGAAGTATGAGTACAAGGGCCAGGAATATGAGCTCAACCTGATCGATACGCCGGGGCACGTCGACTTTCACTACGAGGTTTCGCGTTCGCTCGCCTGCTGCGAAGGGGCGGTGCTTTTGGTCGACGCGTTTCAAGGCGTGGAAGCCCAAACGGTCGCGAACGCCTATGCCGCGCTGGAGGGCGATCTGACGATCGTCCCCGCGATCAACAAGATCGATCTGACGCACGCACGCGTCGACGAAGTGCTCGAAGAAATGGAGCACACGCTGGCGATCGAGGCTGACGAAGTGTTGCGGTGCAGCGGCAAGTCGGGCATCGGCTGCGAGTCGGTGCTGACCGCAGTGATCGAGCGCGTGCCGGCGCCGGCGGGCGATCCAAATGCCGTGCTCCAAGCGATGGTGTTCGATTCGATTTATGACGAGTATCGCGGCGCAGTCACGTATGTCCGGATCATGAACGGCACGGTCCGCAAAGGGCAGCGGATCAGATTCTTGCAGGCCGGCACGACGCACGAAGTAGTCGAGCTAGGTCAATTCAATCCTCGACGCATCGGGCGGGATCAGCTCTCTGCCGGACAGGTCGGCTACATCATCTGCAACATCAAGTCGCTCGGCAACATTCACATTGGCGACACGGTCTCGGTGGCCGAAGGCGAGCCGGCGCCCGCGCTCGAAGGCTATCAAGAGCCCAAGCGAATGGTGTTTTGCGGCCTTTATCCGTCGGACGGCCAGAACTTTGAGCAGCTCCGCGAGGCGCTCGACAAGCTGTCGATCAACGATCCGAGCTTTGAGTTTGAGCCAGAGACGAGCGACGCGCTGGGTTTTGGATTCCGCTGCGGCTTTCTCGGCCTATTGCACATGGAAATCGTCCAGCAGCGGCTCGAACAGGACTCGGACATCGATCTAGTGCAGACCGCTCCGAATGTCACTTATCAGATTACGACCAATAGTGGCGAAGAGATCGAGGTCCACACGCCGCAAAAGGTGCCCGATCTGGGCGACATTCAGGAATTTCGCCAGCCAATCGTGCGGGTGAATTTCGTGCTGCCGACCGAATTTATCGGGCCGATCATGAAACTTTGCACGGATCGTCGCGGGACCTACGTGCGGACGGAGTACCTTTCGCCGACGCGGGCTATGCTCACCTACGATCTGGCGCTCGCCGACGTGATCTATGACATGCACGACAAACTCAAGAGCTCGACCCGCGGCTATGGCACGATGGACTACGAGCTATTGGGCTACCGGCCGGGCGAATTGGTGCGGCTCGACATTTTGGTGAAAGGCGACCGCGTCGATGCGCTGTCGATCGTTTGCGATAAGCGCGACGCGGACGTCCGCGGCCGGGCGGTGATCAAAAAGCTCAAGAAAGAAATCCCGCGGCACATGTTCGAGGTGCCGCTCCAGGCGGCGATTGGTACGCGGATCATCGCGCGCGAAACGATCAGCGCGATGCGGAAGAACGTGACGGCCAAGTGCTATGGCGGCGACATCAGCCGCAAGCGCAAGCTTTGGGAGAAGCAAAAGGAAGGCAAGAAGCGGATGAAGTCGATCGGCTCGGTCGACATCCCGCAAAAGGCGTTCTTAGCCGTGCTGGAAACCGGCGAGGAAGAGGGCAAAAAGAAATGATAACGCCGCGACCGACGGTCGCGGTTCGTGCGTCAATTTTGTGAGCGATGCGCCGCGCTCAATATCCCGGCGCGTAGCCGCTGGTGACTGGCGGCACGGTGTAGGGCGTCGCGCACGGGGCCGGTGGGCAAACCGGCGGCGCGTAGGTCGGCGCCGGACAAACGGGCGCGGCGACCACTGTTTCCGTCCGCGCTCCAAACAGGCCGCGACAGCAGCAGCAACCGCTGCTACCAAAAGTCGTGGCCAGAACGGCCACCACAAGAACGATGCTCTTCATGACTCCATTCCTCTATTAAGAACTCCCAATTCACTGCCGGGCCGCCGCAACTTCTATCGAAACGCGCGCCAGCGTGAATTGGAACATTGGCTATGCAACCATACACGCCACACAATGATGTGCAAACGAAACGGGTGATTTTTTGCAACCTCGGCGATTGCTGGCACGCGCTCTGTGCCGATTAGATCGTCTGTGACGACGCGAATTCTCCTCGTAGCCTCCGGCTCGCGACAGCGTGTCGCACGACTCCTACTAGCCCTACGGCAGGCCGTGGACAAGGGTTCGCGGGGCTATATTCTCATACTCGCTTGAGTATCCGACCGCGCTGAATATCCAGTGGTGGAGTCATGTTTTGTCGTGTAGGCCGGTGCCCTAAAGGCTTTACACTCATCGAAATGGTGGTCGTCGTGATGATCATTGGGATCCTCGCGACAATTGCCGCGCCGCGCTTGTTCGGCACGGCGGGCCGGGCAGCCGACGGAGCGGCGCTCCAATCGTTGGGCGTGATCCGCAACGCGATCGACACGTTCGCCGCTCAGCATGGCGGCGCCTTTCCCGGCGCCGACGGTCAGGAAGCGACTTTTAAGAGCGACCTGGCCAGCGGACTCCGCGGGGCCGATTTTCCCAAATGCCCGGTCGGCGCGGCCAAGAACAATGCGGTCCGGATGATGGCCGGCACCGGCTCGGTCGCGGCCAGTATTGGTGGAACAGACGCCACGCAGAGCTGGGTCTACCACTTCGAGACCGGCGACTTCAACGTCAACAGCGCCGCCACTTCTTCCGACGGCGCGACGACCTACGATCAATTCTAGCTGCGGCTGCCAACAGACCTTTGCGCGCAATAAAAAAAGCGGTGAGGAAGAATCCTCACCGCTTTCGCGGGACAACAGCCCGCCGCTGGGCACCGGCCGGTTAAGGCAAGTTGCACCAGCAGCGGACTGTCGTGACCGG
The DNA here is from genome assembly GCA_036499445.1 of Lacipirellulaceae bacterium. Lineage (GTDB taxonomy): Bacteria > Planctomycetota > Planctomycetia > Pirellulales > Lacipirellulaceae > DASYDU01. The sequence continues at coordinate 3,147 of DASYDU010000264.1, forward strand.
TTTGTCTGGCAACTAGTGACCGAAGTTGCAAGACGAGGGGCTGCAGCTCGATTGGCACGTGGTGTTGCACGGCGGCGAGCAGCTGCTGGGGCCGCAAGACGGCTGGCAGCAAGGCGTCGAGCAGCAGCTGGTGCTGCAAGACGGCTGGCAGCAGGGAGTCGAACAGCAGCTGGTGCTGCAGGTCGGCTGGCAGCAAGGCGTCGAGCAGGTCGGAGCACAGGTGCTGTAGCTGCAGGACTGAACCGGCTGATAGCAGGTGCTGTAGGTCGGCTGGTAGGTCGTGCAGGGCTGGTAGGTCGTGACAGGCGTGTAGCTGCAGGTCGTGACCGGCTCGTAGCAGGTCGTCGGCTGGCAGTAGGTCTGCGGCTGGCAGTAGGTCACGGGCTGGCAGTAGGAAACGGGTTGGCAGTAGCTCGGGCAGTAGCTGCTGCAATACGACGGGCAGTACGAGCTGCAGTAGTTCGAGCAATAGCTCGGGCAATAGCTGCTGCAACACGAGGGACGGCAATACGAGCCGCAAGAGCTGTGGCAGCAGGAGCCAAAGTTGCAAGAGCTGTGGCAGCAACCACCACCACCGCCACCACCACCGTGATGGGCGTGAGCGGCCGTAGCAAAGCCGAGCGAGGCGACAGTCATCGTACATACCAAGGCGAACGTGCGGATTGTGCGGAAAGCGTTCATCGATCTTTTCTCCTTAAGAGAGGGTTTAGGGTGACGGGTCACACGACCCGTTCGCCCTCTCATACGGCCGACTTTGGAGGTGTTACAGAAAGCGGCAAAGAATCCGAGAATGCCGCCAAAACCCCGAGAAAAATCGATGCGTCGCCCGGATTATTGCCGCTGAAGGTGCCCGACCGTGCCGCCGTTGGGGGCCAGCTTGAGCGTGAGGGTATCGCCGGCTGCGACGGCCTGGTCGTCGGTCGCCAGGTGCTCGGCGTCCTGATCGCTGTCCGGAGCGTCGTGCCAGAGCTTGAGCTTCCAGCGGCCGGAGCCGAGGAAATCGAGCTTTACCGGGATCTCCCGGGCATCGCCGGCGCTCATCGCGCCGAGGTACCAATCGTCGCCGCATCGGCGAGCCATCACCAGATGCTCACCGACTGCGGCATCGAGCGCGAGCGTCTCGTCCCAGACAGTCGGCACGAGCTTCAAGAAGTCGGCGCCGGGCTGATCGCGGATGTGCTCGGGTGCGTCGCACACGCAGCACAGTGGGCTGTCGTAGCAAACGAATAGCGCGAGCTCCGCCGCGCGGGTGCCCTCGACTTGCGTTGGCTTGACGTTGGTCTTGAATGCGCTCGGCTGACGGTTCAAGAATCCCCCCGGCGTAAAATCGGCGGGGCCTTCCAGGAATCGCGTGAAGGGGAGCGTCAGCTTGTGTGCCGGCGTGACCTGCTTGCTCCATTTGTTGTATTCGTTGCCAAGGATGCCTTCGCGCGTGATTTGATTCGGGTAAGTCCGCTCGAAGCCGCATGGTTTGAAAGCGCCGTGGAAGTTGACCATCAAGTGGTGGTCGGCGGCCGCCGCGGTGATCTTCGCGTACCAATTCACCATTTCCTGGTCGTCGCGGTCCATGAAATCGATCTTCACGCCGGCGATGCCCCACTGTTCGTAAAGCGGGAAAGCCCGCTTCCAAGCGTCGTCGCGGTCAACGTCGTTTGAATGCAGCCAGAGCCAGAGCCGCACGTTTCGCTCTTTGGCGAACTCACCGACCGCTTCCATGTCGAGCGCTGGCGTGACGCGCGTGATGTCGGAGTCAGGTTTGTCGGGCTCGCCGTACCACTGCCAGTCGATCAGTTGGTAGGCCCAACCCATGTCGGCAGCGAACTGGATGTACGACTCGATCGTGGCGGTATCCATGATCGTGTCGCCGGTCCACCAATGGTCCCAAGCCATCTTTCCGGGCTTGATCCAGGAGGCGTCGGCGAGCTTCGAGGGCGTCGCCAGATTGCGGATGATTTCGCTTTCGATGAGCTGCCCGGGCTGCCGGGCGATCATCAGCACGCGCCAAGAAGATTGGCACGGCGTCTCGGACCGCACGACGCCTTGGCCATCGAGCCGCGGGGCGAGCTTGGCGACAAGCGTTACCGGCGAGTTCGCGGGGTCGGGTGGGCTCGCGGTTTGCTCCGCACCGGCGATCCACATGCCAGACCAGTTCAATAGATCGGACTCGGCGATCGCAACCCAGGCGGCTGGCGTTTCGACCAGCACGGGCAGCCCTTTGACGGCTTGCGGTTTTATGTCTGACAGATGCTGCCGCTGGAAGATCCATTCTTGGGAGGAGCGGAACTTTTTCGGCTGCTCGCCGGCGAAACAGATGTAGTCACCCGGAAACGTGAATTCCGAAAGGTCACGATCGAGCACCACGGTTTTGAGCGTGAGCTGCTCGGGCAAGACGTAGCGGAAAGCGACGCCGTCGTCGTAGACTCGAAATACAAGCTTGAGCATGATGCGAACTTCCGATTGGTCGCGCAGCGAAAGCGTCAATTCGTTGTATTGCCCGTGAACCAGACTGTGCTTGCCGAACGGATTTTTCCAGGCAAGATCGAGGCGGGCGGGCGCGGAATCGAGTAGCTGCACATTCCCGCCGATCTTGGTGCCGTCGTGCAAAAGCAAACCCAGCCGCGAGGGAGCGAGTAACGACTTGCCGTCGACGGCCACGGCATACGTCAGCTCGCCCTCCTGCTGAATCGTGACGACGATCTTGCCATCGGGCGAAGCCACAGTGGTCGTGGGAGATTTGTCGGCGTTTGCCGCGGTGGTGAGCGTACAAGCCGAGACGCAGGCCAGAAAACAACTCAAGCTGCGCCCAATCATGCTAGTAGACAGGTGGTTCATTTCAATTGTGCCCGTTCATCAACGTGGAGTGACGTGCTATAAAAGATGTAAACAGCGGCGGGCGAGTGTGCTGGGCCTTTGTCCGAGATCGTTTGGATCTGATGCGTTGCATTTTAGCCGGGCGCCAATGTCGATGCGACCATGATGACGAGTCCATTTCGCAATATGCTGCAGATCGCGGTGGGCGTGATCGTGGCGGCGGCCGCGATCCACACCTGGCTAGTGATGGGCCTCGTGGTGCCGATGACGGTCGCGGGCAGTTCGATGTCGCCGGCGCTTGAAGGTCCGCGACTGATGTTTCGCTGCGAAGCATGCCGATCCGAGTTTGGCGTAGGACTCGATCAATTGATTGACGAAGATAGGGCCGTCTGTCCGCATTGCCACCAGATTGCCGCACGGCGCAAAGACGCAAACGTCCGCGGCGATCGATTGCTCGTCGATCGAACGGCGTTTTTGCTTCGCCAGCCGCGACGCTGGGAGGTGGTCGTTTTTCGCTCGCCAACGGACGCCCAAAAAATGTTCGTCAAACGCATCGCCGGGCTGCCAGGCGAAACCGTCTCGCTTCGTGAGGATGGCGTGTGGATCAACGGGCAAGTCGTTCCCAGGCCGGGTGGCGAGAGCTACAAGCTTCGGCCCGGCGACCGCAACGAGTGTCGACTGGGTCCCGCGGAATACTTCGTTCTGGGCGACAATGGAGCCATTTCAGATGATAGCCGCAGTTGGCTCGAAGGACCCGGAGTCGACGCTAAACTGCTCATCGGCAAGGCGTTGGGCGTTCGCTAGGGGGCGCAAATGCCAGGAATCGCGGTCGATTCCAAGTTCCCGCCGCGTCGCGAATTGACTATATTCTGCCTCCCGCGGCGAACTACAGATGGATGCTCGCGTAAGTTTTGACAGGATCGACTGGATAAACAGGATGGACAGAAGTCTATTCCTACGATTCGAGTTGAAGCCGAAAGTTTGATCCAGTCAATCCTTTAATTCCTGTCTAGTTTGTCTTCTTTCCTATGGCCAAATCGAAGAAACCGGCGATGTCTCGCAACACTGCTGCGAAGCTGCCAGCCAAGGCGGCAGCGGCGCCATCGCAAACTACGTCGCACGCGATTCGCGAGACGGTCGAATCGATCGTGATCGCATTCGTGTTGGCGTTTCTGTTTCGCACGTTCGAGGCCGAGGCGTTCGTAATCCCGACCGGCTCGATGGCCCCGACGCTGATGGGCCGGCACAAAGACGTCTATTGTCCGAAATGCGGGCATCGTTTTCGTGTCTCTTCGAGCGAGGAGGAAGGGGACGAGCTCGAGGCGCGGCGCGACATGCTCTCGCAGCTGATCATGCAAGATTCCGTATTGAAAAGCGAGCGCGAGCCTGACGCGGTTCGCATTGCGGACACCGAGCGGCGCATCACAGCGCTGCGCAACGACCTCCCGCTGTTTGACGTGGTGGGCGGGGTCTGCCCGGTCTGTCGCTACACGATGCCGATGCGTCCCGATTTGCCGGGCGGATTGCCGGAGGGCGTCGCACCGGGCAGCGTGACCGACGAGCCCTCGTACAACGGCGATCGGATCCTGGTCAACAAGTACATCTACACCGTGAGCGACCCGCAGCGATGGGACGTCGTGGTATTCAAGTTTCCCGGCAACGCACAGATGAACTACATCAAGCGATTAGTCGGACGGCCGGGCGAGCACTTGCGGATTTACCAAGGCGACTTATTTGTTGGCGGCGAGGGCGCGGCGGAAGAGGCCGATTTCAAGGTCGCCCGCAAGTCGCCGGACAAGATTCTGGCGATGCGACAATTGGTGCACGATACCAACTACGACCCCTCGGAGCTGTACAACGCCGGCTGGCCGCTTCGCTGGCAGGCAGCCAGCGGGGAGGGCGGCACGTCCGCCTGGAAAACCGACGCCAAGGCCGACGGCCGCGACGTCGAGCAGCGGTACAGCGTTGATGCCTCGGGCGAACAAACCGCCTGGCTGCGCTATCACCATCTCGTGCCGAACTACGATGTGTGGCACGAATTGGCCGATTTGGAAGTCCACGCCCAGGGCAAACCGGCAGATTCGATCAAGTTTCCCGAGTCGGAGCAGACGGGCTGGCGGCCGCAATTGATCACCGATTTCAACGCCTACAATACGCGGATCACGCGCGGGCAGGACATGCAGATGCACGAGCTCCGCGTCGATCCGGAAAAACTGGGCGTTCACTGGGTTAGCGATCTGATGGTCGAAGCCGACGTCGACGTCGAGGCCAGCCAGGGCGAGTTGCTGATCGATCTTGTCGAAGGCGGCAAGCACTTCACATGCACGATCGAGCTGGCGACCGGCAAAGCGAAGTTAGGGATCGACGGTGCGACGGACGTTGGTCCGACCGCCAGCACCGGCGTTTCGAAGCCGGGTCGCTATCACTTGGCACTGGCGAATTTCGACGACGAGCTGACGCTGTGGGTGGATGGCAAGGTCGTGAAATTCGACGGCAGCACCGAGTTTGACGCTGGCCAGCTATTCGGCGGTCGCGAGCACATTCTTCCAAAGACGAGCGCCGCGGATCCCGGCGACCTCGCTCCGGCGGGCATCGGGGCCAAGGGGGCAAAGCTCACAGTGACGCGGCTCCAAGTGTGGCGAGACATCTATTACATTGCCGACAGCTTTCAGCACGCGCACACGTCGAACACGATTACCGACCTCGAAAACGTCGACCCGCGCGCGATGGCAAATATGGCACGCGACCAGGGCTTGTGGGATCTCTACAGCAGACGACGATATGAAGATTTCACGCTCGGCGAGGATCAGTTTTTCGTGATGGGCGACAACAGCCCGGAAAGCTCGGATGCGCGCTTATGGTGTGGACCCGGGCCGCGGAGCCGAGGCCGACCGGGCGGCGCCTATTTGGAGCGGCAACTATTGATCGGCAAGGCGCTCTGCGTCTATTGGCCCCATTCGTGGAACCGCATCCCGGGCACGCCGATTCCGTTTCCGCTATTTCCGAATTTCATGGACATGAGATTGGTGAGATAGGGGAAGAAGCTGTTAGCCTTTAGCTATTAGCTGTTAGCCAATCGGATTCTGGCTAATGGCTAGGAGCTAATCGCTAACGGCTTCCCCCGTCATGGAGGACGCCGTTGTGTCGCTGCTCAAAGTTCGCGGCCTGGTAAAAATGTACGGTCGCCGCCGTGTGGTCGATGGCGTCGATTTCGAAGTCGATCCGGGCGAGATCGTGGGCCTCTTGGGTCCCAACGGCGCTGGCAAGACGACTTCGTTTCGCATCGCATGCGGCATGATCGATGCCGATGCCGGCCGGGTCGTCCTCGACGGCAAAGACGTCACCGAATGGCCCATGTACCGCCGCTGCAAAGAAGGGGGCATGGGCTATCTCGCCCAGGAGTCGAGCGTCTTCCGCAAATTGTCCGTGGCGAAGAACCTGCTCGGCGTGATGGAAATGATCGGCATGAATCGCCGCACGCGGAACAAACGCTGCGACGAGTTGCTCGAACAATTTGGCATCGCCAAGCTGCGTCGCAGCAAAGCCCTGTCGCTCTCAGGCGGCGAACGGCGGCGACTCGAAATCGCCCGCGCGCTAGTCTCCGATCCGCAGATCATCCTGCTCGACGAACCGTTCACCGGCATCGATCCCGTGACGATCGACAGCATCCAGACCGTGATTCGCGACCTCCGCGACCGCGGCATCGCTATTTTGATCACCGACCATCAGGTCCGCGAGACGCTGGAAATCACGGACCGCAGCTACGTGATCCGCGGCGGCCAGGTTCTTTGTCATGGCAGTCAGCGCGAAGTGCTGCAAAATCCCGAGGCCCGCAAATACTACTTCGGCGAAGGGATGGAAATGGGGCTAGGCGGCGCGGCGTAGCGCCGTCCCTCAGGCAAAAGCGTGTGCGGTGCTCGTCGGCGTGATATAATTGCTTGGGTGCCCGTCCCAAGGAACGCCAAGTGACCATCACATTCGACTTACCAAGCGAAATCGAAAACCAACTTCATGTCGCCTTTGGCGACCTCGGTGAAGCGGCTAAGCAGGCGCTCCTGATCAATGCTTACCAGCGTGGGCGAATCAGCATTGGCCGCCTAGCCGAAACGCTTGAAATGGGTGTTATCGAAGCCCAAAAATGGCTTGCCGACCAAGGCGTCGCCGTCAATTATGGATTGGAGCAGTATCAGGCTGACTGTCAGACGATCGCTAAGTTGTTTCCACAGGGTTAGCGCGAAGTGATTGTGGTCTCGGATACTTCGCCGATTAACTACCTGTGCCGAATCGGACGCATTGACATTTTACCGGCACTATTTGGGCGAGTGGTAATTCCCGTCGCAGTGCGCAACGAATTGGGAATATCGGCGGCGCCGGTTCCGGTTCAACACTTTATAGCTCATCCACCTGTTTGGCTCGATATTCTTTCGCCAAGCGTTGACGACCCTGCTCTTGCAGATCTTGGAACGGGTGAACGGCAAGCGATAACTCTGGCTCAAGATTTGCGGGCCGATCTCTTGATTGCGGACGACATGGATGCGCGAAACGCTGCCATCGCTCGGCAGCTGACCGTCATCGGGACGTTGGGTGTCGTAAAACTAGCGGCAGTTAAGCAGCTTTTGGATCGTTCGCAGACAATTCGTGATCTCCAAGCTGCCGGTTTTTATATTTCTGAAAAGCTCCTACAGTGGCTCTTAGAAGATGACTCGCGATAGAGATGGAATTGTTGAGACGGGATGGCCTTAATGCCGTATGTCCGTGTTTTGTTGGCTGATGATTCGTTAACCAAGTCCTGGCCGGATGGCATCGATTGGACGGTGACGCTTTGTTATCTCGCGCTCGCGTTCGGCCTGCCACTCGTCGGCTACATCTGCATGGTGCTCGACATTCGCGCGTATCTCCGCTCGCTGCGGCGGGCGATCATGGTCATCACCGGCTACCAAACCGATTTGCCGGAGTGGGTTCGCAAGAACACGCCGCGGTGCATCCTGGCGCTGGGCCTCACGATGCCCTGCACAGCGGAAGAGATTCTCGCCGCCTACCGCCGCAAAGTGAAGCTGCTCCATCCCGACCGCGGCGGTGATCGCCGCGAATTCTTGCGACTGCAGGCCCAATTTGAAGAGGCGATGGCCTTTGTGGCAGGCGACTGATCTCTGCTAGCGGCGCCGCGCAGTGACAGCTGACCTTGCTGTCACCTTCTTGCCCAGCTAATATCCCCGGCCCAAACTCGCGACGCTCTGAATTGCGTCTGGCCGCATGGCAACAGGAGGGAACCACGTGATGAACGCCCAACCGATTACCGTTGGTGATCTTGCGACCTTGGTCGGCGGACAGGTGGCCGGCGACGCAATGATCGTGATTCATGGCGCGGCTGTTTTGAGCGAAGTCGAGCCGGGTCAGATTACCCTTGTCGATGACCTGGAGCGCGTGAAGCAGCTCGCCTCGACACAGGCGGCGGCCGTCGTTCTCCCAGCGCACATCGACTGCAACTGGCCGGCGGTGATTCGAGTCGATGACATCCACGCCGCGTTTTCAAAAATCATCACGCACTTTCGCCCAGCGCGGACGCAAACCAGATTTGGAATTAGCCCGCATGCGGCAGTCAGCCAGTACGCCCGGCTCGGCCAAAACGTTGAGGTTCACCCGAACGCAACCATTGGCGACGACTGCCAAATCGGTGATGGCACGACGATCTTGCCCGGCGCACAAATATTGGCAGGCTGCACGATAGGCTGCGATTCGATCATCGGACCAGCCGCAGTGCTCTACGAAAACACGGTTGTCGGCGACCGCGCGATCATTCACGGCGGCGCGGTCCTCGGCGCGCACGGCTTCGGCTACCAACAAGTGGCGGGCCGACACGTGCTGTCCGCGCAGCTCGGCTACGTGCGGGTTGGAAACGACGTCGAAATTGGCGCCGCTACGACGGTCGACCGCGGCACATACGGTGCGACCACCATCGGGGAGGGCACCAAAATCGACAACCTGGTGCAGATCGCCCACAACTGCCAGATCGGGCGGCACAATCTGATTTGCTCGCAGGTCGGCATCGCCGGCAGCACGACGACCGGCGACTACGTCGTGATGGGCGGGCAAGCCGGCATTCGCGATCACGTTCACATTGGGAGTCGCGCAATGCTCAGCGCAATGGCGGGCATAACGAACGACGTGCCCGACGGCGCAGTGATGCTCGGCATTCCGGCCACGCCCCAGCGCGAGCAGAAGCTCAAACAGGCGGCGCTGGCGAAGCTGCCCGAAATGCGGAAGGAATTCAAAACGATGCGGCGGGCGATGATCGAATTGGAAAAGGCTGTGGGAATTGCTGCCACGCCGCTCGGCGATGCAGAAAAGGCGGCGTAATTGGACCGTTGAATGCGCCAGAAATCATTTCATAGCCCTCTCCCATGCCCTCACCCGGCCGGATGAGGGTATGGGAGAGGGTGAGTATGTGCGATGCCGCTGCAATTAACCAAGCAACAATTTGACTCCGCCGATCGTCGCATCGGCCTTTTGGCTGCTTGGGGCCGGCTGCCGATCGTCGTGGCCGAGGCGCTGAAGCGAGAAAACTACAAAATCAGCTGCCTGGCGGTCGTGGACCATGCCGACCCGGCGCTGCAGGATTTGTGCGACGACTTCCATTGGATCGGCCTCGCGAAACTGGGCGGCGCCATTCGATTCTTCCGCCGCACCGGCGTTCGCCAGGCCACGATGGCCGGCAAGTTTCACAAAGTACTGATGTACGAGCCACGGATTTGGCTGCGGCACTTGCCCGACTGGACGTTTCTCAAGACATTTTATCGGCACATTCTCAAACGCAATCGGGATCGCAAGGACGATACGTTGCTCGGCGCGCTGGCCGACGCCTTCGCCGCCGAAGGGATTACGTTTCATCCGGCGACCGATTATGCCCCGGAGCTACTCGTGAAACCTGGACAGATCGCAGGCCGTTCGCCGTCGGCCAGCCAAGAAAAGGACATTGAGTTCGGTTGGGACATCGCGAAGCAGATGGGCGGCCTCGACATCGGCCAAAGCATCTGCGTTAAAGATTGCGCCGTGCTGGCGGTCGAAGCGATCGAAGGGACCGACGCCTGCATCCATCGCGCAGGTCAGCTCTGTCCCAACGGCGGCTTCACGGTGGTCAAGGTTGCCAAGCCGCAGCAGGACATGCGATTCGATGTGCCGACGGTGGGCGTGCGAACTCTTCGCACGATGGTGGCGGCGGGCGGACGTGTGTTGGCGATCGAGGGCGGCCGAACCATTCTGCTCGATGACGACGAATTTCGCGCGTATGCGGCCGAACACAAACTCTCGGTGGTCGCCCTCGCCGACCGGCCGGCCATCGAAGCCGCGGCCTAAGCTCCAAAATCGGCCGGCTTGCCGAACCGTCCGCCGCAAGTCCGCGTATCGCCAAGGTATAATGAGACGGAGTTTCGTCGGCCTGTAACTGTTAGCGGCCGCCCGAATTCTTTCGCCGGCGCATTCTTTGGCTTACCGGACGGCAGAGGCACGACGGAATGAGCTTTTCCGGAACTGACGAGGAGAATTCTCTCACGGGCACGATTAGTCCAATGGCACCGAGTCCCCTGCCGGCTGAAAGTCGTCGCGACGGCGTGCCATCGCGATGGTTGTCTTCGTCGCGATTCTATCGCGTCACGATGTGGACGATCACATTCGGGTTGCTGGCCATCGCCGCGATGCGGTTCGCCGCGCATGATGTGTGGGACGTCTTTATCTGGTTCAATGCCTTCACGCCGTACCTCTATTTGCCTGCGTACATCATTCTGGCGACCGCTTTGTGGCAGAGGCGCTGGCGGCTAGCGGCGGCGAATCTGATCCTTGTTGCCTGTCATCTTTATTGGGTAACGCCGGACTTTCGGTCCGCCACCACTTATCCAACGTCGGCGGCGTCCGCCAAAGCGTCGCGCACCGTGCGTATCTTTTCCGCCAACATCAACGCCACCAACCCCGATCACGAAAGTATGCTCAATGAGATCGCCGGCGTCGATCCAGATATCGTCGTGTTGATCGAGTATCGACGCTGGTGGACGCATTCGCTCCGGGAGTCGCCGGTGCTAAAGCCCTATAAGTACGGTACGAATTTGGACCGGCCCTACGACGGCGAGGTCGCGATCTTTTCGCGTATCCCGATCAGCAATCAACAAATGATTTGGATCGGCACCCGCGTGACCGACGTCGTAGACATTTCACTTGGTAGTTCTTCGTTGCGACTCCTGGCTTTGCATTCCCCAAGGCCGTTCGTGGAAAAGCCGTTTGACTACCACGGCTTCTGGAGCCAGGCGATTTCGCTCATATCTCAGCAGACGCGGCCGATTGTGGTGATTGGCGATTTCAACGCGACTCAATACTCACGCGCCTACCAGGATCTGATGAGTTTGAATCTTCGCTCGGCCCATACTGACCGCGGCCGCGGTTATGCTACGACGTGGCCGAACGGCGAAGATCCCGCGCCCCCCATTCGCATCGATCAGGCTTTCTTGTCGCCCGACGTGGAGTGCCTCAACATATCGGAAGGCATCGGTCATGGGTCGGACCATCGGCCACTGATTGTCGACATACGGGTCCACGCTGAAAATCCGGTGTCCGGTATCTCATCTGCGGGCCGCTAACCGTGCGGGCAATTCTGCCGCCATTGCGCAGCCTCAGAGACATTTCGCCTGTCTTCGCGCGGCTCTCTTGAAGCCGTAAGCTATTTCTGGATAAAGCTTTGCGACGGCGAATTCAAGCTTTCGCGCGGCTAACCCACTTCGCGGCACAACCAGCACAAGTAGCAGTTTGCCCGTGCTTTTCCAGGGTTTTCCGAGCGTTTCGATTGAGCTATTCCCAGCAACCGTTACAATAGAGGCTGTTGGTTCTGCGCGCGCAGAGTGCGCGTCAAGCTTTAGATATGCGTTAGGCGCCCTGGAACGGGAAGCTAGTGAGATCGATTAACCCTGATTCGTACGCGGCGAGAGGCACTCCGCGGCGAGTCCCCCTTCTGTGACGAAGAGTCCGGCGGCGAATGATTCGACGATCGGGTCGTCAAAGTGTCGGAACAGAGATCCAATGACACAGACTACCGTGGCTCCTTCAATTGAATCCTTGCTGGCCCGAGCGCCAGAAGACCCAGACAGCTGGGTCTTGGGTGATAACCCCAAGGTCGGCCGCATCGCGCGCCATGTCGAGCGCGCCGCGGATGTCGGTTGCACCGTGCTTGTTACCGGAGAAACCGGGACCGGTAAAGAAGTTTGGGCGCGCCTGTTACATCGTCTTGGTCCGCGCCGCGACAAGCCCTTTGTGCCTGTCAATTGCGCTGCCTTAACCGCCACGCTGGCCGAGAGCCAATTGTTCGGCCACGAAAAGGGCGCGTTCACGGGCGCAGCCGGCCGCAGCCTCGGCGTGTTTCGCGCTGCAGCGGGCGGAATTGTCTTTCTGGATGAAGTCGGCGAAATGCCGCTCGAGCTGCAACCGAAGTTGCTCCGCGTGCTCCAGCAAAACGAGGTGACGCCCGTCGGCTCGTCGATTCCGATGCAAGTCGACATTCAGATCATCGCGGCCACGAACCGCGAGTTGGAAATCGAGGTCGTTGACGGCCGTTTCCGCGAAGATCTGTTCTATCGGCTGAACATGGTCGAGTTGCGGATGCCGCCGCTCCGTCACCGGGTTGAGGATATTCCGCACTTTTTGGAGTTCTTCGCGGCGAAATTTGCCGCCAAGTATCAGCGCCCGCGTTGGCGGCCAACTCCGGAGATAGTACGCCAGTTTTGTGAGTACGGTTGGCCCGGCAATATCCGCCAATTGGGACACGTGATTGAGCAGGGATACGTGCTCGATTGCGAGCCTCGGTTGCCAGAATTGCCGCGCGCTCGCACGGCAGATGCACCGCTGCCGTGCATGGATTTGAGTCAGCTGCGCCGTGCGGCAGTCCGCCAGGCGCTGCGTGCCACGCGGGGTCACAAGGGCCGGGCCGCCCGCTTACTTGGCGTTCACGCCAACACAATGACCCGACTTCTGGCGCAGCTCCGCCATGACGAAGATTTGAACGGTGCGGAAGGGTCGAGTCCGAGCTGACCCGCTCGGCTGCTCCTATTCTTCGAGACGGTTGCCGACTGCGGTTTTGCGCCGCGTCGCGCGATTATTCAAAGCCACTCTTTGGCGGCTCACAATCGGCGCTGAAGTCGCTTCCCAAAGTACTTTGTTCGCACCCGATCCCAATCGCGGGATTGTCTCCTGGTGCGCCGGCCGTTAAATTGCGGACGGCGATTTACGTTCGGAGAGTTGCAACGTGGCACTTCAATCGATCGGCGACTATGAGATCAGCGAGCTGCTTGGCTCCGGCACAGTGGGCGATGCGTACCGCGCCAAGCATCGCGAGAGCGGCCAAAGTGTCGTCGTCAAGCTGCTGCAGTCTCATGCGGCCGGCGAACCGGATATTCAGCGGCGTTTCGTCCGCGAGGTCTCGATCGCCGAGAAGCTTAACCACCCGAATATTGTCCGGCATATTGATTGTGGGCTGTCGAAGGATCAAATCTATTTCGCCATGGAATTGGTCGAAGGGGGGACGCTCAAGGACGTGCTTCGCCGGCGGGCTATGCTCCCCTGGCGCGAGGCGGTCGAATGTGCGATCCAAATCTGCGCGGCCCTCGAACACGCTCATCAAATCGGCGTCATCCACCGCGATTTGAAACCGGCCAATCTGTTTCTTTCGGCCGATGGCCACGTCAAAGTCGGCGATTTCGGCCTGGCCCGCGATCTCAATAGCTCGCGGCTCACGATGGACGGCCAAACGGTCGGCACTTGCCGCTACATGCCGCCGGAGCAAATTGCGGGCGAGGCGAATTTGACCGGGGCGGTCGACCTCTATGCCCTCGGCTGCATTCTGTACGAGATGCTGGTCGGCCGCACGCCGGTCGACGGCAATACGATCGTCGAGATCTTTGAAGGGCATCTGAACGAAGAGGCGACACCGCCGATCGATTTGGTGGACGGTTGTCCGCAGGATCTTTCCGATTTGGTCATGCAGCTGCTCGCTAAGACGCCCGACGAACGACCGTCGAGCGCGGCGGCCGTCCAATCTGCGCTGTCGGACATCTTGCACGACCGTCCGATGCGGCTGAAAGAGCGCCCGGCCGCGGAGCTGGCGGCCGATCTGGCCGCGGTCTCGCATCCCGATCGGCCGAACCTCACCCACCGCCTCCACACCGGTGGCCGGAAGGCGGCTCCGTCGTTTGCCAAATCGCCGTGGGCGATCGTGCTCGGCGTTCTGGCGGCGGTAATCGTCGTGGCGATCATTTTGTCACTGCTGAGGTAATCCAACGCTTCTGCTTTCCCTATTCAGCCATGACGCCTTCGGAAGAGACAACGGCTACGTCTGATCCAAGAGTCGCACTGGCGGCCGAACGCACGCTATTGGCATGGATTCGGACTGGTTTGGCGCTGATGGGTTTCGGATTCGTCGTCGCGCGGTTTGGTCTGTTTCTGCGTGAGATTTCTTTGGCCGAACATCTGCCGCAACCGCGCACGACAGGCCTTTCTTTTTGGCTGGGAGGCGCGCTTGTTGTTCTGGGTGTCATGGTCCACGTAATCGCAGGGATACAACATCTTCGCTTGGTAAAGGCGCTCGCTGTCCACGATGCGTATCGAATACCTTCCTCGTCATTTGCGGTCGTGCTCACGTTTCTGCTGGCGGCGTTCGGCGCCGCGATGACGGCCTACTTGGTCATTTCAATTTTGTGAACTCAATTCGTCGAGCACGCATTTTCGCGTCGCGAAGCCCTTTCGCCGGTCGAAGCGTTGGCTTGTCCGGACGCGGTTACTTGCCTTGCCCCCTTTCGCCGGGTTAATCTAGCCATAGGGACAAAAGAGCACTTTGGCGGAATGACAGAGGCCGGCCTGAGTCGGCACACGCGCCGCCGCAGCGTGAAAGACGGTAGCTGTTCATGAATATCAACCACCTCGCCGCGCTGATGGGCGACGCCTGCTATGGCTTTCTGGCGATCAATTTTCTGTGGGGCTTTTACAATATCGTGATGGGTTTTCGCCGTGTGCGGGAGTTCAGCTTCGCCAGCCACGATGAGCAAGACGAATTCATGGACGCCGCCCTCGAGCCTCTCCGCGCTGGAAACTACCTGGCGGTCGAAGAGCTTTGCAACGACGATGTCCGCGCCCTGCCGCAATTGATTCAACTTGCCGTGGTCAATCGCGGGCTGGGTTACGACCAGTTGCGACAAGTCGTCACCGAGGTGTTGCAACGCGACATCATGGGCGATCTGGAGTACCGCACCAACTGGATCGCGACGGTGATCAAGTGTGGGCCGCTCTTGGGCTTGTTTGGCACGGTGCTGGGCATGATGGCCGCCTTCGGCCGGATCGGCACCGGCGAAAAAGTCCAGCCCTCGCAGATCGCCGACGAGATCAGCATCGCGCTGATTTGCACGGCGATGGGTCTGGGCACCGCCATCCCCTTCAATTTCATGCTCGCCAGTCTCAACTCGCGGATTCGCCGCTTTCAGGACGCGCTCGGCGCCGGACTGATCCGCGTGCTCGATCTGTTGAAGTCGAAGGCCTAAGCCGGAGGTTGCCGTGCAAACTTCCATGCTGGGGCTGAGTGACTCGGCCTTCGACCAATTCATCCCGCGCAAGCCGCAGGAAGAGACGCCGGAGTTTGACATCACGGCGATGGTCGATCTGGTGTTCATGATGAACATCTACTTTCTGGTGACGTACGTGACGGTCGCCTTGGGCGAGATCAGCCTGCCAACGGCCAGCCACGTATCGGCCCTGGACGCCGACTCGGCCACGATCGTCACGGTGATGCGGTCGCCCGACGGGCGATCGATCGAAGTGTATTTGGGCGACGGCACGAAGAGCACGCCGATCGGCGATCCGGCCGAGCAGAAGCGCCGCGTGCAGCAAGCGGTGGAGCAGGGGGTGGCCGGCGGCAAGACTGACGTGCTCCTAAAGGCGGAAAGGAAGGTGCGGCTCGGCGATCTGTTCCGCATCGCGACGGCCGCCGGCGTCGAAGGCGTGAAGCTCCATGTGGCGGTCACGGAAAAGGACGGGTCGCAATGAGCATCCGGTATTCGTGCCCTAACTGTGATCAGCCGCTCGTGATTCCCGACGAATTGGCGGGCAAGCGGCGGAAGTGCCCCAAGTGTGGCGCCAAGTTCACGGTGCCGCTGCCCGATGGGACAATTCCGCAAAGTGCCCGTCCGAAACGGGCCACGTCCAGCGCGGCCGCCGGGCCCAGCGTCACGGCCGAAGGGAAGCCGCCCGCGACCGATCATCCGCTGCTCTTGATGCGTCCGTTTTCGGCCCATACGGAGAACCTCGTCGACATGACCGCGATGGTCGACATCGTGTTCTTCCTGTTGATTTTTTTTCTGGTCACCTCGCTGCAATCGGTGGAGTCGGTGATCAATCTGCCGGCGCCGCAAGCGTCCGAGAGCGGCGCGGGAAGTGTGCAGACGGCGACCGACGTCACCAACGACCCGAAGTACCTCGTGGTGACGATCGACGAAGACGATACGGTTTGGGTCGGCGACGAAAAGGTGTTTGGCGAACAGGCATTGCGGGCCAAGCTGCGCGATGCCCGCAAGGCGGATTCCAGTAAGAGCGGCATGCTGGTGGTCGGCGATGCGGACGCGAGCCACGGCACACTCGTGATGGTGCTCGACGCCGGGGTCGACGCGGGGATGAAAGATTTGCTGTTTTCGGTCCGCGAGGGCGGCGAAGCGGCGGGTGGGTGAGGTCGCGGGCGTTGCGGATTGCGCAAAACTAAGATGGAGTCGGGCGATGAGCGACGAGACCGACGGCGATCTCCCCCACATCCACCACTCATCTCTTCGATTCAGTCTGCGCGACATGCTGATCATCGTCGCGATCGTGGCCATTTTGATGACAATCCTGGCCGCTTTGGTCCCTCAGGTATGGGGACTCATCATGGACTCTCGCACCGATATCAAGATGATGGAGGCGATGTCAGCGCGGCCGTGGCTGTACTTCTTTCAACTCAATGGCGCTTCGATGTTAGCCTGGTTGGTGGGGGCCGTTCTGCTTGCGAAGAATTGGCGGCTTCATCCAAGCGTATCGTTTTGCGGACTTGTCGGTCTGGGCGGATTCATTAGTATTTGGATGGGAGATATGATGATCCGCATGTCGCTGTCACCGAGTCGCTTCGCATTTTCCTCAAAGCCCCTGTGGTACGAAGTGTTTTACATAATCATCCGTCCTTTCATCGTTACGGCATGCTGGTGCTTCATCTTGTGGGCAATACTCGGATGGCGCGGTAACGATCAACGGAGCGAGCCGCGGTCGCATTGAAAGCGCGTCCGCGGCTCGTATTGTGGCATTGGACGGCCAGCGTCAATTCAGCTGCTCGCGAACGCTGCTGGGGAAGAAGCTCGCCGTGAGAGCGTCGGTGAAGTTTTGTCGGCCTTTGAATAACCAATCCTGGTAGGTACGTCGAGCGCGAAATTGCAAGCGCGAACGGCGCGGCGATCAGGCGAGCCGCGCCGCCAAGAACCGCGCGCTCAGGAATACCAGGCGAATGAGCCAGACCGCGGCGAACATCAGAAGCGCAAACGGCAACAATGAAAGTGCAACGACAACGAAATTGGGACGCAGGTTAACCCACGCTGTCGCCTGAGGGATTTGGCCGGCCGACTTGGCTTGCGCCAGCCAACTTCCGTCGGCTTCAGCGATCGTCGTGCCAAACGCTGTTTGAAATGCCGAGTCGGGGGTCGCGAACAACGCAATGCTGTCGAGATAACTCTTCACGCGATCGGGACCGAACTCGTTAATTAGACTTGCGCAAAGGCTCTGTGCATGTCCGTACGTCAGGGCGGCCCTGGATGCGGCTCCGTCGATGGCAGCACGCCACTGGATATGGTTTCGCAATTCTGTCGCCGGCACGAGCTCTGGAACCGCGGACTGGTTGAGACGCTGGCGAAGTGATTGGTCGGTGGCCCATAAATTTTGGGCCACGTAGGTAGCGATGCCTTCGTTGATCCAGGCGGGAACGGCAAGAGCGCGCAAATAGCCGAGTCGCTGGTTAAGGAATGCGTGACTCATTTCGTGCGTAATCACCTGACTAAGAACGTGCGATTCCGGGATGGCGAGAGGACTAATGAAAATACTCGAGCCGTACGTCACGGCATTGGCCCCTGGCCAGAGCGCGAGCTGCTGCCAATTTCGGCGAGAATCGCAAAGATAGATGTCGATCGGCCGGACGCCGGCGGCGGGCGGCCCCCAGAAGGCAAGGTTTTGCGCGCGGGCCTCCTCGGCACCTTTGAGCGCATCCTCGACGAGTGTCTTGGCTACGGCGCGTTGATAGTAAATGGTGACATCGTGGGTCGAAACGACCGAGAAGCCGAACAATTTTGGCGCCAACACCGCCCCCGGGCCGTAAACAAAGAGCCAGGCGACAAATGCCGCCTTTACAACACGAACGGACCAGGCGCGAAACGGGCCGGGGCGGCGAGTTGCGGGTGCGCCGATCATCCACCTTCCGGCGGCGGTGGCGCAGG
>DASYDU010000265.1:0-7799 GCA_036499445.1 Lacipirellulaceae bacterium
GATCGGGGCACTTTCCAGCCCTAGCCCGACAGCTAACCTCGTCGGCCGGTCTCGGTGTGTTGCCAGGCCATTGTGAAAGGGTACGTCTAGCGCTCTTGAATGCGTCGTCGCGCGGGATCGCGCTGGCCTCGACCCGCCATCGGCGGCGAAATAACAGCCGCACTTCCCCTCGGACGATCATCCACCAAGCGACCAAGCGCCCCGTTTGCGTTTTCGGGACCGTGCGTCCCTAGGTTGCCTCCATGACATCTCCCGTTCTCTCACCCGGTCCCTCCTCGGGCCCCACCAAATCTAGCGCTGCGCAGATTGTCGTCGTCAGCAGCGTGATGTTCTCGTTCATTTCGTTTTGGCGGACCGCGGCGGTCGTGCTTTGCGATATGTCGAGCACCGTCTACTACCTCGGCGCGATCGTCGAAAGCGAAATCGGCAAAGCGGCCCCTTGGTTCATTTTGGGCGTCTTGCTGTTCAGTTACGGGATGCGGGCGGTCTACATCGAAAGCTGCGCGCTGTTCGTTCGCGGCGGCGTCTATCGCATCGTGAAGGAAGCGCTCGGCGGATTCGCGGCCAAGGCGGCTGTCTCGGCGCTGCTGTTCGACTACGTGCTCACGGGTCCGATCAGCGGTGTCTCGGCCGGGCAGTATATCGTCGGCCTGGTGCTCGAAACGCTGACGCGCCTCTTTCACATGCATATCGATCCGCATACTGCGGAGTCACTTAAGAACTGGGGCTCCGTGGCGATTGCCATTGCCGTCACGGTTTACTTCCTTCGCCAAAATTTGCTCGGCATTCACGAATCGAGCGGCAAGGCGCTCAAGATTATGATCGCCACGACCGTAATGGCGGCCGTCATGCTCGTTTGGAGCATCGCCACGCTCGCCATCAACGGCCCCATCAATCCGATGCCCTCCTGGCGACCGGACCTCTCGAAAAAATACGAGGTCACCGCCGAAGGGGTCAGCGATCAACCCAAAATGAATCTGATAACCGGCGAGCAAGAAGACCCGCTCGGCTTCCTCGACAAATTCCCCAGCATCTCGAAGCCGCTCCGCGAGACATTCCCGGCCGAAGCCGAGCAGCCCAGCACTCCAGGAAGTTGGCTCAGTCTGATCGGCGCCTTTGGCATTATTATCGCCTTCGGCCACTCGATCCTCGCCATGAGCGGTGAAGAAACGCTGGCCCAAGTCTATCGGGAGGTCGAATCACCCAAACTCAAAAATTTCAAAAAAGTCGGCTTCATCGTCTTCGCCTATAGCTTGCTGCTCACCGGCACGATGACCTTCTTCTGCATGTTGCTCATCCCCGATCATTTGCGGATGACTGAGTATTACGACAATTGGATGGGCGGTCTGGCCATGCATTTGCTCGGCCCCGTCTGGATTCAGCTGATGCTCAACGCGTTTGTCGTGATCGTCGGTTTCCTGATTCTTTCCGGCGCGGTCAATACGTCGATCGTCGGCTCGAACGGCGTCTTGAGTCGCGTGGCAGAAGATGGCGTGCTCCCCGATTGGTTTCTCCGCCCACACAAGCGGCTCGGCACCAACTACCGGCTGCTCTATTTGATTGCCGGCTTGCAGATCGTGACGATCCTCGTGAGCCGCGGCGACGTCATCCTCCTCGGCGAGGCCTACGCTTTTGGCGTTGTCTGGAGCTTCGTTTTCAACACGCTCTCGATGGTGGTGCTCCGCTTCAAGAAGCGTGGGCCGCGGGAATTCGTGGTTCCCTGGAACATTCACATCGGCGATACCTATTGGCCGATCGGGCTCTCGATCGTTTGCCTGATCATGATCTTTTCGGCGCTGGCAAACCTGTTCACGAAGCCCGTGGCCACGGTGAGCGGCATCTGCTTCGCCGGTGTTTTTCTTTCCGTGTTCACCATGACCGAGCGGATTCATCGTCGCCGCCGCGGCGGCGGGCACCACGAACACATTGAGCAGTTCAACGTCAATTCGTCGCCCGTGCAAATGATCACGGCCGAGAACCTCGGCCTCACCAAGCCCTATCGCAAGCTGGTGGCCATTCGCTCGCCTCACAACCTATTCATGCTCGACAAAGCGCTCGCCGACACCGACCCGCAAACGACCGACGTCGTGGTGATGACGGCCAAGGTCGAGCTGCCCGGCGGCGACACCAGCGCCTCATTGCACGGGCTCGACGTCTATGATCAGCACCTGCTCACGGCCGTCGTCAACCACGCGGAAAAACTTGGCAAATCGGTTGTGCCCGTGCTGGTGCCCACTAACAACGCACTCCACGCGGTGCTCAATATTGCCAAAGACCTACCGGCCAACGAAGTCGTGGTCGGCGCCTCAAATAAATACACGGCCGAAGAGCAGCTCGATCAAATCGCGTTTTACTGGATCAACATCCATCGCGGCGAACCGCAGGGGCTGACCGTCCACGTGGTGAGTGCCGACCGCGATCTCACATTCGACATCAACGAAGGCAATCGCATTCCCAAGGCGGCCGAGCGCCATGCCAAGACCGTCGCCGACCTCCGCGATGCCGGCATCGGCATCCGCCGCGTCCTCTTGGCGCACGATGGCACCACCGCCAGCCACGATGTCTTCGAATGGATGCTGACGATGGTCGCCGCGGAAGTGGCGCTCGATACCGTCGCCGTTCCACCAGCCGAAGAAACGCCGGCGCTCGATCCGGAAGCAATCCAGAAGGATCAGCAGCGCGCAATCCAGCTCGGCCGCGAAGTTAGCGTGCTCTCGACAACGCCGCAGTCGGCCGAGGACCTCGTTCGGCTTGCCCGCGTCGGAAACTACGACATTCTGGTCCTGCCGTGGCCCGCCCACTGGACGCCGAACGACAAGACCCGCGAATGGCTCTACTACGTTCGTCACAACTCGACGTGCGCCGTGTTCCTCGCCGGCCACCCGGTCGTCTCCCGCGAAGTCGTGGGATAAAGCTTTGGGAGGGCGAGGCTTGCGCCGAGCCGCCGACTTACACGCTGATTCCCGCCCACTTCGCCGTTTCGCCGAAATTGCGAATCGCAGTCGTCGCCCCCAGCCCGCTCACGCAACACGCGCCAGCCGCCGCAGCCAGCTTGCCACAATCCGCCGGCGCAAGTCCCCGCAACACACCGGTGATCAATCCGCCCAGAAAACAGTCACCCGCCCCCGTGGTATCAACGACCGGCCCCGGCGGCGTCGCGGCGGCAACCTCAATCAACTCACCCGAAGGCGGACTGATCAGCGCGCCACGCTCGCCCAACTTTATCCCCAACCAACCCGAAGCCCCAGCCGCCCGGTACGCCGCGATCATCGCTTGCGGTTTAGCTGCCCGCGTCTGATGCTCGGCCTCAATCTCATTTGGAAAATAGAAATCCAGCTGCGGCAGAATTCGCGCCAGCGGCTCCATTGTCCCGCCGTCGCCCGCCGCATCCATTGCCGTGAGACAGCCGGTCTCGCGAATCGCGGAGAGCACCTCCGGCAAATCGTCCTGCAATCGCGTCATTAGCGGATAGTAGCCGACGAGCATAGCCCGGCTGCGCGCGAACAAATCGAGCCGATCCAACAGCGCTCGCTTGTCCAAGAGCCGCGGCGCGCCAGCGTAGTGGGCAAAACTCCGCTCGCCATCGGCATCGATCAGCACCGCCGAAGTGCTGGTGGCCCGCTCGCTTCGCGTCTCGAGCGCCGAAGTGTCGATTCCTTCCGCCTCAAACTGCCGCCGCACGATCGCGGCCCACTCATCGTCGCCCAGATAAGTGAACGCCGCGACCCGCATTCCGAGCCGGGCCATCGTGATCCCGGCATTGGAAACGATTCCGCCGGTCGTCAGCACGAGCGGCTCGGTCTCGATCAAGCGCCCCGCGCCGATCGCCTTCGCCAGCGGCACCGGCCGCGCCAGCACATCGACCACGCACGATCCAACGACTACACAATCAATTGACTTATCCATTCGCGCCGCTATTGAGCCGACTGACCACTGGCAACTGACGAATGACAACTCCGCTACATCTCCGCCACATAGAGTCCGCGCCGATTCCGCTCCGCCCGCCGCGCGCCATCGATCATGTCGGCCACCCGCGGCGCATCTTCAATACCCCGTAACGTGAGCACGGGATTCGTTTCATCCCGAGCGCGAATCACGATCGTCCCCACGCCGAGCAGACGCTCGATCGGCCCCTGCGCGACTGTAACATCGTCGATGTCGATTGCCTGGATGCGATTGTTCGTTCGGGCTAGTACGCCCGTTTCGGTGAAAAAGCGATAAGATGTCAGCCGATACCGAACTGCGACGCGGCGATAGAAAAACATGATCGCCATCCAGATCCAGATCGCAATCGAGCTTGCGACCCAAACTATCCAACCGATGGGTCCGGCGACGGACGCGGCGATAGCGCCCAAGATGATTGCCAGCATAACTCCGGCGACGGTCCCCGCCATTGCTTTGAGCGAATAAGCCCCCGTCCAGAGCTCCTCTTCCGGCACCGGATGCGCGTGACCGTCGTTCGTGGTGAGCCGTTCCGCCGCCGTAGCGTCGGGCGTGGCCACACCTGCAGTCCTCGCGCCTGCTAACTGCTGGCCGCACTGCGGACAAAACACTGACCCCTCCGGCACATCTCGGCCACACTTATCGCAATGCATGGTAAAAGCCTTTTGCCACTTTCCTTAGACGCAATCATCGCCGGCCATTATACGGTATTAGTCATTCGTCATTCGGCCTTCGTCATTTGGCCCCCGCTTGCCAAAATCGGCGAGCAGATCCACGATCGGCAGCCCACCTGTCCGCAACTCATCAAGCAGTTTTCGCAGCTCCAGTGGATCACGCCGATCCAGCTTGACCACGTTCGCCACTACGTCTTCCGCCTTGTCGAACATCTTGAGCGTCGCCAGACACCAAACCAAGCCGCGCGCCGCCTCAAAAAAACTGCGGTTCGCTCTCTGCGAATAGTCGAACGGTCCGCCCGCCGCCTTCGCCCGCTCGAGCGCCTTTAGCCCCAGTTGCACCGCGACCCCGAAATGCCCTCGCGCCAGTGCCACATCCTCACCCTCGGCCAGCGCGAGCTCGCCCAACAGCGAGTGCGCCTCAATGAACTCGCTGCACCCGCCGACCAACCATCGCAGCTCGTCGATCGCCACCTCCAGCTCGCCCGCCGCGATGATCTCTCGAACTTCTTCGAGGTCCTCGGCCCGGTCCCGCGCACATCGTGGATGCACCAGCACCCAGCTGCGGCCGTCCGCAGTCCGCCGGACGCCCAATCCACTCTGCGGCCCCGCAGCTTTCGCACGTTTGGGCCGGCGGCCCGATGATTTACGCTTCGCCAACGAGGATTATCCTTTTTTTCCGGGAGGGCGAGGCTCCTGCCGAGCCTTTTTACCTCGCGTGCCAATAATAACCCGCCGCGGCCTCGAAATATAATGCAGAGCCGAGCGGTAATTGGGGACGGCAGCACCGGAACAGGCCCAATTCTCCCCGATTCGCGCGTTTCTGGACAAATGGCATCGATTTTGGAACAATAATAGTTAGGCTATAGCAGTCGGGGACGTAGCTGCTCGATCAACGCCCGTCGATCGACCCGCCGTCCCAGCGATCTTTTTTCGCGGTTCGGATTCCCGCCGACTCCGGAACAGAGCCACCGGCGGACGCTCTCTTTTCGAGAAGGGGACTGTCATGAGGCGCAAGCAATCGGCATTTACGTTGGTCGAATTGTTGGTCGTGATCGCGATCATCGGCACACTGGTGGCTCTCCTTCTGCCGGCCGTCCAATCGGCCCGCGAGGCGGCCCGCAAAACCCAGTGCAGCAACAACATCAAGCAGCTCACTACCGCGCTCCTAAACTTCGACACCAATCGCCGCAAGCTCCCTGGCTATGTTAACGAGCTCGTCGACCCATCTGCTACAAAGGATCCTGAGGGTCGGCTCACGCGTGGTCGGCGCGCCAGTTGGTTCGTCTTGATCTTCCCCTATATGGAAGAATCGGCGCTCTGGGACAAATGGTCGACAAGCTTCGCTCAAGGCGACGCCGATGCACCGGCTATCCCCGGACTCACGTGCCCCAGCGATCCTCGCGAGAACCTGGCCTATCCAAATCTGGCCTATGTCGGCAACGCGGGGCAGGCCTTCTCCGATCTGAAACACGTTAGCACACCAGCCGATAAGGAAAACCCGGCCGATGGAGTCTTTGTCGACGACGCGAAGAACCCCAACATTATTGCCAACACCGCCAAAGACAACCGCGGCGACGGCAATGCGACCAACATGAAGGATTATCCGCGCATCGGAATGTCGCTCTCATATATCTCCTCGAACGACGGTCAAAGTAAGACCTTGATGGTTTCCGAGAGTTTGCACACTTGGTACTGGACGTACGGCACGGCTCCCGCAACCGGCGGCGGCACCAACAATAACGCC
The DNA here is from genome assembly GCA_036499445.1 of Lacipirellulaceae bacterium. GTDB lineage: Bacteria > Planctomycetota > Planctomycetia > Pirellulales > Lacipirellulaceae > DASYDU01. Next base: position 6,364 of record DASYDU010000265.1, read on the forward strand.
CAGGATGATCTTTCCACCATCCAGGACGCCAAGCATCTCTTTGGCTTTGTCTGGAAGAATCGTTTCCCGGCCAACAACGCCGATCCAATTGAGCGTGTCAATGGAGATAAGCATTACGACAAGAACCTGGCTCCAGACACGATGGAAAAATTCGCGGTGATTGGCAACTCTACTCCTCCGCTTTACGAAGCGTACGGTTATCCCTGCAGCAACCATCCCGGCGGCGTCAACGTGGGCTTCTGCGATGGGCACGGATTGTACATGGCCGACACGGTCGATCCCACGATCTACGGCCAGCTCATGACCTCCAACCACAACAAGTCGAATTTGATCGACTCAGCCGGGGTCAAACCCGACAAACAAATGACTCAGCCCTCGGACTCCGATTTATAATCAAACGAAGTTCGCAGAAGGCGTCTCCGACGCTGATTCCCACGCCTCGACACGACGCAATCACGCCCAAACCCAGGGGAATCGCCCCTGGGTTTTTTCTTTCCCCACCAACTTACCCGGTGTCCGCCCACCGTCCCTACCAACTATAATTGCCGCTATTCCTCAACGGCCAACGCCCCACGAATTCTGCCTTCCCCCTTCCGCCCTCCACCTTCCCCTTTACGCACCATGCGCGTCCAACAATTCCTCGAGCATCACAACATCGGCACCAATCCCTTCGCGGAAGAGGACGCCCAGTCTGACCCCGTCTTCAAGGAGCGTTGTCGCGACGCCACCTACCATCCCGTTTGGGACAAGGTCTACGGCAACCCCTCCGACCCGTCGACCTCACTCGTCTTCGGCGAAAAGGGCTCGGGCAAAACGGCCATGCGGATGCAGATGGACGCCCGCATCGCCCGCTACAATTCCGAAAACGGCCACGCCAAGCTCTTCGTCATTCAGTACGACGACTTCAACCCGCTGCTCGACCACTTCGCCGACCGCCTCTCCGTCCGCAAGCAGCGCGAGCCGGAAAAGGTACTCGCCGAATGGAAGCTCTGGGACCACATGGACGCCATCCTCTCGCTCGGCGTCACCAGCCTCGTCGACAAAATCCTCGGCGTCACACAACCCACCGGCCCCACCGGAAACGCCGTCGACATCGATCGCCTCAAAACCCTCGACCGCCAACAAAAGCGCGACCTCCTCTTGCTTGCCGCCTGCTACGACGGCTCGACGGCCGAAAACTCGTACACGCGCTGGAAGCGCCTCGCCCGCCGCATCGGCTACTACAGCTGGTGGAACACCTGGGACTTCTGGCTCGGGCTGGCCGTTACCGCCGCCACGGCCGGCGTCATCATCTACAACCGCAAATGGGAGTGGCTCCAAACTTTTTGGCCCTACCTGATTTTCATCCTCGGCTGGATCCCCTGCATCGCCCGCTGGCTGAAGTACCAGCTCGAAGCCCGCCGCATTATCAACAATGTCCGCGTCCTGAAGCCCAC
>DASYDU010000266.1:0-7559 GCA_036499445.1 Lacipirellulaceae bacterium
CATTGTCTCGTGCGTCATGATTACGAGCGGGACGATGTCGCTGCCTTGCGGGCGCTCCTGCTGCAATACCGAGGCGATCGAAATATCGTAGTGGCCGAGGATGTCGGCGATTTGTGCCAGCACGCCGGGACTGTCGACGACGTCGGTCCGCAAATAGAATCGCCCCGTGCTTTTGGCGTAATCGCGTGGTCCAACGCGGGCTTTGCGGTTCGACCAGAGCTCGAGTGTGCGGAAGGTGATCGCGGTGCGACCGACCGCGGTATCGATCAGATCGGCGACGACAGCGGAGGCAGTAGGCATCTGGCCGGCGCCGAGGCCGTGGAACATGACGGGGCCGACGGCATCACCCACTACGCGAATCGCATTGTAGGCGCCGCCCACGTCTGCGAGCGGCAGACCGCGGCGAACGAGCGTCGGCGAGACGTAAAGTTCAAGGCCCGCAGCGTCGAGTTCTGCTACGGCCAAGAGCTTGATTCGGTAGCCCATTTGCTGGGCGAAGCGGACATCGCTGACATCGACCGCGTCGATGCCGGTGCGGGGGATGTCGGCCCAATCGACGCGGGCACCGAAGGCGAGATGAGCCAGGATGGCCAGCTTTTGCGCGGCGTCGCTGCCGTCGACATCGAGCGTCGGATCGGCTTCGGCGTAGCCGAGGCGCTGAGCCTCGGCGACGGCCTCGTTATAGGGCGTTCCTTCCTCATGCATTTTGCTGAGAATGAAGTTGCTGGTGCCGTTGAGGATGCCGTCGAGCGAGACGATTTGGTTGGCGGAGAGGCATTGGCTGATATTGGCGACGATCGGGATGCCGCCGGCGACGGCTGCTTCGAACGCGATCGAACGGCCGAGCTCGCGGGCGCGGTCGAAGAGCTCGGGTCCGTGCTCGGCCAGCAGCGCTTTGTTGGCTGTGACGACGTCTTTACCGCTTTCGAGCAGCCGCAACATGATCTTGCGGGCTGGCTCCAGGCCGCCGATCAATTGGGCCACGACCTGGATATCCGGATTGTTGATAACGTCGTCGACATTGTCAGTGACGACGCCTTTGGGAAGGTCGCAGTCGCGTTTTTTCTTGAGATCACGGACGACGGCCTTTTCGAGCCAGAGAGTGCGGCCGGCATGGCGGGCCGTGCGATCGCCCTGATCCAAGAGGAGCCGGGCTACACCGGAACCGACGGTGCCGACGCCAATAATGGCGACCTTAGTTTTTTCCAACGATGCCATCAAGCGCCCCCTAGTGGACAGTTGCCGCGAGCGCTTGCTTGAGTTCCCGTCGCGTGGCGTGAGAATACTCGATGTCGAACCAGATGATCTTGCCGTGGGAATCGAGGACAAAAGTTCGCGGCAAGCGGCGGCTGCCAACGAGCGCGAAGGCGGTCCCCTTGTCATCGACGAGCATCGGGATTTCCTTGCCGATCTCTTTGACAGCGGAGACGGCTTTGTCGGACTTTTCTTTAACGGCGACGCCGACGACCGTGACCCCCTTCGAGCCAAAGGGCTCGATCACATCGGTCGCCAAGTCGGCCATCTCGAGGTGGCTCATCTCGCGGTCGCCAGCCCAGAAGACGACGACGGTGGCGGTTTTGCCGTACAGATCAGCGAGCTTCGTTTTCTTGTTGTCCGCGGCCGTGGGGAGCTCGATCGCTGGCAGGGCGTCGCCGACCTTCACGCGGCAGAGATTGGCGTGCTGCTTGGTAAGGTACACGGGCGGCACGCCGTCGGGCGGCGCGACCACTTCGTTCGACAGCGCCGATTTCGCGGCGGTGTCGGTTGGCTGCGGCTTTGCGGATTTGTCGGCCGGAGGCGTTGCGGGAGGCGAATCGGCGGGCTTCTTGGCTGGCGTGGTCGCGGCGGGCGATTTCGCCGGGTTCTTTGCCGGGGCTGCGATGGTTTCGAGCGCAAGCGCACCCAGAATTGCCGCGACCGCCACGGCTGCCGAAACGCGCTTCATGTTGGTATACGCCTTGAACATCTGTTTCACCGTTAAAACCGGCAATTGTCCCCCAGCCGGCCAGCGGAGTCAACGCCTGGAGCGGCCAGAGGCCCGCGAGACGGCAATTACAAATTGAGTTTGATCGCCAATTCTTTAAGCTGTCGGGCATCGACGCTGCCCGGGGCGCCGGTCATCAGGTCGGTGGCCTTCTGCGTCTTTGGAAAGGCGATGCAATCGCGGATGTTGTCAAGGCCGCCGAAGAGCATGACGAAGCGGTCGATGCCGAGCGCGATGCCACCGTGGGGCGGCGCGCCGTAGCGCAGGGCGTTGAGTAGAAACCCGAACCGCTCCTTGGCTGTGGCCTCGTCGATGCCAAGCAGATTGAAGACTTGCTGCTGTGTCTTTGCGTCGTGAATTCGGATCGTGCCTCCGCCCGCCTCACTGCCGTTGATCACCAGGTCGTAGGCCTTCGCACGGCATTTGCCGGGGTCAGTTGCGAGCATTGCCAGGTCCTGGTCGCGCGGAGCGGTGAAGGGATGGTGCATCGCGACCCAACGTTTTTCCTCGTCGTCATGATCGAACATGGGAAACTCGACGACCCAGGAGAAGTGCATCGCCTTGGGGTCGTAGAGCTTCATTTCGGCCGCGATTTTGTAACGCAGCGCGTAGAGGGCCTTGCAGGTGACTTTCCATTGGTCGGCAACGAAGAGCAAAAGGTCGCCTGGCTTGGCCGCCAATCGAGTGCCGATTTCTTTGAGCAGCTCGGCCGAGAAATTTTTGGCGATCGTCGAGGAGAGCGTGCCGTCCGCTTCGACGCGGAACCAGGCGAGGCCTTTCGCGCCATGCTGGCCGGCGAACTCAGTGAGCGCGTCGATGCCGCGGCGTGAAAAATGCTCCGCGCCATTTTTCGCGTTGATGGCGCGGACGCGGCCGCCGGATTGGGCGACGCTGGCGAAAACGCGGAAATCGGATTTCGCCGCCAGATCAGTGCAATCGACCAACGGCAGCTCGAATCGCAAGTCGGGCGCGTCGTGGCCGTAGCGCTCCATCGCTTCGTCATACGTCATGCGCGGGAGCGGCAGCTTGACGTCGAGGTTGAGGACGTCTTTGGCAATGACTTTAACGAGGCCGTCGATCACGCCGATCACGTCCTCGGCGTCGATGAACGACATCTCGAGGTCGAGCTGCGTGAACTCTGGCTGCCGATCGGCCCGCAAGTCTTCGTCGCGAAAGCAGCGGGCGACTTGCACATAGCGGTCGTACCCCGACATCATCAGAATCTGCTTATAGAGTTGCGGCGACTGGGGTAGGGCGTAGAACATGCCATGATGAACGCGGCTGGGCACAAGATAGTCGCGAGCGCCTTCGGGCGTGCTGCGGCCGAGGATGGGCGTCTCGACGTCGATGAAGCCGAGGTCGCCGAAGTAGTTTCGCATGCGGCGAATGATGCGGTCGCGCAATAGGAGAGTCTTTTGCATATCGGCGCGTCGCAAGTCGAGGTAGCGATGTTCGAGCCGCAGCTCTTCGTTCGGCAGGTCTTGGCCATAGGCGCTCGGCGAGACGGGCGGCGCGAGGCTTTCGTTAAGCAATTGGAAGCCCGTGACCCGCAATTCGATTTCGCCGCTAGCGTGCTTGGGATTGGCCATGCCAGTCGGTCGTTTCTCGACGCGGCCCGTGACTTTGATCACATATTCGGCGCGGAGTGATTTACTTTGCTCGATGATTGCGGCCGACGTATCGGGCGGATTGAAGACGACTTGCGTGATGCCATAGCGGTCGCGGAGATCGACGAACAGACCGCCACCGTGATCGCGGTAACTATCGACCCAGCCGCAGAGTGTGACCTCGCGCCCCACATGGTCCGTTCTTAATTCACCGCATGTATGGGTTCGCAGCACAATGGGCCTCGCCGAGCGCTAGTGTCGTTCTGTGTGTAATTGGGCGATTTTAATGGTGCCGACAGAATCCAGCTAGGGCGGCCATGTGGCTCATGAATCGCGGCGGAGCCACTCGCCGAGTCGCCGCATGCCCTCGGCAGTCGAGATTCGCGGCTTATAGCCGAAATCGCGCCTGGCGGCCGAAATGTCAAACCAGTGGGAGGTCGCGAGTTGGCTGGCGAGGAAACGCGTCAGCGGCGGCTCCCCGCTGAGACGCAATACGCTCCACATCGCCTCGCAAGCAGCGCCCACGCGGTAGGCGGCCTTCAATGAGAGTGACTTGCGTACTTCCGGCAGGTTCACCAGCGCGAGGATTTCGTCGATCCACTGCCAAAGGTTGACAGGCTCGCCTTGGCTGAGAAAGTAGGCCTTACCCCCGACTGCTGAAGCGGTCTCGCCGGCAGCTTCCTGCGCCAGCGCGTCGGCGGCTTGTAAGTGGGCGTCGGCAGCATTCTCGATATAGATCATGTCGACGAGGTTGGTCCCGCCGCCGATCCGGCGCAGCCGTCCGGCACGTGATCGGGATACCAAGCGGGCCGTGAGGTGATGGTCTCGCGGTCCCCACACCAGATGCGGCCGCAACGAACACGTGCGGAGACTACCCGATCCATTTGCCGTCAGCACCGATTTTTCGGCCAATGCCTTGCTGTGCGGGTAGTGGGCGAGCCAATTGGTTGGATATGCCGCAGATTCGTTGACGCCACGCTGATCAGTGCCGTCAAAGGTCACGCTGGGACTGCTGGTAAATACGAGCCGGCCTACGTGGTTCGCGTGGCACGCGGCGATCACGTTTTCTGTGCCGACGACATTGGCAAGATGGTATTCGGACCAAAGGCCCCAAATGCCGACCCTGCCACCGACGTGAAAGACGCAGTCGATGTCGCGACAGGCGCGCGACACGGCAGCGGGATCGGCAAGGTCGCCGCGAACCGTCTCGACGCCGAGCGCGCGCAACTCCGGATAATCGCCGCGCGCAAAGCCGCGGACCTGATCGCCACGAGCCACGAGTGCTTCGACGATGTAGCGGCCCAAGAATCCGCCGGCGCCGGTGACCAGTGCGTGCATTAGCGCAGCTCCGGCAGCCGGCGGGCAGCCCAGTGGGTAAGCTGCTCGCGGAAGATCTTCGCGTTGTGGCGGACGTCGACCGGAAGGCTCTGGTGGAGCAAGAAATGGGCAATTTGTCGCGTACTGGGGTGTCGCAGGCTGAGTGCCCGCAGTTCGTGCAATAGTCCTTGGTATTCGCCCGGCGACCATTCGCTGCCATGTCGCCGGCACATGGCGCGGGTGGGTTCGACGATCAGAACCGGCGCCTGCCGGCCGCGCGGGCCGACGCCGACCAAGGCCGTGCGCTCGACGTCGTCATGCGCATTGAAAACGGCTTCCACGCATTCGGTATAGAGCGTGCCGTCGGCGGTTTCGACGCGGTGTGACTTTCGACCGCAGTACCAGAATCGGCCGGAATCATCGAGATAGCCGACGTCGCCCATGCGATGCCAGGGGATTTCGGAATTCGGATTTCGGAATGCGGTTGGGGCATTTGAATCCGCATTCCGAAATCCGAAATCCGCAATTGGAGCGCCAAAAGCGTCGATCGCAATCTTGCTCAATGCATTGCACTCTTTGCGTGTGACGTAGCAGGGCGAGGCCTGCGGGCCGCGGACGACGAGCTCACCGATTTCGCCGGTCGGCATTTCTTCAGCGGCATCGATCGTCGGGATTGGTCCGTCGCAGATGCGGACCACGCGCCATTCGATCGATTCGAAGGGCCGGCCGACGCAAATCCCGCCACCTTGATTCGTTTTCTGGGAAGTTTCGTCCAAAATCTCTGCGGCTTCAATTGTCGCTACCGGCAGGCATTCGGTGGCACCGTAAGGAGTATGGAGCTTGGCATCCGGCGCAACGCAATCAAGCGTCGCCTCGATTACGTCTGCCGGCACGGGCGCGCCGCAAGAAAACACTTGCCGCAAGGAGTTGATCCGCTGGCCCGTGAGCGCGCAGAAGTTGCTCAACCTTTTCCACACGGCGGGCGAGGCGAAGGCCTGCGTCACCTGCCAGTCTTCGGCGGCGTCGAGCAGTTTGAGGGGAGAGGCGGCGGCCGGACGCGAAAAATCCATCTCCGGCAAGACCGTCGTCACTCCCATTGCCGAATTGAAGAGGGCGAACAATGGGAAGCAGGAGAGGTCGACGCCACCGGCGGCGATGGAATAGGTCGACTGAATCTCGGTAACCTGCGTATCGAACATGCGATGAGTATAGAGGACGCCTTTGGGCGGACCCGTGCTGCCGGACGTGAAGATGATGGCTGCCGGGTCGTCGGCGTGAGTTTGAGGTAGCGCGACGTGATCGGCCAAAGCACCGCGCTCGCCCAACTGCTGAAGCGTTGGGCCAGCCCACCCCCAACGGCGGCCAACGGTGATATTCCTCTTTGCCTGCGGAAATTTGTGCCGCAATAGGGCGCGCATGCATTGCGCCGCGGAGACGGCGATAAACCCGTCCAGCTCGGCGTCGGCCAGGCAGCGGACGAGATTTCGGCGGCCGATCCCCGGATCAATCAATGCCGTGACGGCACCCGCGCGCAAGAGCGCGAAGATAAGTGTCACGAAGTCAATGCCCGGCCGCACGAGGAGCGCGAGCCGAGCACCCGGCTCGATGCCCCAATCCAACAGTCCGCGGGCTAGGCGGGTTGCTGAGGCGTCCAATTCGGTGAACGAAATGGTGGCGTATTTGGCGCCGCTCAGGCCGCGGCGAGGGCCATGATGATGGGGCGACGAGCGATAGGGGCAGGCGACGGCGATCGCGTCGGGCATTTTGGCGGCATATTCGGCCAGACGATCGGCAACACTGAGTCGAGCGGCGGGATTCGCGGTCGGTGAAGAGCGCACGTCGGCCATGAAAACGAGTGTAGGACACTCGCTGTCGCATGACAACGCGCGCGACTGAGTTGCGGCGCAACGCGGCTCTAGCGCGTGGGAGCCCAGGCCGGGGCGGCTGCCTCGGAGTCGGCGGCTCGATCAGGCGACCAGTCGGGCTCTTTCCGATTCGCGGCACGGTCGGTAGGCAGCGTCTGACGGGATTGTTCAGACGGTGGCGACGCAACGAGTGGCTGCGGCGACAAATCGACTGGTGCTGGGATTGATTGTGCCATTGGGATCGACTGTGTGGCGGTCCGCCAACCGGAACTGGCTATACTTTGGCGTGACGGCTGGTCGAGTGGTCTGTCTGGTCGAGCCACTTGCCAGCCGCTCTCACGGATGGCGCTTTGCGACGACGAGGCCGGCGAAACGCTGCGGTCGACGATTTGGGCGGTACGCTCACTCGTGGGCAATTCCGACTGCGGAGCCGAGGAAAACTCGCTCTCCCGACCCAGATCGACCGTCGCGTGGGCTAAGATTTTGCCGCCACTTTCGGGCAGCAGCCGGACCCAGAGCTCCAGGGGCCGATTCGTTGGTACACTCGGTGGCAGTTGCAGCGGGAATTCGAGCTGCGGGACGTCGGACGATTTGACTACCGCCTGCGAAAGGTCCTCCGACCCGAAGTCCCATCGCGCGAGGTTTGATGCTCGAGGGTCACCGCTCGGATCGACGACCATTAGCGATAGGTGGCCACGGAAATCGGCTGGAGCCCCGCTGGCAAGTTCCGATTTGACATCGACGAGCACGTGCGGGCTGCTGCTCTGGTCGTCAACTAAGACTTTT
>DASYDU010000267.1:0-5322 GCA_036499445.1 Lacipirellulaceae bacterium
AACCCGCTGGCTGGCTCGGATCGATCGCTGGCGCGATCATCCTGCTGGGCGTCTTCCACTTCGTTCGTCGCCGCTCCGCGCCGTAGCACTAAAGCCGTTCGCGCCACAGCGCGTACACGTTTAGCGGTCGAGCTTGCTCGACGTTCGCCGATGAACCCGCGCAAATTCCTCCAATTCGCTGGCGCAGCGCTCGCCCTCATCGCCCGCACGGCCCTTGCAGCGGAATCTGTTGCCGCCGACTCCACCGTCGCCTCCGACGGCTCCGCCCAATTCACGACCGTCCAAGCCGCCGTCGACGCCGCTCCCGCCGACCGCAACGAGCCCTTCACGATCCACGTCGCGCCGGGCAAGTACAAGGAAGTGATTACCGTCGCTGCCGAGAAGCCGTTTCTGCGTTTCGTCGGCGACGATGCGGACAAGACGATCCTCACTTTCGACAACTTCGCCGACATGCCTGGCCCCGACGGCAAAAAAATCGGCACCCGCAACACCGCCTCCGCATACCTCAAGGCCGACGACTTCGCCGCTGACAAAATCACATTCCAAAATACGCATGGCCTTGGTTCGCAGGCGCTCGCGGTCAGCGTCACGGGCGATCGTTGCGCGTTCCGCCATTGTCGTTTCCTCGGCTGGCAAGACACGGTCCTGGTCGACAAAGGGCGCCAATACTTTGAGGATTGCTACATCAACGGTCACGTCGACTTCATCTTTGGCGCGTCGACCGCTTACTTTAAAAACTGCTACATCCACTGTCTCGGTAAGGGTTACATCACCGCCGCCTCGACGCCGCAGGATCAACCCTATGGTTATGTCTTCGACCACTGCCAGATCAGCGGTGCTGGTTCCAGCCTCACGTATCTCGGCCGCCCCTGGCGACCCTATGGCAGCGTGACCTTCCTCAATTGCGATATGTCCGACGTCGTCCGCCCCGAGGGTTGGAATAATTGGCGAAACGCCGAGAACGAAAAGACCGCCCGCTACGTCGAGTTCAATAGCACCGGCCCTGGTGCGAACCCATCGGCCCGTGCCGGCTGGTCTCGCCAATTCACGGCCGACGAAGCCGCCGCCATCACCCCCGCCGCCGTCCTCGGCGACTGGACGCCATAGTACACCCATAAAGCTGCGACCGCCGGTCGCGGGAACTCGCTGACCAGTGTATATCTGCGATCAAGAATTCCGCGCTAAGCACTATTCTCTGCGGAGCGTCGCGGCCGTATAACCTACCCTGATCCGCGACGCATCCGTGATCGCGGGCACCTTTTCCAATCCTCGCGACCATTCTCGCGAACTACGAGGCGAACATGGCGGCCAACACAGCGGACTCAGATCGGCAGCGGCGGCTCTTTCTCGGGTGCTTCATCGCGCTGGTGGCCACGGCCTTCGGCTTCGCGGTCCGCGGGGCTGTGCTCGGCGATTGGGCCGCCCAATTCGGACTGACCGAAGAGCAAAAGGGCATCATCAGCGGCGCCGGCCTCTATCCCTTTGCCATCTCGATCATCCTCTTCAGCCTGATCGTCGACCGCATCGGCTATGGCACGGCGATGGCCATCGCCTTTATCGGACACATCGCCTCGACGCTGCTCACGATTTTCGCCACCAGCTTCGAAATGCTCTACGTCGCGACGTTCACCTATGCCCTCTCCAACGGCATCGTCGAAGCAGTGATCAACCCCGTCGTCGCCACCATGTTCAAGGACGATAAGACCCATCGCCTCAACATGCTCCATGCCGGCTGGCCGGGTGGCTTCGTCCTCGGCGGACTCCTCTCGATCGCCGTGCTGAAAATCGGCGGCAGCATCGGCGCCGCGCTCCCCGGCCACATCTGGCAATGGCAGATGGCCGTCCTGCTCCTGCCGATGCTGACCTACGGCGTCCTCCTTTTCGGCCTCCGCTTTCCGGTGCAAGAGAGGGTCAAGGCCGGGGTGCCCTACCTCGACATGCTCAAAGAATTCGGCTGGGGCAGCGCCTACATCGTCTCCTTCCTCCTGATCATGGGCGTCAGCCAGGTGCTGGCCGTCTTTCACATCCAGCCCATCGACTGGCATTACGCCTTGGCCGCCGCGATCCTTCCCGCCCTCTTGTTCGCGATCCCCGTCCGCTCGTTCGGCCGCCCGATGTTCGTTTTCCTGATGCTCGTCATGTTCCTGCTCGCCACCACCGAGCTCGGCACGGACAGTTGGATCCAAGATATCATGGGTGCCGTTCTGCAAAACAAAATGCTTGGCACGCTCTTCATCGTCTATACCGCTGCCATCATGTTCGTGATGCGGTTCTTCGCCAGCCCGATCGTCCATCGCATTTCGCCCCTCGGAGTGCTCGCTCTGTCGTCGGCGATCGCCACCGGCGGACTCCTCTGGCTGGGCAACGCCGGCGCCGGCGCGCACGTTCTGTTCCTGGCTGCGACCTTCTACGCTGTCGGCAAAAGCTTCTTCTGGCCGACCACGCTCGGGGTGGTTTCCGAACAGTATCCCCGCGGCGGCGCGCTATTGATCAACGCCATTGCCGGCGTCGGCATGATCGCCGTCGGCACCCTCGGCACTACGCTCATCGGCACCGTCCAAGACAAAGACTTCAATCGCGCCGTCGCCGATCAAGCGGCCGACGTCCACTCGATCGTCGCCCAAACGAAGCCCGGCCTGTTCACCGAGTACGAATCGATCGACAAGACAAAGTACGACAAGCTTACCGAAGCCCAGCGCGACGAGCTCGACAATCTCGAACGGCCAGCGAAGCAACACGCTCTGGCCAAGATCGCGGTCCTCCCCGCGATCATGTTCGTCTGCTACCTGATCCTGATCCTCTACTTCCAATCCCGCGGCGGCTACCGCCCCGAGGTACTCACCGCAAATCCGTAAGGCCGCGACCGCCCGTGGTTGATGCGTCAACGCCGTTGTAAATGAATCGGTTCGATGAAGCTCCCCAATGCCGACCGCGCCATCATCGATGCGGCAAAGATCAGAGACTATCTGCTAGATGTCGACCATCCTTACGGCGGCTCAAAAGCTCGCCTCCTCGTGTCGCTTGGCTATTCAGCTGCCAGCTGGCAGCAATTAGAACACGACATTCGCGCCGCCCATCTGCCCGAAAACGTCGTTGCCACCATCAATACGTTGTGGGGCAAACGATACGAAATTGTGGCGCCGATTGCGGGGCCGTCCGGCGATTCATTGATGTTTCGCAGCGTGTGGCAAATTGATCTTGGGACGGATGCACCCCGATTGATTACAATGTATCCGGAGTGACCTATGGCCCTGGCTATGTTTCAACAAGCCATTCTGACTGTCGACCTTCCCAGCGAAGGCCTGCACGCCGGCGACGTGGGAACCATCGTCGACAAACATGGGGTTTCCGGCGTGAGCGAAACCGGCTACAGCGTCGAGTTCTTCGACATGACCGGCCGCACCGTGGCAGTCGTCACGGTCCCAGAGAGCAGTCTCCGCGGGCCCACGCCTACCGATCGGCCCAGCGTTCGAGTGTTGACAGCGTCGGAATGATAATCTCGCGCCGCAAATAGTCGGCACCGATTTGTCGCGGGCGAAGTCTTGCCAGAAGAGTCTCTCGCCGCGGCTCAGCTTATCGATCGCGATCGCTAAAATCCGGTTCCTTGACCATTCGCCGCCGTGATATAATGCCTGCCGGTGGAGGAATAAAGTTGACACATCGACGGTGGCCATTCGGCGCTCTTGCCATTTGCAATCAGCCCGCCTGTCTCTGCGCCATCGCGTTGGCCGCCTACAATCTGTTTGCCGCCGCGCATCTTGCCAGTGCCTCGTACGTCGTTACCTCGTTCGACGAAAGTCACTACCCCACCAACTCCGAAAACGGCTACGGCGGTTTCGCTTGGGGCGATTTCGATTACCCGGGCGCCGTCACGTCCGGCCCCTCCAGCCTGACCATCGACACTTACGATCGCGACGGCCTCAATAATCTCGCCGGTGGCATCGGCGTCGACTACCCGCTCCACAACTTCGACGCCAACACAGCCCAATGGGACATCCGCTACCGCGTCCTTCCGAACAACACGGCCACCGCGTTTCGCACGGTCTACATCGACGACGACGGCCCCGGCACCATCAATCCGACGCGCGGTTCCGAGTATGACTACGATTTCAACATCGCCGGCGTCACGCCCGCGATGGGCTGGCAGACGATTACCAAGCCGTTCAATAACTTCAGTTACACTGGCACCGCCTTCGGCCACGACGCCGGCGACAACATCCAGAATCCCGGCCTCAACCAGCTGCAACTCCAAAGTGTCTTCGGTTCCACGGGCCGCCTCAACATCGAAGTCGATTACGCGCAAGTTGAAGCGGCCGGCAACGCGCCGCCACCCTATCCCGGCGCCGAATCCGACGCCCCCTGGCGCGCCGTCGCCGCGGCCAAGATAGACGCTAACCGCAAAGCCGATTTCCACATCGCCGTCACCGACGCCCTGGGCCACGCGCTTCCCAACGCTACCGTCGGCGTTCACATGCAGCAGCACGAGTTCGGCTTCGGCTCCGCAGTCCAAGCCGATCGGCTCGCCAGCACCGACCCCGCCCAAGACATCTACAAGCAAAAAGTTCAGCAGCTCTTCAACATCACCACCATCGAAAACCACCTTAAGTGGCAACCGTGGGTCGGCGACTGGGGCTCCGCTTTCACGCAGTCTCAGGCCACCGCCGCCGTCAATTGGCTCACCAGTCGTGGCATCTCGGTCCGCGGCCACAATATGGTCTGGCCCGGTAAAACTAATCTGCCGCAATCGGTCAACAACATCCTTAACCAGGCGCCCTTGAGCGCCGCCCAGCAGCAACAACTCCGCGACATGGTCGCCGCACACATCCAAGACATCGGCAGTCGCTTCGCCGGCCAGCTCAGCGCCTGGGACGTGGTTAACGAGCCGCGCGCCAATCACGACATCATGGACAACCTTCCCGAAGGCAACGGCGCGATGGCCACCTGGTTCCAGCAAGCGCGCCAGGCCGACCCCCATGCCACGCTCTACCTCAACGACTACGACATCATCGAAAGCGGCGGCAACACGAACACTGCCAATCAGCAGCTCTACTACAACCAGATCAAGGCGCTCAAAGACGCCGGCGCGCCCATCGGCGGCATCGGCTTTCAGGGCCACTTCAGTCAGAGCAATCTCACCGGCCCCGAGCAGCTCTGGACCATTTGGGATCGCTTCGCGCAGCTCGGTCTCAAAATGCAAGTCACCGAGTTCGACGTCAACACGCCGGATGAAGCCCTCCAGGCCCAGTACACGCGCGATATGCTGACGGCCGCCTTCGCCGACCCGAACATCAGCGACTTTCTCACTTGGGGTTTCTGGCAAGA
>DASYDU010000268.1:0-2705 GCA_036499445.1 Lacipirellulaceae bacterium
CACCGCTGGATCGACGACCATTAGCGATAGGCGGCCACGGAAATCGGCTGGAGCCCCGCTTGCAAGTTCCGGTTTGACATCGACCAGCACGTGCGGGCTGCTGTTCTGGTCGTCAACCAAGACTTGTCCCAGCAGCACCACTTGTTGAGGCTCGTCGGACAAAGCGGGCGATTCGTGCTGCGGATGGGCCGTCGCCGAATCGTTTTCCGGTAGCGCGGTTGCCGGCTCCTGGACAGGCAGCTCGTAGTCCGCCGCTTTTACTGCGGTGTCGAGATGCTTCGCGACGTCGGCGCTGGGCCGGTCAACATCGCCCGAGCCGCGCCGATCCTCAGCCGATGTATCGCGGAGCGGCGGCACTTCCGGCTCGCCCATCTCCATCTTGGGCGCGCCGGGAGGCGTCGGCGGCTCGTTGAGCCGCGGGCCATTCGGTTTTTGCGGCGGCGGAATCGGCGTTTGCGATGAGGGCGTCAACCGCGATTTGTCGCGATCGCTTTTCGGCATGGGCGGCGCTGCCGCAGGCTGACCTCCGGCGAGCTGCTCTTTCAGCGACTCGTTCTCCTCGCGGTATTGGCAGAGCAACTGCTGGTAGTTGTTCAGGTAGTCTTTGAGGCAGTAGATTTCATCCTCTTGATGGCGCAACTCCCGTTCGACGACGTCGGACTGGGCCCCGCTGCGGCAGCCGCCGAAGGCCGCCAAAATGACGCCGGCCGATACGAGCATTCGCACTGCCGCGCTGGTCGTTGGCGGCATCGCGACTCGTGATGTGGGTGACGAATTTGGCACTTCAGACGTTCCGGTTGGGGCGCATGGCGCCGCGGCCACGCAGGAAGAGCGCAGCGGACCGTGGCGGCATTTCAGCGCGGATTCAATAGAGCATCGCTCGACAAACGTCAAGCGGAAGCGGGATGCTAGCGGTGATATCCCGCGAATTTTGGCTGCGCTGGCGCCTTTAGACGGCCTTTGCCTGACCCAAGTTGGTGATCACCTTGTCGATGAGGTTGTATTCCAATGCGTCTTCGGCGGACATGAATTTATCGCGATTGGTGTCTTGCTCGATCTGCTCGAGCGATTTGCCGGTGTGATTGAAGAGAATGCGGTTGAGCCGCTCTTTGGTTCGCTTGTATTCGGCGGCGTGGATCATAATGTCCTCGGCCGTGCCTTCCATGCCGGCCGAGGGCTGATGAATCATGATTCGGCTGTTGGGGAGCGCGTGCCGCTTGCCCTCCGCGCCAGCGGCCAGGAGCAACGCGCCCATCGACGCACATTGACCCAGGCAGTAGGTAGCCACGTCGCAGGAGACGAATTGCATCGTGTCGTAGATGGCCAGACCGGCGGTGACGCTGCCGCCCGGAGAATTGATGTACAGATAGATGTCGGCCTTGGGGTCGTCGGACTGCAGGAACAACAACTGCGCCACAATGTTGTTGGCCACCTCGTCGCCGATGCTGGTGCCGAGCATAATGATGCGGTCCTTGAGCAACCGGCTGTAGATATCCATCGCCCGCTCTTCGCGGCCGCTCTTCTCGATGACAAAGGGAACTAAAGACATGGCAGTGTGCCTGGTGGTTGTGTGTTAGGAGTAATTCTAAGCCGCTCATAGGCGAGGCGGTGGATATCTATGCAATGCTGGTTGTCAGGAAAGCCTGACCTACTCGTCCTCTTCCTTTTCAAACGGCTGCTTGGCGAGGATATCGTCAACAACGCCGAAAGACTTGGCTTCGTCGGCCGTCATGTAGTAGTCGCGGTCGCAGGCTTTGGCGATCTCGTCGATCGACTTACCGGTGTGCTCGGCAAGGATCGTATTGAGATCGGCCCGCGTCTTGAGGATTTCGTTGGCCTGAATCTCGATGTCGGAGACCTGGCCGCCGACACCGCCGTGGGGCTGGTGGATCATGATTTTGGCGTGCCGCAGAGCGAATCGTTTGGTCTTTTCGCCGCCGGCCAGGAGGACCGCGCCGCCGCTGGCGGCCAGCCCGACGCAATACGTTGCCACGGGGCAGGAAATCATCTGCATCGTGTCGTAAATGGCCATCGTCGAGGTGACACTGCCGCCGGGCGAATTGATGTAGAAGTGAATGTCTTTGCGGCGGTTTTCACTCTGCAAATAGAGGAGCTTCATCACCAGCTCGTTGGCGTTGCCGTCGAAGATCTCCCCCTGCAAGAAGATAACGCGGTTTTCCAACAGCAGGTCGCCGAGCGTCATCTGCCGCTGGCGTTGATAATCGCGCATAGCGTCGATCGAAAGCTGGTGTCGGGAGGTGCCTTGCTGGGGAGCGGAAAAATCGCTCATGGGTGAAATCCTTTGTTGGTGAGGCGGGATGTTGAATTATCACCGCCGCGTCAAGCCCTGCCGGGGGAGGCCGCCATTTGACGGCTCAATCCTCGCCGGCGTCTTCCGTTTTCGGCTCGGTGGGAACGGCGATGCTCGGGATCGCGGCGCCGCTGCCGCCGCCGGCGGCGATTGAAATCGCTTCCGTGTCGGCCTTCTGCGGCTCGTACTTTTCGTCCTTGAATTTTGCTTCCTTCTGCACGAGCTCGAGCACCTTGCGCTCGATGATCTGATTCCGCAGAACGTCCATCAACCCGCGTTTTTCCAATTGCGCGCGGACTCGCCGCGGCGACTCACCGCTCTGCGCCGCGATCAAAAAGATTTCCTTGTCGTAATCGCCATCTTCGACGTCGATCTTTTCTTCTTCGGCGATCCG
>DASYDU010000269.1:0-18422 GCA_036499445.1 Lacipirellulaceae bacterium
TGCCGAGCACCTTGCGAATGATTGGCCACATTATTAGCACCGCTGAACACCGAACCTGCAATATCCACCTTGATGGCTGCTCGCTCCTCAACTGCACTAAGGTCAGCGACGTGATCGAGAGCGGAAGTTCCGGCCCGTTGCGCCTCACCTGGTCGCATTGCCAAAAAATGGCCTTCGGCGGTAACTATGCCCAGCCTTTTGCGGATGGGGCCGTTAATGGCGGCGACGTCATCGGCGGCGTCACCATTCCCGGAAGCACTCCGGATTTAATTCCATGAGCGTGCAGCGCTACCAATCCGAGCAGCGCCAGCCCGAGCGAAGCGGGTTCAGGGACGATCGTCGCGTCTCCGTAGGCGCGAAAGTCCATCTCGAAACCGTTGAACCCGTATGCGACGAGCGAAGCATCGATGTGGTCGAGCACGAAATTCTCAATATGCTCCGAGCCGTAAAAGATATTGATCGTCGGGTCGACCGGGACAGGGAACTGGAGTGTCGTCCCCTGTCCGAACAGAGCCGCGCCGGTGCCAACGGTCCATTCCATGTTCGAGGTGGGATCGGTGAATGCGGCGCTAGCGCCGACCCAGTCGAAGCCGAACGAAGCTGCATTGGCGGCATTGACGGTCCAGTCGCGCGGCGCGGTGAACGGCATGAGGCCCGTCAAATCGAAGCCGTATTGCTGTCCAGGATGCCCCACGGAGAAATGGACGTTCGCGGGCGGATCGGGGGCAGGCTGATGCGGCACGTCCGATCCCGCTCGGAAATATATTCCTGTGGCTTGGGCACTGGCAGCGAGCAAAAGAATCAACAGCAGCGTCCGCAGAACGACTCGCATCCGATTTCCCTCCGAAAAAGTATTCGCGAACCCCAGCTCTCAGTCTAAAGAAAGGGCTCATAACATGCAACGAATTATTGCAGTAATACTGGTCCTTGTCGGCGCGGTGGCGTTTAAGCCAGCATCGAGCCGAGCCGACATGTCTGGTATCCGGGTCAAAGGCAACCCGAGCGAAATTTTCTACTTTGAGCGCGGCGGGCGCTTGGTGTGCACGCACGCTTCGCTGAGCGGTGCGCAAAGCGCGGCAAATCCGACGACGGTGCTCCGCGTCGGCAAACCGACCGGCACCGAGAATTTTCAGGTCCATTGCGACATCGACGGAAGCGGCGGGAGCGGGGGCGACCAAATCGGTGGGCACTTCAAGCTTTTGCAGATGGACTCCAGTGCCGCAAGCAACACGTACGTCGAGCTGTCGGGAACGATTAGTCCGGTGGCCTATGACACGCCGATCGTGGTGGCGCGGGGCGGCGCGACCGTGGTGCTACGAGGCGTGCACGCGCTCAATGCCCACTCGTTGCAATTGATTGGTGAGACGCTTGGCAGCGGTGAGAAGCGCGTGTGCAATGTCGTCCTAGAAGGCTGTTCGCTGCGTGGCTGTAGTTGGCCGTCAGAACTCTTGACGTCTTTCACAGGTCCAAACGCCACGGCGGGACCATATCGCCTATCGTGGCACAATTGCTCGGTGTTTGAAAAGTCAGGCGATTCGCCGTTCAACTACGCCGTGCCGTTTAATGACGGCGAAAAGGTAAGCGACACCGATCTCGTAATTCTGGGGCCTTGAAATGCGCAACGATCATAAGAATAGCTGCGACAGCCATTACGACGGACGAGGGCTCGGGAACGATTTGGCCATCGCCAATCGTCCGCACATCAACCGAGTATGCGCCAACACCGGGCGCCGGGCGAAAGTAAGTAATCAGGTCGACTTCGACGCGGTCGATCACGAAATCCTTGGGCCGATGCGTTGGGTCACTGATCTTAGCGTCCGGAGTGTTGTCGGCGCCGAAGCTCGTATTGACGCCGGTCCATGCGCGGTCGTTCCAGGCGTTCTGTTACGCCAGCCAATCGAGACCGAAATCAGCGGCGTTGTCCTGTCGGATCGTCCATACGCGACCGCTATCGGCGAGCGTAACGTTGTTGATCACCAGCCCCACGGTCGCAAAAGGCGAGGTACGTCCGATTTGGAATCCGATCGAAGTCGGCGGTGCCGGCGGCGGGCCACCGGACCCACCTTTGGTAATTGTAATCGGCTCGGCCGGTGCGGACGCCGCGAGCGCTGCGGCGGCAAAAAGAGACATGAACGCGCGCAATTGACTCCCCTCCATTGATTATTCACCCTTACCCCTTTTAGTTTAAAGAAAGAGCACAAGACATGCAACGATTTCTTTTCGTGCCGCTGTTGTTGGCGGGAATCCTGCTAGGACCGGTGATAAGCCGGGCCGACATCGCATCTAACTTGAATGTCTGTGATGACCCTCAATAAAACTACGAATGGTGAGAACATGAACTCTTTTAAACACGTTTGGATCCCGTTATTACTCGCTGCCGGGACATGGCAAAGTTGTTTCGGCGCGGACATCGTGTCTGGGCTTTGGTGTGATTGGGAATTTCGCGACGGGTCGGGTGCAACTACTGCCTATGACTCAACCGGCAATTCGCACACGCTCAGTCTGCACAATTCGTACTCATGGGAGACCGCTCACAACGGCGGCGGGATAAGCTTCGACGGCTCAAGTTCCTACGGAACTGTCGACGCTGACTTTAGCGGAACTCCGGCAATCACGATCGCAGGTTGGTTTCGAGTGCCGTCCAACCCGCCCGATCACCTTTGGTTCGAGCTGAGTGACAATTTCACTTCATATGCCGACGCGTTTGCCGTCTCGCCGGTGGGCACTGGTCAAGCGATCAACGTGGCACTCAAAGGCTCCCTCACCAACAGTTACTCTACGCTCAATCCCACCAGCGGCCCAGCGGCGGGTGAATGGCACCATCTGGCGTTCGTGCTCGACAGGTCAATTCACTTTAACGAAGTGAATGAATATCTCGACTCGGTCGCACTTTCGGGGTCGAGAACGTACAACACTGACAATACGGGGGCGAATTTCGGCCATCGCACGTTGTATCTCGCTAGCCGGCCAAGCGCTTCGTTGTATTCCCAGGTAGAGATGCAGGGCGTGCGGATTTACACGCGAGCGCTAAGTGCAGACGACATAGCGCTCTTGTACGCACATACATTGGGGTATCCGAGAAGCGGCGCAGCAAATGCCGGCGCAGCAACTAACTCTATTTCACGAGGAGGAATTGTCAATGCGAACTAAATTGATGCTGATGACGATGTTGGGTGTGGCGGCGTTTGCCGCGTACGCCCAGGCAGTCGAGCAAATGAAGCAAGGATCCACGTATCCGCTAGTGTTCTTCATGGCGGATGCAAATGATCACATCACCGGCAAGACGGGACTTTCCTCCGCTCTAGCTTCGAACGTGAAACTGTGGACGAACGGAAGTATCGTAACTGTATCCAGCGGGATTTCCGAGATAGATTCGGCAAACGCACCTGGCTGGTACAAAGTCTCCGGGAATTCGTCGTATTCAAGCACGCTGGGACCACTCGTCTTACATGCCACTGCTACCGGTGCTGATCCAGCCGATAAATCGTTCGAGGTCGTGGCCTACGATCCAAGCGACCCTCAGCGTATGGGTCTAACGGCGCTCCCAGCCGCAAATGCCGGGGCGAGCGGAGGACTGCCGACGGGGGACTCCAGCGGGCGCGTCGATGTGGCGAAATTGGCGGGGTCAACCACTCCGGTGACCAACTTAGGCACGATTTACAACACTGACTTCGCATCGCTCTACGACTCGACGAACCATGTATGGAAGGCGGACGCAGCCCGCATCGACGGCACCGCTTGGAGCACGCACGCGAGCGGAATGGTCGCTGGGGATTTACGCGACATTTCAGGCGCGGGGGTGAACGCGACGAGCGCGCAGCTTGGCGTGAATGTGGTGAACTTCGGTGGATCGGCGGGAACATTTAGCAGCGGCCGCCCGGAGGTCTCATTAGAGGCCGATCAGTTGTCGGCGATCACCGGAGGCTACAACCACGTGCTGCACGTTGGAAGCGGACAGGCTTATGCGAATGTCACTGATGCGCAAACCGCGGCGACCGCTGGCGACTTGATTGTTGTCCACCCCGGCACTTACGGCGATTATTTCATCGGCAAAGAAGGTATAACGTATTACTTGGCTTATGGCGCCACACTGGACGCCCATTCGTCGCCGGAGGACAACGATTTATTTAACGGCGGCGTTAATTTTCGTGTGCTCGGGCACGGCTGGATCAAGCAATGGGACACCGATGGTTCAATAATCCAAGTCGGTAGCGCGGCCGTCGATATTAAATGCGACACCTTGGATGCCGGCAATTATGGTGGCACGGCCATCGCGGTGAGCAACTCCGCTTCGCGATTAACAATCGAAGCGGAGCGGGTCATCGGGCCAACTGAGACGGGCACGCTCATTCACTGCAGCTCGGGGCGCGCAACGGTTCAAGCCACCGACGTCGAGACCGGCAGCACGCTGGGAGACGGGACGATTTTTGACGTCGTCGGCGCGGATGCTTTGGTCGCTCTACGGGCGTCGCATATCGAACATGCCGGATCAGACGATTTCATTACCGGCAGCGCAGGCACGGTCATTATCGACGCGCCGATCCGTTGTACGGACTCCAGTACGAACGGCCTCACTGCGCCGAGCGGCGTGACGGTACTGGCTCCAGCGGGTGGGATCAAGGTACCAAGTGGACGCCCGTCGCTGTCCGGCAGCGGCACATTCATCGTGAGCGATGCGTTCGCGTTTGACACGGCGTCGGCGACCGCCTCGAACATCGTTAAGACAACGGCTGGCAAGATCGCAACGTATATCCCCAACGCGGCGCCGGGAGCAGCTGGCGGGCTTGCCACGGTCGATTCGAATAACCGAATCGCAGGCATCCAGGGTAGCGTGAATAATCTCAACAACCTTGACGCGGCTGTCAGCAGCCGGTTGGCGGCGGCGTCTTATACGGCGCCTGACAATGCCTCAATTACAACGATTAAAAGTTTCCTTGACGGCGCACCAACGTTTTCCGAGGCGATGAATGGCCAAGGTTACACGATGGATCTGGCGTCCAGGCTCGATAAGGTGGCACCGACGCTGCTGTTGAGCACAACGATCGCCACGATTTCGTCGACAGCGCCACAGATGACCTTTACGCTACACGATGGTCCGACCGAAAATAATGTGCTCAACGGCGCGATCGTGATCGTGACGGATAATACGGTGAGCCCGGCCAAGAAGGCGGTCGGACTGGTGAAGAGCTATGTTGGCGGCACGAGCCACACGGTGACGCTGGTGACCGATCCGGGCATCTTCACGATGGCAGCGGGCAACACCATCGACGTGGTTGCCGGCGGGCCGGCCGTGCCATTGTGGTTGGCACATTAAGCGGCTACCGAACTATAGAAACCAAGGGCCGGCGAATTCACGAGGAATTCGCCGGCCCTCTTTTTATTTGAGGCACGAGCCAACGGAGTTTTCTCACCTAAAAACCGGCGAAAACGGGCCCCGCAGAAAACCTGCAGAAATAGTGTACATGCGTATAGTTTTTGGCCAGCCTTTGTGCTAGGTTTCTGTCTATGGCGGAAGAGGGAAGGGGAAAGGGGGAGGAAATACAGAAGAACAGCGGTGCGGCAGAACAGTCGGGCAGAAGATTTAAAGGAGGAAGCAATGAGTAACGCAGCAGTTAGTAGCGGACGGCGGAGGGAAGAGCTTGCCGATGCGTGGCCGGCGGATGAGCGTCCCAATGATCAAGAAGTCGATGAGGATGAACTGGAACCGACAGACGAGAGCGATTTGGAATTCGAGGAGTTGCCGTGCACGGACGATTCGCGCTGGGACGCCTTTATCCCGGACGAGGATGAATGTGACCCTGAGCCTGATCCCGGTGATTTTTGGATGGAGAACAGTCAAGACTCGAGAGTCTAGCGTCGAGAGCCACAGCTATCCGTTGGGCTCTGGACTCTCCGCCCTCGACTCTTGACTTACTCCAGCCCTGTCCCCAGCCTCTAGCCCCGAGTGTGCCATGCTCGCCTTATCACTCGCCCTCGAGATTGAGCGTTTGCTAACGGAAGGAAAATTGTCGCAGCGCAAAATCGCCAAGCGGCTTGGCGTCGGTCGTGGCACGGTGGCGGCAATCGCCAACGGACGCCGAGGCATCTATGGCCACGACGAGGAATCGGATGGCCACGATCCGCACGTCCACCTGTCGCCACCGGAGCGGTGTGCCGTCTGTGGCTATCTCGTCTACATGCCGTGTCTCGTCTGTCGGGCTCGTGAACACCAGCACTGGCAAAATGTTTGGCAATCGAATGGCTCGGCTGGCCGGCTGAGCGTAGACCGGGAGCCGCAGCGGATGAAGGCGCGCATCCGCCGACGATGCAGAAATCGGCCGGTTCGCAGCGCCCTGGTGGCGTAATAGCGGGGAGCCCGGAGCAGGGAGCGGGGAGTCGAAATCCCAAATCTGATGCGTGCGCCTTGCTCCATCCTCCCTGCTCCTGGCTCGGCACTGATTGCCGATTGAACGTTGCCCATGCCGCCGGTACACTTAATTTGCTTCGGGCCATGCAGCGGCATTGGCTTTCGAGCAATACGGCGGGCGACTGACTGCCAACCTTTGGGGCGATGCGCATGAGCACGGCTTTAAAAAAGGAAACTTCGATGGCCCAGGCTGCCCGACTTTCCCTCGATGGCCACGAATTGGAACTGCCCGTGGTCGTGGGGAGCGAGGGGGAGCACGGGGTCGACATCACCAAGCTGCGGGGCGAAACGGGATACATCACGCTCGACGACGGCTACATGAACACCGGCTCGACGCTGAGCGCGATCACATTTCTCGACGGTGAGAAAGGCATTTTGCGGTATCGCGGCTATCCGATCGAGCAGCTCGGCGAGAAGTGCGATTTTGTGGAGGTGGCCTACTTGTTGCTCTACGGCGAGCTGCCGACGAAGGCCCAGCTGGAAGATTTTCACCGCAAGCTGCGCCGTCATACGATGCTGCACGAGGACATGCGGCTGTTTTACGACGGCTTCCCGCGCGACGCTCATCCGATGGCGATCTTGAGCTCGGTGGTAGGCGCGCTGTCGACGTTCTACCAGGATTCGTTGAGCTCGAAAGATCCGGAGCAAGTGAACCTGTCGGTGTTGCGGATGATCGGCAAGCTGCCGACGATCGCTGCTTATGCATATAAGAAATCGATCGGGCAACCCTTTGTCTATCCCCGCAACGATTTGATGTATTGCGAGAACTTTTTGCGGATGATGTTTGCGGTGCCGACCGAGCCATTTGACGCCGATCCGGATTTTGTGGACGCGCTGAATCTGCTTTTGATCGTGCATGCCGACCACGAGCAGAATTGCAGCACGTCGACCGTCCGGATGGTCGGATCGTCGGACGCGAATTTGTTCGCGTCGATCTCGGCCGGCATCTGCGCGTTGTGGGGCCCATTGCACGGCGGGGCGAATGAGGCTTGCGTCGCGATGTTGCAACAGATCGCCAAGGACGGCGGCAATGTCAAAAAATATGTCGACATGGCAAAAGACAAGAACAGCGGCTTCCGGCTAATGGGCTTTGGCCATCGCGTGTATAAGAACTTCGATCCGCGGGCGACGATCATCAAGAAGGCCTGCGACAAGCTGCTCGCGAAGCGGCACATCGACGATCCGATTTTTGCGATCGCACAGCAGCTGGAAGAAGTCGCGCTGAAGGACGACTATTTCATCGAGCGGAAGCTGTACCCGAACGTCGATTTCTATTCCGGCGTGATCTATCGGGCGATCGGTATTCCGGTGCCGATGTTTACCGTGCTGTTTGCGATGGGCCGGTTGCCCGGCTGGATCGCCCATTGGCTTGAGATGCGGCGGAGCCCGACGAAGAAGATTTGCCGGCCGCGGCAGATTTATACCGGGCCGCAGAAACGGGATTTTGTGCCGCTTGAGCAGCGTGGATAGAAGGATGCTGGTCTCGGGATGTTAGATGCTTGATAAGACGTCGACATCCAGCCATCCAGCATCCAGTATTCAGACTACAGCATCTATTGCGCGACGCGGCGCCATTATTCTCTGCGGTGGCGCGAGTACGCGGATGGGGCATGACAAAGCGTGGCTGCCGTTTGGCCCGGGCGAGACGATGCTCGAGCGCGTCGTGCGGCTGGTGAGCGAGGTGGTGCCGGCCGATAGAATCGTATGCGTCGCGGCCGAAGGGCAAAAGATTCCTTGCTTGCCGGGGTGGGTGCGATTGGTCCGTGATCGCGAACCGTATCTTGGTCCGCTCTCGGGTTTAGGTACGGGGCTGTCCGTTCTGGAACGTGATGCGGATGCGGTATTTGTCACCGGCTGCGACGTGCCACTTTTGGTGCCCGCGGTCGTTGCTCGGTTATTTGACCTATTGGGCGAGGACGAAATCGCGGTGCCGCACGATGGCGAGCGCTATCATCCGCTCGCCGCTGTGTATCGAACATCCGTGCGGTCGTATGCGGAATCGCTGCTGGCGGCCGGCGAGCGAAGTCTTGTATCGCTCATCGAGCGCTGCCGGAGCCGCACCGTCCCGCTGGACGCGCTCCGCGATATTGACCCCAATCTGTCGTCGCTGGCGAACTGCAACACGCCGGACGACTACCAGCTGGCGCTTTTGGCTTGTGGCTTTCCCACTTGATTTCGGCCTGGCGAGCGACGCCATCAATCGAGCCGACGGCAATCGTTGGTTGTCACTAGGCGTGGGTCCTGGCTAAACTTGAGCGGTAGTCTTTGCCGCGATCGACCGGAGGAATGTGATTATGTCTCGTAGCCGCTTGCAAGCCGCGCTCGGCCGCGTTGAGGTGGCTCGGGGATTTACCAAGCAGTTTCTGGCCGGACTAACGCCGGAGGAGTGGTTTTGGCAGCCGCCGGAGGTGACGACGCATATCGCGTGGCAAGTGGCGCACTTGTCCGTGGCTCAGTATCGATTGTGCCTGGAGCGGATTCGCGGCCGCGAGGCGACCGACGATGCGTTCATGCCTGCGTCTTATGTCGAGCGGTTTGGACTCGGTTCGCAGCCGGCCGCCAGCGCAAAGAATAACCCGCCGCTGGAGGAGATTCAGCGGATCTTCGACACGGTTCAAGCGAGGTCCCTCGCTGAGCTCAACGAGCAAAGCGATAAAGCGCTCGACGTGCCGCTCGAGCAGCCGCGTCCGCTGTTCAAGACGAAGCTGGAAGCGGTGGAGTGGTGTGCGCAGCACGAGTTTGTGCATGCGGGACAAATCGCGCTCTTGCGTCGGCTGATGGGAAAAGCGCCGCTGCGGTGACTCGAGAACTCGAAAAGAATTGACAACTTGGGAGAATCAACTCGTGAAATCCATTTCCTTTGGCGGATGTTTGGTGATTTACTTGACGGTTGTCTGTGGCGTCGCCCGCGGCCAGGTGGACGAGCGGCCGATCGACATCAAGGTGATC
Organism: Lacipirellulaceae bacterium; assembly: GCA_036499445.1. GTDB lineage: Bacteria > Planctomycetota > Planctomycetia > Pirellulales > Lacipirellulaceae > DASYDU01. The sequence continues at coordinate 9,356 of DASYDU010000269.1, forward strand.
CAAGCGTTTGAGGGATTGCAGTGGCCCGATTCGATCACCGGCGCGGCTGAGGGGTTGACGCACGATCCGCGGCCAATTGTGTTGACGGGCGCCGGCGACGGCTCACAGCGCATATTCGTGGCCACGGAGTTCGGCACGGTTCACATCCTCAAGAATGGCCCACAAGCCGGCGAGCTCAAGACATTTCTCGACATTCGCGACCGCGTATTGCCGTTCAATCCGAATGAGAACGAGCAAGGTTTTCTCGGGCTGGCGTTCCACCCAAAGTACAAAGAGAATGGCCAGTTCTTCGTCTTCTACAGCGCCAAGGCGACGCCCGAGCATCCGCGGGTATCGATCATTTCGCGATTTCACGTCTCAGGCGACGACCCGGACCGCGCCGATTCCGCGAGCGAAGAAGTGCTCTTACGGATCGAGCGGCCCTATTGGAACCATGACGGCGGCACGTTGGCGTTCGGTCCGGACGACTATCTTTACATCGTGACCGGCGACGGCGGTTTGGCGAACGACCCGCACATGAACGGCCAAAATCTGCAGTCGCTGTTGGCCAAGGTGCTGCGCATTGATGTCGACCATAAAACCCCTGCGGACAACTCGGCACTTACCAGCGACAACCCGCTCATTCGATTCGGCGGAGTAATTCCCGGTCTCAATTACGCGATCCCAAAAGACAATCCCTTCGTCAATAAGCCGATGCTCGCCCGCGGCGAAGTCTGGGCGTATGGGCTGCGCAATATCTGGCGGCTTTCGTTTGACCGCGAGACGGGCACGTGCTGGGCCGGCGACGTCGGACAGGATACGTGGGAAGAGATCGATATCATTCGCCGCGGCGGAAACTACGGCTGGAATCTGCGCGAGGGAAGGCATCCATTCGGACTCAACGGTTTCGGTCCGACCAAGGAGCTGATCGATCCGATTTGGGATTACCATCACAACGTCGGCAAGTGCGTGATCGGCGGCTTCGTTTATCGCGGCAAGAAAGTGCCGGAGCTGGAAGGGGCCTATCTCTATGCCGACTACGTCACCGGTCAGTTGTGGGCGCTGTGGTATGACGCGGCCACGGAGAAGGTTACGGCCAATCGCACGATTCGCAAGAACGGCAAGCCGGTGCTTTCCTACGGCGAGGATGACGACGGCGAAGTGTATTTCCTGACGGAGCGCGACATTTTCAAGTTCGTCTCGCCGCAATAATGCCAGAGTTATAAAGTGGTCATGTCGCAGATTCGCGTTAATTTGGCCATTGCGCGAATCCGCGGTGCGCGCGAGAACACGCAGCGGCTCGTGAGCGACTTCACGGCCGATGAATGGTTCTGGCATCCGTCCGAGTTCGTGACGCATCTAGCGTGGCAGATCGGACATCTGGCGTACGCGCAGTATTGTCATTGCTTCTGGTGGATACGGGGCCGTCGGCAGGAAGACGAAGCCCTGCTGCCGAAACGATTCATCGAGCTGTTTGAAATGGGCTCGGTGCCGGTGGCGACGGCTGAGGGCTATCCATCGATCGAAGAGATTCGGCGTGTGTTCGACGCCGTCTTCGAGAGGACGATGGCCGAGCTTCCCACGCTGACGGATGAAGAACTCGACGTGCCCGTTCATCCCTCGCGTCCGGAACGCACAAAACTTGGCGGTCTGTTCTGGAACGTGGAGCACGAGTTTCTACACGCCGGGCAGATTGGCTTGTTGCGGCGGATGCTGGGGAAACCATCGGCAGAATGAGCAGCTACTGAGTTCGCTGTTCCTTTATAATTTGTGGCTATTGCCGCGGACGGCTATACTGGGGGCTACAGCCTAATCGTTGGGGGGGACGATATTTGAGACGCGGCTTATCGCTTCTGACCGCGATCGCGATATCTAGTGCCTGCGTGCCCGCGTGCGGTCAGTTTACTTATGTGATCAACGTGCCGCCCGATGACGCGCCGACCTCCATCGGCTCAGACACTCAATTGAATCTGAGCGGCGGGGGAATGCTGCCGGACGGATTTCAGGCGGGTTCCTACTATTATCCGCCGACCAGCCATGTCGAAGTAAACATCTCGGGCGGTTCTGTCGGCAACACCTTCACAGCGGAATATGGAACCACCGTCAATATTTCCGGAGGATCGATCGGCGATAGTTTTGCGGCCGTCGACGGTAGTCACCTCACAATTTCCGGTGGAACCTTTGGTGACTTACTAACAGCGGGCAACGGCGCCACGGCGAAAATCGTCGGCAATGACTTTCGAATTAACGGCACGCCAATCGCAATCGGCGCGACGAACATACCCGGCGACTCGCTCTTTACAGGTGTGTTCGCGGACGGGACGCCCTTCGCATTTTCGACTCTCGACGGTGATTACTTCTCCGATGGAACGCTTACGCTTCAAGCTGTGTCGTTGCCTAGCATTGGCCCAACTTCGATTAATGCATCGAGCCAACCGGTCCCATTGGGAATTCGCCAAGGCCAAACGCTGACCGTCGCCTCGGGAGGCATCGTCGGCCGAAGCTTTAACGCTGCAGGCGGCAGCGCGGTTTATGTGTCGAGCGGCGGCGTAGTCGGCGACAACTTCGAGGCGGTGGGCGCGCCTGTCACGATCGACGGAGGCGTCGTGGGGGACGCGGCCGACGCATTTAGCGGAAGTGTGTTCAGCATTTCCGGTGGATCAATCGGAAACCGTTTCGAGTCTTTTGCAGGTAGCACTGTCAACGTAACCGGGGGCAAGATCGGCGACGATTTTCGCGTGCGAAACGGAAGCGCGGCAAATATTTCCCATGGTACGGTAGATGATCGCTTTTACGTGACGGAAGGTGGAACGGCCCATATTTCAGGAGGTTCGTTCGGCGATGGGCTGGGTGCGGAATCGGGGGCGACGGTCACCATAACGGGGGGCAACATTGGCGAGGGAACTAATTTCGCCTACGAGGCCAATGTTTCGATTTCCGGTGGGACGTTTGGCGACGGCATCAGTAACCAGACCAGTTACAACACAACCGATGTTTACGGCGGCGATTTCCGCTTTGACGGACAGCCCATCAGCGATTTGGCGTCGATCGGCAGCCAATCGGTGCTAGCCGGGTATTCTTATACCTCAGGAGTCATCTCAGGGGTTTTCGCGGACGGCACGCCTTTCGCGATTACCGGCGGAAACTTCGGGGCCTTGTTCCACACAGTTGCTTTGCCGCCGGTCGGAGCTGCGATTCTGAAGGCGTCCACCGACTCGATTCCGTTGGGCATTCGCGGCGGACAGACGCTGTTTGTCGATGCTCCAGGCGTCGTTGGTCGAAACTTCAATGCCGGTCGCGGCAGCGTCGTCGAAATTCAATCGACCGGCGACGTCGGCAAGAGTTTCCGATCGATCGGCGCCGTGGTCGTGATGACTGGCGGAACAATCGGCCAACAAATGAGCGCGCTGGACGGCAGCTCGATCAGCATTTTCGGCGGTGCGGTTGGCGACTATTTCCATGCTGACAACGGCAGCAGCGTTCAACTTGCCGGCGGCTCAATCGGCAATAGCTTTGGAGCATCCAGGCATAGCACGCTAACAGTTTCCGGAGGAACGCTAGGTTCCGACGCGTTTTTCGGAAGCGATAGCCGTCTCAATATCTCTAACGGATCCATTGGTGACCGCGTGCAAATGGACACCTCTAGTGAGCTCAACATGACCGGCGGCGCGGTGGGCTATCAGACTTTGGTGTTCGGGCAAGCCACGATCGCGGGCGGACATATTGGCGACTTTTTCTCGGTTGAGCAAGGCGCAAGTGCGAAGTTGTCGGGCGGTTCATTCGGCGACAACTTCGTCGCTGCAGGTGGAAGCAATGTGCTACTAATTGGCACCGATTTTCGTGTCAATGGAGTGCTCTTTGGCGGCGGCAATGGAGTTGGAATTCCAGTCAATGTGCCGGCCGGCGCCGTAATTAGCGGCGTGTTTGCCGACGGAAGTCCGTTTGCGTTTTCCAGCGACGATGAAGATCGTTTGGATGGCACCATTGCCCTACAAGACGCACTCGTGGCTTCACCCGGCCAGTATGATTTTCGGGCTTCGACAGATCATCTGTCAACGGGATTGCGAAATTTTCAAACGCTGACAGTCGACGCAGGCGGCTTGGTGCCGGATAACTTTGTCGCCGGCTACGGTAGCGTGGTCCACGTTCAATCAGGTGGAACAGTCGGGGCTAATTTGGAAGTCGTCGGCGCCTATATGGATATGACCGGCGGCAGCGTAGGCGAACGTTTCGATGCGATGGACGGTGCTTTGGTGAATGTATCCGGAGGCACCGTCGGCAGCGACGTCGATATCATTCGCGCGACGGTCAACGTTTCTGGCGGAACGTTGTCGGGCGGCTTGAATGTGAAATCGGGAAGCACGTTGAACGTCAGCGGAGGTTCGGTCGGCAGCGCCACTATGTCGAACGGAGCAACCTTGAACTTGAGCAATGGAACGATTGGTTCTGGTGGGGCGACCGCATCGACTGTTTCCATCACAGGAGGGGACATCACCAACACTTTTAATTTCGGCGCGGGGTCAATTGGAACGATTGCTGGTGGCACGATGGACGGAGTGGTGGAGGCGCTCAATGGCAGCACAGTTCTGATCATAGGCGGGCAATTCAAGTCAACGCTCAGTCCCGACTTTGGCAGCCACACAACTATCACAGGTGGGACACTGTCGAAAGGTTTGACTATACGAGGCCTGGTCACCATTTCCGGTAATCCGTCAGTGGCAGGATTCACGGTGGCGAACTCCGGTGACTTGAAAATCGCCGGTGGCACCTTCACGGGCGTGCGACGGCTGATGGCCTCCGGTGAAGTCGATCTGTATGGGTCGCAGTTTCTGCTCAACAACGTTCCCGTCTCCGGCTTGGCGCTCAATCAACCATTAATGCTGACAACTCGGGCCGGAATGACGCTAAGCGGCCTTTTGGCGAGTGGTGCGCCGTTCAGCTTTGTGTTGAACTTCGCGAATCCGCAAAGCAACGATTTTTTCAGCACTATGGGAAAACTGACGCTTACGCTGATGTTGCCCGGCGACTTTAACCACAACGGCGTCGTCGACGCGTCGGACTACATCGTATGGCGCGACTCGCTGGGCCATTCGGTCACGAACGGGACAGGCGCCGACGGGAATTTCGATGGCGTTGTGGATGCGTTGGACTTTGCAGTCTGGCAAAGCAATTTTGGGCACACGGCTGCAGGCAACGGTAGCGGATCGTGGGCACTGTCGTCCGTGCCTGAGCCGAGCGGCGCTTTTCTCGCCGTTGGGGCGTTTTTGGCTCTGCTATTCGTTCGACGCCACACAGATTGACGCGCTTTGCCGCCAGGGCAGGCCGCGACCGCTGCGGAATTGTGTTTGCGTTGAGGGCGGCGTCGGCCGGTATCCGCGACGGCTCGGTCCGCGCGAACATTTTTTAGATTCTTCCAAGAAAGTGCTTGCGTTGGCGTCCCGGGCCGCTATCATGGGCGATTAATGTACTTGTGTACAGTATTTATCGGCGGACGCAAGGGCCGTGAACCGAGGATTTCAGCCGGGAGAAGGCGATGGCCATGACGATCGAACGACCGGCGGTGAAGCTGCCGCCCGAGGCGCGGCGGCTGCTCAAAAGCGTGTTCGGCTTCGACAATTTTCGCCGCGGGCAGGAGGAGGTCGTGGCTCGGCTTCTGGCGGGCCGCTCGGCGCTGGCGATTTTTCCCACCGGCAGCGGCAAGAGCCTCTGTTATCAACTGCCGGCGCTCTTGCTCGATGGTTTAACGGTGGTGGTTTCGCCGTTGATTGCGCTGATGAAAGATCAGATCGATTTCCTCGTCGAGCGTCAGGTGCCGGCAGCCCGGCTCGATTCGAGTCTCGATCGCGACGCGGCGATGAAAGTCTATGACGATCTCCGCGCCGGTCGGACGCGGCTTCTGTTTGCCTCGCCGGAGCGGCTGGGCAACGAGCGGTTTTTGCAGCTGTTGGGGCGGCAGTCGATCAGTTTGCTCGCGGTCGACGAGGCCCACTGCATCAGCGAGTGGGGCCACAACTTTCGGCCCGACTATTTGAAGATCGCGGCGCTGGCCAAGCAATTGAAAGTCGGCCGCGTGCTGGCGCTCACGGCCACGGCGACGCCTGAAGTCGCCGCTGACATCGCGGCCGCGTTTGAGATCGACTCGGACGACGTCGTGCAGACCGGGTTCTATCGTCCGAATCTGGAGTTGCGGGTGACGGGCTGCGCGGATCGCGAAAGGTGTGGTTTATTGGTGCAGCAATTGCGGTCGCGGCCAATTGGCCCAACGATCGTGTATGTCACATTGCAAAAGACGGCGGCTCAGGTGGCCATGTACTTGAGCAAGGCCGGCTTTTCGGCTCGCGCCTACCATGCCGGCCTGCCTTCCGAAGAGCGGACCGAGATTCAGGACGCCTTCATGGCGGCGGACGACATGATCGTGGTGGCCACGATCGCGTTTGGAATGGGCATCGACAAGGCCAACATCCGCGGCGTCTACCACTTCAATCTGCCGAAGAGCCTGGAAAGCTACATGCAGGAAATCGGTCGAGCGGGCCGCGATGGCGAGCCGGCCGTGTGCGAAATGCTGGCCTGCGCCGACGACGTGGTGACGCTGGAGAACTTCTCGTACGGCGATACGCCGGAACCGGAAACGGTGGCCGCGATTGTAGATGAGTTACTGGCCGAGGGGGAGCAATTCGACGTGAGCGTTTACGATCTGGCTCAGCGACATGACGCGCGCGAGCTAGTGGTAAAGACGCTGCTCACGTATTTGGAACTGGATGGTGTGCTGCATGCGACTGGCCCGTTCTATTCCGAGTTTCGCTATCAAACGCTGCGCGGGGATGCGGAGATTTTGGTGAAGTTTGATCCGGCGCGAGCCCAGTTCCTGAAGAGCTTGTTTCAAGCCTCACGGCGTGGCAAAAAATGGTACTCGTTGGATGCCAACGAGGTGAGCCAAAAGCTGGGTCAACCGCGCGAGCGGATTATTGCGGCGCTTAATTACTTGGAAGAGCAGGGCGATTTGATCGTCGAGGCAACTGGCGTTCGGCAAGGTTATCGCCGGTCTCAGCAGCCAGCGGATCGGGCTTCGCTCGTCAAATCGCTTGCCGAAAGGTTCCTGCAGCGCGACGCCCACGACATCGCCCGTGTGCGCAGCGTGGTTGCGCTGGCTCAACACGAGGGATGCCTCACGCGCCACTTGCTCAACTACTTTGGCGAGGATCGGGGCGAGTGCGGTCACTGCGGCGGATGTGACGGCGCGACGGGCAATACTTTGGCGCGACCAGAGCGCTGGTCGCCGCGACCCGATGATGTGGCGATTGTACGTCGCTTGCGAGCGGAAAGCCACGAGGCCCTGCAATCCCCGCGCCAGCTGGCTCGCTTCCTCTGCGGCATATCGTCACCTGCCACGACGCGGGCCAAGCTCCGCAGCCGACCGGAGTTCGGGCAGTGGAGTCACGTACCATTTGCCGACGTGCTCGCCCTAGCGCAGCGGAAGTGATTACCTTCACGGCCTTCCCGCAGTTGGGTGTTCGGAATGAGTTATGGTGAGCGTCAGCGCTAATTGCTATAATCGTACTATGGAAATTGATGGCCTCGCTGAACGGTTTGAATTCACGCCGGAGCAGCTTCAAGTGCTGCAAGATGGGGTCGGTCAGCCGCTTCACGTTCCGGTCGATGCGACGAACAAGGTCTATCTCGTGGTGGAAGAGGGTTTGATTCCGACTCTGGATGACGATTACATCCGTGCTGGATTGTCCCATGGGAACCGCCAAGTTGAAAGCGGCCAAGAAGGCGAGTGGAGCGCCGAGGAGATTAAGTCGGCGGGGAGGCAACTTCTTGCACGACGTGATCGCTCGTCGTAGAACATGTCGCGGCTCTTGCGAACCGACGATTCCCGAGACGACCTTACGGCGATTTGGCCGTACATTGCTCAAGACAATTCGGTGGCGGCCGATCGCCTGATCGACGAGATCGACCGCACACCGAACCTTCTATTTGCATTTCCGCTTTTGGGAGAATCCGTCGAACACTTGCGGCCGGAGACGCGACGTATCATGCTCGGCCACTATCAAGTGTTCTACGAAGTTGTGCCGGACGGTATCCGGCTGCTTCGCGTCTATCATGCCTCGCGGCGAATCGAAGACCTATTTAGTTGAGGCGGCGGCGGTCAGTCAAACCGTTTGGCCAAGTCACTGAGGAGACTGGACACGTGGTATCGACAACGAGGAATTGGCAGTTTTTTTCTGGTGTGATCGTTGCCTGGATGATTGTCGAGGGCACGAATGTATTACGGGCGGAGGCGCCGGCGAACGCGGCCAGTCGGCAATTTGCTCAGCTGCTCGACGATGCCTGGGAACATGGTCTAGAAAACGATCCACTGTTTGCGACCGACATCGGCGATCATCGTCACGATGATCGGCTGCCGAAAGTCTCGCTGGCCGAAGAAGCACGCGATGCAGCGGCCAATCGCGAGTTTGTCCGTCGGCTGGAAGCGATCGACCGCAGCCAGCTCTCCGCAAGCGACCAGATCAACTACGACATCTTCGGCCGCTCGAAGCGCGAGGATCTCGAGGAGTTTAAGTTCCAAACGTATTTAATGCCGGTGAGCGACCGTTGGGGATTTCACATCGACTTTCCCGAGCTGCGCCGCAATCTCACGTTCGCCACGGTGCGCGACTACGAAAACTATATCGCCCGGCTCCGCGCCTTCGGAGCGTACGCGGACGGCTACATGGACTTGATGCGGGAGGGCGTGCGGCAAGGCGTCACCGTGCCGGCCGTAATCATGCAGCGATTCAAGGAGCCGATCGAGGCGCAGATTGTCGACGACCCAGAAAAGAGCTTGCTCTACGAACCGCTGCAGAAGTTTCCCACGACTATTTCCGCGGCGGATCAAGAGCGACTGCGCGGGGAGGCGAAGGCGGCAATCGCTGTGAGCATTGTTCCCGGCTATCAGCGCTTCTTGAAATTCATGGGCGATGAGTACGTGCCCAATTGCCGGACGACGATCGCCGCCTCGGCTCTGCCCAACGGCCGCGACTATTACCGCTATTGCGTGCACAAGTACACGACGCTCGATGACATGACGCCGGAGGAGGCGCACGCG
>DASYDU010000270.1:0-1631 GCA_036499445.1 Lacipirellulaceae bacterium
TGTCGATCCCGATCGTGGCGACGATTCCAGTTATCTTCTGAGATGTGCGCATTGCATGCTCCTTGAGCTTTGCTTCACGCCTCCCAGCCACAGTCCAGCAAATTAGGCCGCTGAGCACGGCCGGGCCATCCCATTAGCGGAGCTGGCCTTCAGCCCAGCCACTTGCGGACTCATGCGCGCAGCAAGCAACGCTTCGCGCCATCAAATCAGGGGAGTTGTAGCTCAGTACGTGACTAGCCGCTGCCACGGCGGCTATTCCGCACCGCTATGGCGATTATACCGGCTGGCTATTAGAAAAATTCGTCGCGCACTGCGATCAATACGGACCATCGCTGCAGATTTCACCGAGTAACGCCCGGTGCAACGCGGGATAACTGACTTCGCGAAACGGACCCACTCGAGTCCAGATTATTTTTGATCGGCTCCGAGTTGGAACAGCGCGCTTGGCGGACCTGGAGTTGTTGATGGAGGAATACGGCGAAGTGATCGACAATCCGGCGATGCATCGGTTCGAACTGCCGGTCGGGAACGAAGTCGAGGCAGCTTATTGCGCTATTGAAGACTGCAGGATCGTCTTCACGCACACCGAGGTGCCCATCGCCTTCTCCGCGCAAGGTCACGGGTCCAAGCTCGCGCGGCGCGGTTTCGAATCGGCACGTTCGCGCGGGATGCACGTGATCGCCAAATGCCCGTTTATGGCGGCGAGCGCGCTCGAGCATCCCGAGTACACCGCCATACGGGATGGGTGAAGAGCTGGCGTCGAAGTTTTTCGTCATTCTTTGAAACACATCCCCATGTGAGGTGGATCAAGTGAGGTGGACAATGAAGCGTCGTGAGTTCTTGAAAGTATCAACCGTTGGGGTCGCCGCTGCTGCGGTGGCTTCGCCGGCAATTGCCCAATCGTCGCCCGAGACCAAGCGGGCCGAGCCAAGCAAAACGACGAGGCTGGCGAAGTCATTTTTCACGACCGAGGACCAGACCACCATTTTCTACAAGGATTGGGGCCCGCGGGATGCCCAGCCGATTTGCTTCCACCACGGCTGGCCGACCAATTCGGACGACTGGGACAACCAAATGCTGTTTTTCCTCAACCAGGGATTCCGCTGCATCGCTCACGACCGCCGGGGCCACGGCCAGTCGGGCGAGACGCAATACGGCAACGATATGGACTCCTATGTCGCTGACGTCATCGCGCTTGCCGCCCATCTCGATCTGCGCAACGCGGTTCATATCGGCCATTCAACCGGTGGCGGCGAGGTCGCGCGCTATGCGGCGCGAGCGGAGAAGGGACGCATCGCGAAAGCCGTGCTGATTGGGGCGGTGCCGCCGATCATGCTCAAGACGGACAAGAATCCCGGCGGGCTGCCGATGCAGGCGTTCGACGATTTCCGCAAACAATTCGCGACCAATCGTGCCCAATTCCTACGCGACTTCGCATCCGGCCCCGTCTACGGATTCAACCGCCCGGGTGCGACACCACTTCAAGGCATCATCGAGAATTGGTGGCGTCAGGGCATGATGGGCAGCGCCAAGGCGCAGTATGAGGGCATCAAGGCTTTTTCCGAGACCGACTTCACCGAAGATCTGAAGGCAATCACGGTCCCTGTCCTCATCATGCATAGCGACGACGA
>DASYDU010000271.1:0-7447 GCA_036499445.1 Lacipirellulaceae bacterium
CTCGATGCAGGCGTTCATCATGGAGAGGGCGGCCTCGAACTCGCCGCTGAGCATCTGCTTGACGTAGTCGATCATTGCCACCTCAACTAATTTACGGACTTCGTCTGATGGTGTTGCAGCAGGAACTGGGTCTCTTTGCTCACGCTTTGCAGCGTGACGCGAGTTTCTCGCACCAAGAGGGCGGAACCGTAGGCGAGGCCGCCGACGCCGATGACACCGGCGACCAACGATATGCCGAGCGCGACCGTCCCGCAAGCTTGCCACTGCTCGACAAAGAACACGGCGCCGAAGAGGGATACCAGGCTGGCCGAAGCGAAACTGACAATCGCAGCGTAAAAGCAGGTCATTGCGCGGACCAGGAAATTGATTCGCCGCTCGGCCAAACTAAGAATCTCCAAATACGTGACTCGCCACGGATCGGAATCGTCCTTATGAGTTTCGAGGAGGGTGGAAATCGCTCGCGCGCGATCCGTGGCCCGGCCAAGCCGATTCGAGGTGGCGAGCGCGTTCACGGACGAGGCGTTGGTGAGAATCGCTGGCGCGACAATGAAGGTCAGGATGCCGAAGGGATTTGCGTCCATCACTTGCCTTCCAAGTCGGCCTAATCTTCGTGATATCGCAGCGACACTAAGATACACGGCCCGCCGGCAATGACATTCGCGCCGACGCTTTCCGCGGCTTCCACCGCCTGCTTGCTCTCCGCGCCTGGCTGCATCCAGATGTTTTTGATGCCGCGTTTTACGGCGTCGTCGACAATTTTCACCGTCACCGCAGGCGGCGTGATGATCGAGACGCCGTCGATTGAACCGGGGACGGACGCCAAATCTGGATAGGCTTTGAGCCCTTCGATTTCGTCCGCCTTGGGATTGATCGGCACGACTTCGAGATGGTTCTGCTGGTAAACGCGTAGCACCTTGTTGCCGTACTTCTCGCGATCGGCCGATGCGCCGACGACGGCAAACCTCTGCCCCGCTAAGAACTGCTTAATCTTGTCTTGTTCCGACATGGCGGCTTCTCCTTCTTCTCTGCGTCGCTGCGCCTCCGCGTGAGATCTTCCCAGAAATTGTATGAGAAGCCGGCCGACATGACGATCAGACATTGTGATAGTAAACGGCGGCGAGGCCCCCGTCCATGACCTACACTTGAGCATGTGGGCGCCGGGGCAGGTTCCACCAAATCTGATTGTCTCGATCGTCATTTCTCCGTGGCCGGCGAGCGGGCAATCGTTATTTTGCCTCGACTCAAGCGCGGATGACTTGTGTCCCGCTGACACGGCGGATGACCCGGCGCATTTCGAGGACGCTGATCGTCGCAAGTACGCGATGAACCGGAAGACCGGACGCCGCCGTGACCGCGTCGATCGTGGTCGGCGTCGTATCGATCGCGGCTAACACTTGCGTCTCGATCTCGTTAAGCGTGAGCTCGGCGGGGACGCGGAGCACGGTGCCATCGTCGCGCTCGATGTTTTCTGCGAGCGGACCGAGTTCCGCGAGAATGTCGTCGATCGATTCGACGAGCTTCGCGCCGTCCTTGAGAAGTGCATGGCAGCCGTGGGACATCCGGCTGTCGACCGGCCCGGGGACCGCGAAAACTTCCCGGCCTTGTTCATAGGCATGTCGGGCAGTTATCAGAGCGCCGGATCGGACGGCGGCTTCAACGACGATCGTGCCGAGCGTAAGCCCGCTGATGATCCGGTTGCGCTGCGGGAAGGCGCCGCTGAGCGGAATCATGCGCGGCGGCGCTTCACTGACGAGGTTGCCGCTGGCCGCAACTTCGTCCGCTAGTCGATCATGTTCGGGCGGATAGATGGACAAGAGTCCGCTGGCCAGGACGGCGATCGTCCGGCCGCCGGCCGCGAGCGCGCCGCGATGGGCGGCGGCGTCGATGCCGCGGGCGAGACCACTGACGACGGTGAAGCCGGTACGGGCCAAGCTGCCGGCAAGCCGCTCGGCTTGTGCCAGGCCATAGCGTGTGGCGTGTCGTGTGCCGACAATCGCAATCGCCATCTCGTCTTGCGGCGACGATGTGCCGCGGCGAAAGAGGACACCCGGCGGATCGTGAATCTGACGGAGCGGACGAGGATAGCGATCGTCCCATTCCACAAGGACATCGATCCCATAGGCGGCCGCCAATTCCAATTCGGCTTCGGCATCGATCTCATCTCGGGCCGCGGTGATTCGCGCGGCGATCTTCGGACCAATTCCGTTCACTTCCTGCAATTCGGACTTGCTAGCCGCAAGCACGGCTGCCGACGAGCAAAACCTCGCGAGCAAATCCTGCCGATGCCGTGGCCCAACACCGGAGACAAGTGCCAACCGCACGCTGTCGATGAGCTCGTCGGTATAGAGTGTTTCGGCCATACGCACCGTCCCAGACAGACAGTGTAGCAGGGCCAATTGAGCGGCGAAAGCAGCCTGAGACTATCTAAAAACCTCGTCCAGCGGGCACAAAAAGCCTGGGGCGACCGATCCACCTTCCAGAGTCTCTGCAGACGAATAGATGTGGCCGCTCGATCCTGCCAGATAAACGCTCACGGTGCGAAGTCGCGGGTCAACAACCCACACGGCTGTGGTCCCGGCCGCGAGCCATGCTTCGATCTTCTCATTAACTTCGACTGTTCGGTCGCTTGGTGAAAGCACTTCGACAGCTAGGTCGGGCGGACCAGGCCAGAAGGCCTCTTGCGGCAGATCGGCGGGTAGATTCCGCTTGGCAATGAACGCAATATCGGGGGCCCGAACGGTATCCGGGTCGCGCGTGAGCCGGAATCCAGTCTCCGCACCGAACATCATGCCGAGATCGTGCTGCTTGACGAACGACGCCAGAATCCGATGCAGATTGCTTACAACGTTCCCATGCCGCCAGCTGGAAGGTGACATCACGCGGAGTTCTCCCAAGACAAGCTCATACCGCTTGCCCATACCCGTTGGGAATTCCAGCAAGTCGGCGGCAGTGACAATTGAAGTTGTGCTCATAAAGGAATTATACCATCCAGACTATTCGGTAGAGCAACCCAGACAGTCCGAGTTGGTTGCTGCTATCCGTCCGCGCCCAGAGCCATCAGGATATCCTCGATCTCGACGCCGCGGACCACTTCGACGTGTCCCATCCGCGACGGCAACACGAACCGCAGCTTGCCGCGCTCGACTTTCTTGTCGCGATACATCAGCTCGACCAGCTCTTCGTGCGGCAGGTCGGGCACCGCCGTGGGCAGTCCGAACGCTTGCAGCAGACTATATTGCCGCTTGGTGAATGCGGCATCGACGCGGCCCATGCGCTCAGCCAGCCGCGATGCGCAGAGCATCCCAATCGCAACACCCTCGCCGTGCAACAAAGAGTTGTATCCGGTGGCCGCTTCCAGGGCGTGGCAAAACGTGTGGCCATAGTTGAGGATCGCCCGCAAGCCCGTTTCTTCGCGTTCATCGTGCTCGACCACGTCCGCCTTAAGTTGACAGCAGCGCTCGACGATATGCGTCAGCGTGGCAGCGTCGCGGCCGTTGATCTGTGCCACATTTTTCTCGAGATAGGCGAAGAAGTCGGCGTCCTGAATCACGCCATATTTCACGACTTCGGCCATGCCGGCCCGGAATTCGCGATCGGGCAGCGTGGCGAGCACGCCCACATCAATCACAACACCGCGCGGCTGCCAAAAAGCTCCGATCATATTCTTGGCGCCCGGCAGATTGATGCCGACTTTTCCGCCGACCGAGCTATCGACTTGGGCCAGAAGCGTGGTGGGCACTTGCACGAACGGGAGGCCGCGAGCGAACGTGGCCGCGGCAAAACCGGCCAAGTCGCCGATCACTCCGCCGCCGACGGCGACGACCGTCGACTTTCGGTCGGTCCCTTCATCAAGCATGCGCTCCCAAAGCTCGATCGCCGTGTCGATCGACTTGCTCTGTTCACCAGGGTCGACGATCAACAGGTCGATTTCGCAGCCCACCTCCGAAAGGGCCGCCGCGACAGGCTCCGCGTAGAGCTGATCGACATTGGCGTCGGTGATGATCACCGCATGGGCATCTTCCCGCTCCGCGTCGATGAATCGTGCGACGCTGGTCAGGTTGCCGCTGCCGATTTCGATGTCGTAGCTGCGTGGGCCGAGATTGACGTGGACGGTGGGCATTGGAAAAGTCGAGGGTCTAGGGTCGAGAGTCGAGAGCCAGAAATCAATGACGGTCGTATGTCCGGGTTGCGAGCTGAGTGAGGTGCAATGGCCGGAATGTTCTTCTGGCGACCGCGCTCGACCATTCTTTCATCCGGCGACGCGCTGGATGTCTTCGGGCGTGACGATGATCTTTCGGCAAAATCCGGTGTGAGTGCGGACGTATTCGAGTTGCGAAACCTGATCCGGCTTCTGGTGGAGCAATTGCTCGACCCGTGCCCGCTCCCGGGGTTCCCAATCGTCGAATTCCTCGGGCCACTCGGTTTCCGTCTCGACGATCAGCGCTTCACGATAAGGATCAAATTTGTCGGCCATGTGGGAATGTTAGTAAGTGAGTGGTTCGTAAGTGAGAAGGTGGGGATGATTTGTCTCGAATCGCGACTTGTTATCCGCACACTTATTTCACCTGCAGGAAACGCCAATATACTATAGTGGCACGTGCCGATACAGCCGGCCGCAACGAGCCGCCGCTGCGTCACGAATTCAGGCTGCCGATGCAGAATTCTGGAAAACTGCTGATCATCGCCATGTTTGTCGTAGCCCTGGCGGCCGCCAGTGCAAGCTGGTGGTTCCGTTATGCGGCCACGCATCGGGCGGCGCAGTTCTGGGGGCCGGAAGCGGCGCGGCTGATCCGCGACGCGCCGATTGTCGAGCTTCTGTCGCTGCAATCGACGCCCTGGCAGGTCCTACGATCCTCTGCATCCATCTCGGATCATGAGCAGGCAGCCTCTAAATCCTCCTCGGTGATTGAAGAGATTCGATTAGGAAACGCGACTTTGAAGATCACTGCTCGTGGCGATATTTCAAACGCCCCGGGCATAACACACCTTCGCAGCGCGCTACTCGAAGATCGGAGCTTTGATTGGGGCCCTTTCGTGAGTGATCACGACGAGCAGTGGACCACTGCGATCCTATTTCGCGAAAGCGATGAGAGCCAGCCGCTGACGATTCTCTTTTTGCCGAACTTCACGCGCGCGCTCGTATATCGCCCTGACAGCGACGGTTCTGAATTGATTGGGACTCAGCCTATCGCCGCGGGCCTAGCAGAAACAATCAACGAGTGGTCGCAATTACCGGCTGCCGGTGATCGGCCAGAATGATAGCGTTGCCAGCAACCACTGCCGTCTGGACGCAATCGGCCGGGCCCCTATAATCCGCGACTCACGCGACCGGCGGTCGCGGCTTTTATGTCCGGACGGGACAAAATGCGCCATGCGTTCTATCGCGATCATTAACCAGAAGGGCGGCGTCGGTAAAACGACGACCACCGTCAACCTCGGCGCCGCACTGGCGCGCGAAGGCCTACGCGTCGGCATTCTGGACATCGACCCTCAGGCTCACGCCTCGCTTCATCTCGGGCTGGACCCCAAATCTTCGGCACCGACTGTTTACGAACTACTCACGACCGACAGCCGCATCGGCGAGCTTTGGCAGCCGGCCGAGAACGGGCTCTTGGTTGCCGCGTCGCACATCGACCTGGCGGCGGCCGAGGTGGAACTGGCGGGCGTGGTGGGACGCGAGTTGATCCTTCGCGATAAGCTGGCGGAAGCCGCCGCCGACTTTGACTACATCCTGATCGACTGTCCGCCATCGCTTGGCATCCTTACGATCAACGCCCTATGCGCCGTTGACGACGTTTTCCTTCCGCTGCAGCCGCATTTCCTCGCACTGCATGGCCTGAGCAAACTGCTGAAAACGATCGGCCTAGTGGCCGACCGCCTCAACGACCGGCTGCAACTGGCCGGAGTCGTGCTCTGTATGTACGAATCGGGGACGCGGCTGGCCGCCGAAGTGAGCCAGGACGTCGAGCAGTTCTTCCGCGAAGCGCGCAAGGGCGGCCGGGCTTGGAGCGGCGTACGGCTCTTCGAAACTCGCATCCGCCGCAACATCCGCTTGGCCGAGGCACCGAGCTTCGGCCAATCGATCTTTGGCTACGCCGCCAGCTCCCCCGGCGCCGAAGACTACCGCGCGCTGGGCGGTGAGGTGCTTGCGTATTATGCCGGCCGGGCGATGCTTTCCGAAGCCGTCGCGTGATATAATCCGCGTGGACCGCCGAGTGACGAACTATTTGTCCCCCGCGCGAGTTTGGTCCGGGAGGCATCCGTGCGCAAGCTACAATGCATACTGACAATCGTCGCGCTCGTGCTTCTTGGACCAGCGGTGTGTGCCCAGACGATTAGTCCGCAAGGCGAACAGCTCGCGAAGGTGATCGATGGCATGGGTGTCGACCACCTCTGGATTGCCAAAGAGTACGTGCATTGGAAATCGGGCAAGCCGACGGACAAACCGGTGGACGACGAAAAGCCGCACACGCATTGTAGCGCGTTTGCCGCCGCGGTGGCCGACCGGCTCCACATTTATCTCCTCCACCCGCCAGAACACGGCGCCACCGATTTGGCCAACGCTCAGTGCGATTGGCTTCCCGGGCTTGGTGTAACGCAGGGCTGGCAGCCGATCCAGACGCCCGAAGACGCACAGGCGATGGCCAACGCCGGCAATCTGGTTGTCGTCGTATATAAAGAAGACGACCCGAAACGTCATGGCCACGCCGCGGTGATTCGCCCCGCCGAAAAGTCCCGCTCTCAAATTGAAACGGAAGGGCCGCAAGTCGCGCAAGCCGGCATCGAAAATTACGCGAGCACTCCGCTCGTCGTCGGCTTTCGCCACCATCCCGGGGCTTGGGATGGCCGCCGCGTTCGCTTCTACGCCCATGCGGTCGACTGGGAACACGTCGACAACAAGGCCGAGAAACCGAAGAAATTGAAAAAGTCAGCCGCCTAACAAACCAATTGGATCCTCCGCATGATTACTGTCGGCATGAATTACCACGTGCTTCCCGGCAAGCAAGGCGAGTTTGAAGCGAAGTTTGCGGCCGTGATCGAGGCGCTGCGAGCGGCGGCCGGCCACACCAGCTCGACACTTTGGAAAGACGTCAGCGACGATGCTTCGTACCTAATCACGAGCGAATGGTCGGAGGAGCAGGCATTCATGGACTTCATCCACAGCCAGGCCTTTCGCGACGTGACCAATTGGGGCAAAGAGCAAATTCTGTCGGGCCGGCCTCAGCATAAGATCTATAAGCACTAGGTCAGAGCTGTGGGGTTCGGGGTTCAGCGAGTCGGGAAGCTCGCGACGCCGACCTTCGCAACAGACCCAGGCCGATGAAGCCCAGACTCAGCAAGCAGAGAGTCGATGGCTCGGGCACCGCCGAATTCGAGTTTGCGCCGCTTCCCGGGTGCGCGCCGAAGTGCAACTTCCAGATGTCGAAATCGCCGGGATCGATCATGC
>DASYDU010000272.1:0-10640 GCA_036499445.1 Lacipirellulaceae bacterium
CCCCTAGCCCCAAGCCCCTCGCCCCTTATCATGGCGGTATGACCAACCGCGATATTGCCGCCGCGTTTGATGACGTGGCGGACCTCTTGGAATTCGAGAACGCCAATCCGTTTCGCGTCCGCGCCTATCGCAACGCGGCCCGGCGGATCACCGATTATCCGGAGTCGCTCGCGAGCGCTGTTGCCGACGCCGCCCGCGACCTTACAGACATCGAAGGCATCGGCAAGGACCTGGCCGAGAAGATTGCCGAGCTGGTCACGACCGGCAAGCTCAAGATGCTCGACGAGCTCCGGGCCAAGGTTCCGGAGGGCGTGATGGCGCTCTTGCGCATTCCAGGACTCGGGCCGAAGAAGGCGGCCGTGCTGTTCAGCGAGCTCAAGATCATCTCGCTCGACATGCTCCGCGCGGCTTGCGAAGCCGACCAAGTGAGCGCGCTCAAAGGCTTCGGCGCGAAGACACAGGAGAAAATCCTGGCGGGCATCGATTTTGCGGCCAGGGCCGACGCGCGGATGTATTGGGCCAAGGCCGATGAAGTCGTGCAGCAGCTCGTCGCCCACATGCGAACGCTCAAGAGCATTCGGCAGATCGAAGTGGCCGGCAGCTATCGTCGTGGCAAGGAAACGATCGGCGACCTCGACCTGCTCGTGGAGACGAACGATGTCGCCGCGGCGATGGACCGTTTAATGGATTTTGAGCACTCGGCCACGGTGATCGGCCGCGGCGAAACGAAGCTCTCGATCCGGCTCGGCCGCGGCTTGCAGATCGATCTTCGCGTCGTGCGAGAAAAATCGTTCGGCGCAGCCCTGCAGTACTTCACCGGCTCGAAGGACCACAACGTAATCATGCGGGGCCTGGCCAAGGACCGCGGCCTCAAGGTCAACGAGTACGGCGTGTTCCGCGTCGCCGCTAAGCCGAAGAAAAAGTTGGACGCCGACGAAGAGGATGCCCCGGCCGAGAAGGATCCTGATTCGCCCAATTACGTCGCCGGTCGCACTGAGGCCGAGGTCTATGCCACGCTCGACCTGCCGCTGTTCCCGCCGGAGATTCGCGAAGCCCGGCAAGAGTTCGAGTGGGCGGCCGCTGGCAAGCTGCCCAAGCTGATCGATCTTGACGACCTGGTGGGCGACCTCCACATGCACACCACGGAGAGCGACGGCAAGGCCAGCCTGCGCGAGATGATCGCTGCCGCCCAGGAGCGCGGCCTCAAGTATATCGCCATCACCGACCACTCGAAGCGGGTGAGCATGGCGGGCGGCCTCGATCCGGTACGGCTTCGCAAGCAATGGAAGGCAATCGATCGGCTCAACAAGGAGCTCGACGACTTCGTCGTGCTCAAAGGGATCGAATGCGATATCCTCGAAAAGGGCGGGATGGATTTGCCGGACGATGTGCTGGCCGAGGGCGATTGGGTCATCGCCAGCGTCCACTACGGCCAGCAGCAGCCGCGAGAGCAGATCACCGAGCGAATTCTTGGTGCGCTCGAGAACCCGCACGTCTCGATCGTCGCCCATCCGACGGGCCGGATTATCAATCGCCGCGAGCCATACGCCGTGGACCTCGATCAGGTCTTCGCGGCCGCGATCCGCCGCGGTAAATTCCTCGAGCTCAACGCCAATCCGGCGCGGCTCGACCTGGACGACATCCAGTGTGCGGCGGCCAAGCGGCATGGCATCCCGATTGTGATCAGCAGCGATGCGCACAACACGGGCGGCCTTGGCGTGCTGCGGTACGGCATCCTGCAAGCCCGCCGCGCCGGCCTCACGGCAGCCGACGTCGCCAATACGCGACCGTGGGCGACGCTAAAAGGAATGCTGGGCCGTAAGAAATAGCAGCGGTGCTCGGATGGCAAGAGAGGGAGACAAGGAGACTGGGAGACAAGGAGACTGCAAACTAGAATACCCGTAGCGGCTCCGCCTCAAGTATCCTTGTCTTTGCTGCAACTTACACATCGTCGCGGACGGATCACGGCGGCTCAACACTCGCCCATGTACCGAGCTTCACACGCTTCGTCATGCGATCGTCGCCGCGGAGAATCTGCACGTCGACCTCGTCGCCCGGCGCGTGCTGCGCGATTCGCGCCGTGAGGCGATCGAAATCTGGCAGCGGCTGACCGTCGATCTGCGCGATCACGTCACCCGGGACGACCCCCGCCGCCGCCGCCGCGGTTCCCGACTGCACCGACTGAACAACGACTCCCTGTGCGTGCGTTGCCCCGCTAATGCCAAACAGCGCCCGATTTTTCATGTACACGATTGCCTTGGGATTCTGGGCCTTGATCGCGTCGACCGCGGCCGGAGTGACGTGCGTATTGATCAGCTTGAGCACCCGGAGATGGTCGACGTCGGCAAACAATCGGGCTTCGGCATCACCGACTCCGGTGCCCTCGAGTCTGAAAAAATTACGCTGCTTCAGGGCCGTGAGGCCCTTTAAGTCGTCGGTCGTGCCGCGCCAATTGTCGTCCAAGACGACGCGCACCATTTGCACTTGAGAGAATTCCATTTGATCCATGACAATCGTCAGCCGGCCGCCCTGCTTCGCCAGGTTTTCCTGGCAAATCTGTTCGCGGAGTCGGTCGAGTGCCGCGGCCGCCTCGTCGGCGATGGCCGGCCGATCGCGAAGCGCGGCCAAACCAGTGAGGGCAGCCATTGCCGCGTCGCGGTCCGGCGATTGACCAAGCTGACGCAAGATCCACACAGCTCGATCGGCCGGCTCCGGATTCTTGCTGTTGGCGGCCGACACCAGCGGATCGATCGCGGCTACCGACGCAGCGACGAGCCGCTGAGTGGCCGCTTCGCGCACTCGATACTGGTTGTCGTCCAGGTCGGCAATCCACTTGGCAATCTGCTCGGCCGACGGTCCCGATTGCTGCACGGCCGGCTGCTCGGACGTTGGTTCCGCCGCCGACGCTGTGCCGAGCGACATCACGGCCAGAAGCGACCCGATCGTTGCCCAGCGCAGCGGATGGAATTGCGACTTCATCGAATTACCGCGGGGGAAATGGCTGCGCTCCGACGAGCCATGTATCCACAATCAGCGCACGTTCTCTTTCTGCAATCTTACATCAAATGGCCCGGACCGGCATAATCTAATCTTTCTCACTTCAACCGCGGCCACGCACCCACTACCCGCTCACGTATTTTCCATGAAATTCGCCGCACTGGGGACAGATCGAGATGTGCTGATGCTGGTCGAGGCCGCCTTGGCCGCCGGGCATCATATCGTTTGGCTCGGTGACGTGCGGCCAGAGGATGCGGATGCGATTCGCTCTTTGTTGCCCGGCCTGCCGGATTCTGCCGACTGGGAGTCGCTGCTCGATCATCGACTTGTCGATGCCGTCCTCGTTGGTCGCGGTACTGCGGCCGACGACCTTCGAGCCGAGCAGCTCAAACGGCTCGTAACCGATGCCGTGCCGACGCTTCTCGTCCACCCGGCTACCCTCTCCGTGCTTACGTTTTACGAACTGGACATGGGGCGCCGCGAGAGCCGCGCCGTCGTCCGGCACTACAACCCGCTGGTCGGCAATCCGAACGTCGCCGAGCTGGCGGATTGGGTTCGCTCCGGCGAGAGCGAGATCGGCGCCGTGTACCAGGTCGTCTGCCAGCGGTTTGCCTCCGATTGCGGCCGAGATGCGGTACTGCGGCACTTGGCCCGCGACGTCGAAGTCTTGCGCGCGGTAGCGGGCGAGGTGCGAAGCGTGAGCGCCGTCGGACCGCGCGGCTTGGATGCGAATTACGCCTCGCTCCAAGTGCAATTGTCGGGCAGCGGCACTGCGACGGTTCGCTGGTCGATCGTGCCGACGCCGGGACAGGCCTCGCGGGTTGAGTTGACGCTCATTGGCCAGCGCGGTTCGGCAACGCTCCGCCTGCCGCCGGACAGCGATTCTGCCGGCGCGGGCGTCGCAGGGGCCGGAAGTTTGGAAATTGCCGTCGGCGACCGCAAAGAATCGCGCCCGCGTCGGCCGAGGGACGCGCCGCGCGCGGCGATCGACGCGCTCGCGGCTGCGCTACCGGCAAACGCGACCGACCAGAGCGCGGCAGCCTCGACGTGGCAGGACGCCACGATCGCCATGGAAATCGCCGACGCGATCGAGCTCAGTCTGCAAAAGGGCCGCACGATCGAGATTCATCCGCAAAAGCTCACCGAGCAGTTGGCCTTCCGCGGCACGATGGCCGCGTTCGGTTGCGGCCTGCTGTTTGTTGGATTTTTCGTATTGGTCTTCGCCGGGGTGCTGGGAGACGTGCTCGATCTGCCACTCGTCCGCTTTTGGCCGTGGGCACTACTGGCCATGCTGGCGATGTTCTTGCTCCTGCAAGTCGTGCCCTGGCTGGCGAAAAAGAGGCCCGGTGACTAGCACCGGTGGAAAACAACCGCTGCTTCCTGCTGCGCGCAGCGCTTCAGATCTGAACCCCGAACGCCGAACCCTGAGCCCTCTCTTCCGCTAGCACCGACCTCGCGGTTTGGGCAAAGGTGAACGGTTGGGTGAAAGTTTCCGGCACCTGCGGGCCGATGATGCGAGTGTGGTCTGCTCGCTTCGCGGGCAGAGTTCGCGCTGCCGCCGGTCCAAACTATGATCACTTGCTCGTCACCGAACACAACTTGCCATCGTCTATCGCTCGTGATTTGCGCGGCTGCGCTGGTGGCAATCGCCTCGACCAGCGGCTGTATCCTCGGCAGCGACGGCCGGCCGCTCGGCGTCGGCTCGATGGACTCCATGATGGCCAGCGGCTGCGCGGGCGAACCCAGCTGCGGGACCGGCTGCGGCGCTTCCTGTTGCAGCGAAGTTTCCAGCCCATCGTGTGGCGACGGAAGCAGTTATTGCAACCAGTGCAGCGGACCGTGCGGCGGCAACTCTTCGATTTGCTCGTATGCATGCGCACCGTGCCGCGCCGTCGGGCATTGCATTGGTGGAGTTTTCAATTTCTGCTTGCCACCATGCTGTATTTCCGGGCCACCGCCACTTCCGCCCGGCCGCTTCTTCCCCGTGCCCACACGGCCGGCGTTCTGCCCCCGCGATCCGCCGAGTGGCGCGCCTGCCCCGGCGATGTAACAGATCGATCAGCGAGCGATCCGCCATCAGCTAGCATCGCTGCTTCTTGTGTCCGGCGACCTCATTCTCATTAGCGATCGAGGATGCCACCAAGTCTCTGGCAATCTAGGCCGGCTATAACGCCCTGGGGCTGTAGCGTTTAAGACGGTGGTAGCGACCGGTCGATTCTGCCTGAGTAACGCTCGTTTGGCTACATCGTGACGCCTCTTCGTGACTTGGCCATCCACGATCCGCTCTGCACCCGCTCGATCCTGCTACCGATGACCCAGATACTGCGCGCCCGAAGCACCTGGTCGGTGAAAGTCTGCGCTTGCTTGGCGCTCGTCCTGGCAGCTTCGCCGACGATATCCGTTCGGTCCGCGCTCGCCAAAGAGCCCTCGCCGCGCCGCTTGACCGACGTAGTGCTCGCCGTTCGCGCCGCTCGTCCCGCGGTCGTCAACATTCAGGGTCAGAAGACAGTCCCGGCCGCCGTGCAAGCCGTGGGCAGTACCGAAGTGCCCCATCAAGTAAACGGCATGGGCACCGGCGTGATCATTGACGAGCGCGGCTACATCCTGACTAATTACCACGTCGTGGCCGATGTCCACCATATTCAGGTCACGCTCGACGATCACCGACAATTCACAGCCGAGCTGGTCGCGCGCGACGCGGTGGCCGATCTGGCCGTGGTCAAGATTTCCACTTCCGAACAGCTCCCAGTGATCACGATTGGCACCTCGGCCGACCTGATGGAAGGCGAGCCTGTGATCGCCATCGGCAATGCCTTCGGCTACGAGCACACCGTGACCCGCGGCATCATCAGCGCGCTCGGCCGCGACGTGCAAGTCAGCGATACGCAGACCTACGACAATTTGATCCAGACCGATGCGAGCATCAACCCGGGCAACTCGGGCGGTCCGCTGCTCAACGTCGACGGCCAAATGATCGGGCTCAATGTGGCCGTCCGCGCCGGGGCGCAAGGCATCGGCTTCGCGATTCCGGTCGACCACGCAGTGGACGTGGCGGCGCGGATTATGAGCGTCGAACAGCTGCAAAACAAATGGCATGGCCTGGTGACGCAAGCCGGCGACCAACTGGGCAGCCCACTGGTGGTTGAAGACGTGGATAGCAGTAGTCCCGCCGCGATTGCCGGTCTCAAGCCCGGCGACCAGATTCGCACGGTCGGCCATCTGGCGGTGACGCGGCCGCTCGACTTGGAGCGGGCGCTCTTGGACTGTCCGGCGGGTGAAACGGTTCCTGTCGAAGTGCAGCGGGGCGGCCAAACGCTGACGCTGGACCTAGCTTTGGCCAGCCGCAACATCGGGCCGATCGCGACTCATGACGGGTCGGCGGCCGATAGCGGTAAATCTTGGGACCTGCTTGGCCTCGAGCTAACTGAGGAGCCGAAGACGACCTTTCAGAAGCGAAGCACCCGTTATCGGGGCGGCATGAGGGTCGTCGACGTGCGGCCGGATGGTCCCGCGGCCCAGCAGGGAATCGAGCCGGGCGACATCCTGGTCGGCATGCACCGTTGGGAAACCGCCTCGGCCCAGGATATCGACTACATCGTGACGCGGCCAAATCTGGCCCAGATGGGGCCGCTGAAGTTCTACGTCCTCCGCGGCAAGACCACGCTCTACGGCCATCTCGACGTGGCGACGACGACAACGGCCGGCCCGACGGCGACGACCCGTCGTTAGATCGCTTCATATGGGTACCACTGGTCGCCTCAACCGGTGCGGCTCATCCGCAAGAAGCATCAAGTCCGGCGTCTTGGACTAGTCCTCGCGACATAGGGCGACACCTACCGCCAAATGCTTCGTGTCGCGGCGCGACACCGATTGGGACAATCGGTGCTACCCCACTCCCTGCTCCGCGCCCCCTACTACCTGCTAAACTATTGGCATGGAAGCCGAATTCGTTCGCTGGCTCCGTGACCGATTGCCCCAGAATCCTGCCTGGCCGTTAGGCATCAGCGACGATGCCGCGCTCTTCACGCTGACCGATCGTTCGCGTCTTGTCGTCACCACGGATCTCCTCACCGAAGGTGTCGACTTTCAGCTTTCTCGGGACGATCCGCGCCTGATCGGCCGCAAGGCGCTCGCCACCAATCTCAGCGACCTGGCAGCAATGGCGGCCGAGCCGCTGGCCGCTTTCGTCTCCTTGGCCTTGCCGCGCGCTGGAACCGGTACTCAATCAGCACTCGAGCTCGCGAAGCTGCTCTACAGTGGTTTGCTCCCGCAAGCTGCCGAATTCGGCGTGGCGCTCCCAGGCGGCGATACGAACACCTACGATGGACCGCTGGTGATCAGCGTTACCGCGCTCGGTACGGTCGCCGCGCGCGGCCCGCTCACTCGGAGCGGCGGACTGCCCGGTGATAAGCTGCTGGTCACTGGAGCGCTCGGCGGCAGCATCCTCGGCCACAGCTTTAACTTTACGCCGCGAGTCCACGAGGCGCTTCTACTCCATGAGCGTTACGAGCTTCACGCCGGAATGGACATCAGCGACGGGCTGGCGCTTGATCTGTCCCGTTTAGCGGCAGAGAGCGGCTGCGGAGCCGTAATCCAAATGGACCGAGTGCCCATTTCGGACGCCGCGCGCGAGCTGGCTCACCGCGAATCGGCGGGAGATGTTGCCCAGGCGAGTCTGCGTCATGCGCTGGGTGATGGCGAAGATTTTGAATTGCTGCTCGCCGTGCCGCCCGCAGCCGCGGACGCGATTCTTCGCGAAGGGTCCGTTGCCTGCGGAATTTCGTGCGTCGGCGAGCTGATCGAAGAGCAAGGACTTTGGCAGCAGTTTGGAGAGAAGCGAACACCTCTCGAACCAATCGGCTGGCAACACTAAGTAGGTCAGGCTTTTATCCTGACAAATGTCGCGAGGATGTCAGGCTGAAAAGCCTGACCTACAGCCTGAAACACTTCACGTTTCCACTTAGCGAAATGCTCACCGTAACCCTCCACAACGAGCAAGACACCGACCGCCTCGGCGCCGCGCTCGCCGAAGTACTGCCGCCCGGCACGGTTGTCGCGCTGATCGGCACACTGGGCGCCGGCAAGACGCGGCTAGTCCAAGCGGTGGCCGCCGCACTCGGCGTCCCGCGCGATACAGTGACGAGCCCGACGTTCGTTCTGGTGAACGAGTACCGCCAAGGCCGCCTGCCGATCTTCCACTTTGACACCTACCGGCTCAAAGACGATGACGAGTTCCTCGGGCTGGGCCCTGAGGAATACTTCGACTCCGGCGGCATCACATTCATCGAATGGGCCGACCGCGTTGCCGACCTCCTGCCGCCGGAACGCCTCGAAATCACGCTCGAAGTCACCAGTGACGCTTCCCGCAAGGTCGAGATATCGGCGGTCGGATCCAAGTTCGACGGGGCAATGGAACAGCTGCGAGATTATCTGCCAGCGACCGCAAGTTAACCCGCCACCGTTCGCTGCTGCTGCTCGCCGAGTCCTTCGACGCTTAGCCGCACCGTCTGCCCCGGCCGCAAGAACTGCGGCGGCTTGCGAGCCATGCCGACGCCCGACGGTGTGCCGGTCGTGATCATGTCGCCGGGATGAAGTGTCATGAACTGGCTTACATAGCTCACCAGCTTCGCGACGCCGAAGATCATCGTGGTCGTGGTGCCGTTTTGGAACCGTTGGCCGTCCACTTCCAGCCAGAGCTTGAGCTTTTGCGGGTCGGCCACTTCGTCCTTCGTCACTAACCAAGGCCCGATTGGTCCGAACGTGTCGCAGCCTTTCCCCTTGTCCCAGGTGCCGCTGCGCTCGAGCTGAAATTCCCGCTCGGAAACGTCATGCACAACACAGTAGCCCGCCACATGATCGAGGGCGTGGGCTTCGTCGACATACTTGGCCGTGTCGCCGATGACCACGCCCAGCTCTACTTCCCAATCGGTCTTCTTTGAGCCCCGTGGAATCTCCAAATCGTCATTCGGACCCACGATCGTGCTCGTGGCCTTCATGAACAGCACCGGCTCGTCCGGCACTTTCGCGCCAGTCTCCGCCGCGTGCTCAGCATAGTTAAGCCCGACACCCACGAGTTTGCCCACCCGCCCGACGCAGGGCCCAATTCGCACGAGCCCCTCGACCAGCGGCAGCGACTGCGGATCAACGGCCCGCAATTTCGCCAACGATGCGGCCGACAGCGCCGCGCCGGCAATGTCGTCGACCACACCGCGCAAGTTGCGAATCTTCCCCTCTCGATCCAACACGCCAGGCAGTTCCTTGCCAGCTTCACCATATCGCAACAATTTCATTTGAAAACCTCAGGAGTTATCACTCGTTACCGAAATCGCTCTATCACCACAAAGACACGAAGGACAGAAAGAAGAACAACGAAACGGCGGCTGCGGGATCGCGAGAACTCAAGAGTTCTGATTTGTGTTAACTCTTCGAATATTTATTCTTTGTGACCTTTGCGCCTTTGTGGTTAAAAAGAGCGTTACATTGACCAGCCGCCGTCGACCACGTGGATCTGCCCCGTAGTAAACGCCGATTCATCGGACGCCAAATGAACGGCCAGCGCCGCCACTTCCTCCGGCTTGCCGACGCGCCCCATCGGCTGCCGTGCGATGAAGGCCTTCCGTGCCTCCTCGTAGTTGCCCTGCGCCGACATCCGATCATGCA
This sequence comes from Lacipirellulaceae bacterium, assembly GCA_036499445.1. GTDB lineage: Bacteria > Planctomycetota > Planctomycetia > Pirellulales > Lacipirellulaceae > DASYDU01. The sequence goes on from DASYDU010000272.1 coordinate 9,658, forward strand.
GCGAAGGCGTGTCGACCGTCCCCGGGCAAATCGCGTTGCACCGAATGCCGCGGCCCACGAAATCCGCGGCTATCGACTTCGTCATGCCGATCACGGCCGCCTTCGTCGCGCCATACACAAATCGATTCGGCGCGCCCGTCACACTCGAAGCCACGCTCGACATGTTGATGATGTTCCCATGCCCGGCCGCCAGCATCGCCGGCAAGAACGCCCGCGTCATCCGGTACATCGCCGTCACGTTCAAATCGAGTGAAAAGTTCCATGCCTCCTCGTCGCAATCGAGAATCGTCCCGTGATGGACAAAGCCTGCGCAATTGAAGAGCACATCGACCGCGCCGATCTCCTTGGCCAGCGCCTCGACCGCGGCTCGATCGCGAACATTGAGCACGGCCGTGCGCAATCCTGGCAGCTCATCGGCCAGCGTCTGTAGCGTCGCCGCGTTGATGTCCGTGGCGATCACGCTGGCGCCTTCGCGGGAAAACGCCAGGGCCGTCGACCGGCCGATACCCTGCCCCGCCGCCGTGAGCAGCGTCTTTTTTCCTTTCAACCGACCACTCATTAGTTACCTTCTCAAATTGAGAGGCCGAGGCTCCTGCCGAGCTTGCCGCCATGAGGCTCAGCAGGAGCCTCGCCCTCCCGTCATTTCTTGTGTAGCCGCGCCTTCCACACCGGTCCATCCGGAAAGCGATATTCGGCCAAGCTCGTCGCCTTCATCTTGATGCCGTAACCGGGTGCGGTCGGCGGCATGTACCGCGCGTTCCGCACTACGCACGGGTCTTCAAAGTGCTCATGCAAATGGTCGACGTACTCCGCCACGCGATTCTCGAAGCTGGCCCCGATCCGCGTGTAGTCCACCATGATGAGGTGATTGACGTATTCGCACAACCCAACGCCGCCCGCATGCGGGCAAACGGGCACGCCAAACTTTTTCGCCAGCAACATTACCGTGACCACTTCGTTCACACCGCCCAACCGGCAACTAT
>DASYDU010000273.1:0-2723 GCA_036499445.1 Lacipirellulaceae bacterium
CAGGAAGTGCGACGTGCCCGCCTGCAGCGCCTTGCGGTCTTGCATCAACGCTTCGATCGAGTACGTCGCGACCGCGCCAGGGAATCGCTCCCCCGCCGTCTTCTCGCCTTTAATCACCGGCATCGCCATCGCGCCCTCGGCAAACTCGGCGTACACGTCGAGCATCTGCCGCGTCTCCTCGCGGGCCTCGACCTCGCTGGCGTGGACCGTATGCCCCTCCTGCCAGAGAAACTCGGTCGTCCGCAGGAACATCCGCGTCCGCAGTTCCCACCGCACGACATTCGCCCATTGGTTGATCAAGATCGGCAAATCGCGATACGACTGCACCCAGCGGGCGAACGTCGCGCCGATGATCGTCTCGCTCGTCGGCCGCACGATGAGGGGCTCCTCCAGCTTGGCCGAGGGCGCCGGTTGTAGCCCTCCTTTGCCATCGGGCTCGAGCCGATGATGAGTCACCACGGCGCACTCCTTCGCGAACCCTTCGACATGTTCGGCCTCCTTCTCTAGGAAGCTCATCGGAATGAAGAGCGGGAAGTAAGCATTCTCGTGGCCCGTCGCCTTGAACATCGCGTCGAGTCGCCGCTGGATGTTTTCCCAAATCGCGTAGCCCCATGGTTTGATCACCATGCAGCCGCGGACGTCGGAGTTCTCGGCCAAGTCGGCCGCCTTCACGACTTGCTGGTACCACTCTGGATAATTCTCGGCACGCGTCGGCGTGATCGCGGTTTGGGGTTGCTTGGCCATTGGATGGTCGAGGGCTAAAAGTCTAGGGTCGAGAGCCGGAAAGCGAATCAATAAAGAATAGCCGCGATCTTACCGATCGCCGGCCCAGAGTACTTAATGCATCGGCCCATTCTAAAACATCGAAGCCGCGCCGAATACCGTACTCGATCGCCGGCGCTTGGCTGGTTGTGGCATGTTGTCCACGGCTCTACAATTACCTTCATAATTCCTGCTCTCGACAATAGACCCTCGACTCTCGACCACGCAATGTCCACCGCCACCCTCCGACGCTTCGTCAGCCAACTTGGCCACAACGAACACGTGAACCAGGTGTTCCTGGCCTCCGATAAGCAACTCCGCCCAAACCGCAACGGCAATCTCTACCTGCAACTCTCGGTCTCCGACCGCAGCGGCGCCATCGCCACGCGGCTCTGGAACGCCAGCGAGCAGGATTACCGGGCGTTCGAGAATGGCGACTACGTCTTTGTCGACGGCTCGACGCAGCTCTTCCAGGGCAACATGCAGATGATCGCCAACTCGATCCGCCGCGCCCGGCCGGACGAGGTCGACGAGGCCGACTTCACGATCCTGCAAACCGGCGACATCGACCGCATGGCCACCCGGCTGACCGAGATTCTGCGGACGATTAGAACGCCTGAGCTGCGAAACCTGGCCGAGTGCTTCCTGATGGACACCGAGTTCATGGCGAAGTTCACCGTCGCCCCGGCGGGGATGAAGAACCACCATGCTTACCGCGGCGGCCTCGTGGAGCACGTCGTCGGGCTGATGGAGCTAGTGCTCGTCGTCGCGCCCCGCTATCCGCAGCTCGATCAGGACAAACTGCTGGTGGGCGCGTTCCTACACGACGCCGCCAAGGTCAACGAGCTTTCCTACGATCGCGACATCGCCTACACCGACGAGGGCCAGCTGCTCGGCCACATGATCCTCGGCATCACGATGCTCGACGACAAAGTCCGCGAAGCCGAGCGGCTTTCCGGCGAGCCGTTTCCGCACCCACTCGCGACCGAGATCAAGCACATGATCATCAGCCACCACGGCGAATACGAATATGGCAGTTCGAAGCTGCCGATGACACTCGAAGCGGTCGCTCTGCACCACCTCGACAACCTGGACGCCAAGCTGGCCAGCTTCACGCAACTGATGAAGGACTGCCCGAACGTTGAGAGCAACTGGACGCAATATCATGCGAACCTGGGGCGGAAACTCTATAAGGGAGCGGGCAATGAGGAGCGAGGGGCGAGCGGGGAATAGAGCCGGCAGCAGTGCCGAATCAAATGCTATATCGCATCGCATTTCCATCAGACAATGCCAGAATCTCAACAGCTTCGCGACGCCGTTCTTCAGCATGTCAACGGCCCGAATTACCAGCCGGTCAAACCGGCGGTGATTGCGAAGAAGCTGGGTCTCGTCGGCGATGCCGTCCATGAACTCAAAATGACGGTCAAGCGACTCGTCAAAGAAAAGCGGCTCGCCTACGGGCCGAGTCATCTGGTCTACGCCGCCGGAGAGAGCCCCTCCCAAAAACAAGCGGCAGCCAAGACGGCTACCAAAGCGACCGCCAAGGCCGCCTTCAAATCCGCGCTCAATAGCGCGACAGAAAAACAAAGCCGCCCTGCGGCAAGTCAGGAACCAAACATCAAAACCGAACAACCCAAAAAAGAACGATCCAAAAAAACCGGCCCGCCCGGTATCACCAAGCGCTCCTCCAACCACTTTACCGGCACTTTTCGCCGCGCCGCCGCCGGCTTCGGCTTCGTCCGTCCCGAAGGCACCTCCGCTGCGGCCGGCCGCGATGCCGACGTCTTCATCCCGATGGATAAAACCGGCGACGCCGCCAGCGGTGACATCGTCTCGGTTCGCCTCGAATCGAAGCCCGGTCGAATGGGAAAGCTCGAAGGCCGCATCATCGACGTTGTCTCGCGGGCCACGAGCCGGTTCGTCGGCGTCTACTTCGAGCAGGCCAGCATGGGCCTCGTGCA
>DASYDU010000274.1:0-9703 GCA_036499445.1 Lacipirellulaceae bacterium
TCGCGAGAGCCAAGGTCATACGCTGCTCGCCATCGATTCGCCCGCGACGGCCGCCGAGCTGCGCACGACGATTCGCAGTCTCGCCAAGCAAAATCAGTTGCAGTACGTCGTTCTCGTGGGCGACGTTCGCCACGCTCGCAGCGATGTCTCGGTCGTGCCGACCGCTTACACCAAAGCGCAAATCAACGTCCGCTGGGGTTCCGAGCCAACCATCGCCACCGACCAGCTCTACGCCGACCTCGACGACGACTCGATACCGGACGTTGCCGTGGGCCGGATTCCCGCCCACTCGCCGAGCGAATTGTCCGCGGTCGTCCGCAAGATACTCCGCTACGAGCAACAGGCCGACGAAGGAATGTGGCGTCGGCATGTCGACATCGTGGCGGGCGTTGGCGGATTTGGAGCAGTGACCGACGCGCTGGTCGAAGCCGCCGGCCGTAGCGTGATCCGCGAGACTGTGCCCGCGAGTTACGACGTTACTCCGACGTTCGCCAGCTCGGTAAACCCCGCGTCGCCCCCGCCCGATCAATTCACGGCATACGTCTGCCGGCAGCTAAGCGCAGGGTCGTTCGCCTGGATTTATCTGGGGCATGGTCTGCCGACCGCACTCGACTCAATTCACACGTCCGCGGGCGACCAACCGATTCTGTCGACCGCCGATCTGCCCCAACTAAAGTGCGGCGCCAATAGCCCGCTCGCCGTATTGATCGCCTGCTACACGGGCGCGATCGACGCGCGTAGCGGCTGTTTGGCGGGTGATCTGGCGCTCGACGAAGCGGGCCCAGTGGCCGTGATCGCCGCGACCCGCGTGACGATGCCCTACGGAAACGCCGTCTTTGGCTGCGAGCTCTTGCGCGCGTGTTTCAACGACCGGCCGTCAACGCTCGGCGAACTTTGGAAATCGGCCCAACGCCGCACGCTGGCGGGCACCCCCGACGATTCGCTCCGAAAGTCGCTCGACGCGCTGGCCAGCGGCTTGAGCCCGCCGCCGGTCGACCTGGCCGCCGAATGCCGCGAGCACGTTTTGATGTATCAGCTCTATGGCGATCCGTTGCTGCGGCTCCAGTACCCACACGACCTCGAGCTGAGCACGTCCTCCGACGCAGCCGCTGGCAAAGCATTAACCGTCAACGGCCAAAGCGACGTGGCGGGCGATTGCACGATCGAGCTCGTCGCGGATCGCGGAAGCTCAAGCTCATTGGCTACCGCGGCAACAACAACACTTCCGGTGACGCCCGGGCCGTTTCACGCCGCGCTTTCACTGCCGCAGGATACGGTCGGTCAGTACACAATCCGCGCGTTTGTCGCAGGGCGCTCCGAATTCGCCTTAGGTGCAACGAGCGTGAAAGTGCGACAGGAGAGCGCGACAGCTATTTGGCGCGCCACCAGCGGCCCCGCCATCAAATAGCGCCGCTTGGCGCCGCCTCTGTCACCGCAAGAAACGCAAAGTCTCCGACGCGAGCATGATCGCACCGGGGACTTTGCTTTATCGTCTCGGCCTGTCACCAGACCGGTTGATCAACTCGCCTCAGCGAGTCAATAAGTCTGTCAATTACCCGCCGAATTCTTCACATCCAGCTGCCGCATGAAGATACCCAGACCGACAATCCCAATCAGCGACAGGAATATCGTTGATGTTTCGGGCACTTGGATCTGTGAATAGGTTTGATCTACAAACGACATGGTCACCGTTTGGCTTGCCGGCGTGGCAATCACCAAAATGTCCTTTTGTACGTCAAGTCCTGCCACGGGCGGCGTAAAGAATGTGACATCTGCCAGCTTCGAACCGACGCTTTCGTCAGCGTAAATCTTCATGGTGTGCTCGCCAGTTGTACCCAGAGGCAGGAACGTTTCCGTAACGCTGATCGATCCGGTCGTCCCTAGCAAAACCGGATTGCCGGACAGATGCGCGTCGCTAATCAAAAATCTCGTTGGGTCGGCGACCGCGACATGATACTCGATCTTGGCATCGGAACCGCCTGGGGACGACGGCAAATCCACAAACGCGCCTTGGAACTCAATGCCGAAATTGTTAGAGCTGTCAAGAATCGCGGCCACATTCACAGCCGTCGCGGGTGGCATGTCGCCTGTGGACAAATAACTGAAATTGGAAAAAACCTTGTCGCCTACCGTGTAAATTGCCTGCGGGTTGTTGATCAATGTGGACAACGCGACAGGAGCCGGGGGATTAATGATCCCTGCAGAACACGGACTCTTGGTCCCACCGATCAACACCAGCGCTGCCGCAGCAAAGCACACTGAAAATGAAGCTGTAAGGATCTGTCTACTCATCTTGGTTACCCTTTTCAAGTGTTGTCTCACTCTGTTACGATTTGCCGCGATGCCATCGCGATGCAAAAGATCACGTGGCAAACTAGTAAACAAACTTCCTATCAAACTCTGCGGCTGGCCTCGCTACTGTCTTCGCTGTAATTCAATCACCCTCGTGAGGCCACCGAGCGCCGGGCTAACGCCGCCCTGCGCAAACATTTCACTACCAACCGGCGCGCTTATTTCGCCGCATGTGAATTCCTCTTTTTGCTGGCGCTGCCGCCGCTCGCCGTCGTGCGCGAGCCGGTGTTCGTTGCTTCGCCTGCCGTCGCGGCGCCCAAGCTGGACGCAGTCGACTTGGCCGAGCGTCGCCGTCGTCTTCTGTAAACTCTTCCATATCGTTGGAGAACGATGGACTCATCGCGTGACCCTTTCACTTGACTTTCGCTCACGACTCAACAGCCGTTTCGCGCGGCCCCATTCGGCAGTGCACTTCGCCAATTCGTAAACCCGAACAGCACTCGCGTGCTGGTCCTCGTATATCGTTTCCCCTTCGTCTGACTCAGAATTCAAGTGACTCTGAATCTCACCCCGTCAACGCGCCTCCGCCCGAGCGGATCGACAGCGCCACAAACTCTCGCCGCTACGTCACGCGCTGCACCGCTCTCCCATTGATTTTTTCCACTATGCCTCGTGCCTCGCAGCACAACATCGCGATGTCGCTCTGGCAATCAATGCCCGGCAAATACATCCACACCCCCAACTGGCGCGACCAAACCTCGCCTAGCGAATCATTCGGATTACCGCATACGGCGATGAGCGGTCCATCGCGAGCCGCTAGTTGTTCGACTAACTCACGAAACGCTCGTTCCTGCGCCGGCGGCACCGACTGCAAATCCACCAGCGCCAACTGAACTCGATTTCGCACTGCCTGCCGAGCCGCTTCGTCCGCCGTCCGACAAACAATCGTCGCCCAGTGTTCTTGTTGCGCCGCGCGAATCCATAATCGAGATCGCTGCACCGACGCCGTAACTACCAAACATGTATGTAAAGCGGCCGGAGCCGAGCAATTTATGCCCAGACCTGGCTCAGACGACACAAGCGTCGCCGGTTCGCTAATTTGCAATTCACTCATAAGAAGAGCTCACCCACCGATGTCGATTCTTTATGGCTGATGAGCTCGCGCCCCAGCGCGCCCACACCATTGCCCCGTCGTCGGCATAATTCCCTATCAACCGAGCCAACCTCCGCCACTGTGCGAATAATAGCGCACGTATACACCCCACACTCGTCGCCCCTCGCCTTCTAGCCAGCGTCCAGCGTGCGCGCACTAAAACGCGCACCGTCGCTTAGACCTGGGCATTTGGCTACCAGGCCATCTTGCGACGGCGGCGGCGGTGAATACCATTAAACGACTGCGGCGTCTTACCGCGCTTGCGGCCCATCGTCGGCTGTTGCCGCTTGGGTGTTCTCAAGCGCTCGAATGAACGAAAGCTTTCTGTCCCATATTCCAGTTCCGTCGCCTCATAAGCCTGCTGGTTGCTCATTTTCCATCTCCTCGCTTTAGACCGCTCTCAAAACGACCTGGACGACTGCACACGTGCAGACACCCCAATACGACCCGACCGCCAACGGCGGCTAGCCGCTAATTCACCGCAGTTGGTAAAGCGATCTACGTACCAGTCGCCGAGCGGAAAGGACCAGAAGGTCGGCAACCAATTGAGGCAAAAGGACTTACAGTTTTCGGAATCTGTAACGCCCCCGGCACGAGCACTCCCGCGGCATCACCAGAACGGTGAGAATGCTGCCAGCACATCGGCGCAAGTTCTTGTTAGACAATGAGTTGACGCCCAGTTCACCATGACGGTGAACACTCATCAATTGAGTGACATTTAGGGCGCCAAACAGCGGCTGCCAAGAAAAAAATTGACGGTCCATTTGCCGCCACCGGCAGAGAACGAAGCGGTCGCCTGAGATCACAACAGCGGCAAAAGATTTACCGAGCGATGAGCCGAGCCGCTTCGACGGCAAAGTAGGTGAGAACGCCGTCCGCGCCCGCCCGCTTAAACGCGAGCAAGCTTTCGACGAGCGCCTTATCGCGGTCCAGCCAGCCGTTTTGAGCAGCGGCCGCGAGCATCGCGTACTCGCCGCTCACTTGATACGCAAATGTCGGCACGTGAAATGTCTCTTTCACCCGCCGCACCACATCGAGATACGGCATCCCCGGCTTGACCATCACCATGTCGGCCCCTTCGGCGATGTCGAGCGCCACTTCGCGAAGCGCCTCGTCCGAGTTGGCCGCGTCCATCTGATACGTCCGCTTGTCTCCGCTGGCCAGATTGGCGGCCGAGCCGACCGCGTCCCGAAACGGCCCATAAAACGCCGACGCATATTTCGCCGCATAGGCCAGAATGCTCACCCGGTCAAAGCCAGCCTCGTCGAGCGCCCGCCGTACGGCGCCGACCCGGCCATCCATCATGTCCGACGGCGCGATCACGTCGCAGCCCGCCGCCGCCTGGACGACCGCCTGCCGGCACAAAACTTCGATCGTCTCGTCGTTCACGACATAGCCGTCGCGGACCAAGCCATCTTGGCCGTGGCTCGTGTAGGGATCGAGCGCCACGTCGCAGATCACTCCGATCGCGTCGTGGTGAGCCTCCTTGACCGCCCGCACCGCCCGGCACGCGAGATTATCCTGGTTCACCGCTTCTTCCCCGTCGGGCGTCTTCTTCGCCGGCTCCGTGACGGGAAAAATGGCCACGGCCGGAATGCCCAGCTCGACGGCCCCGCCGATCGCCTCGACCAACAAATCGATCGAAAGCCGCTCCACGCCCGGCATCGAGGGCACCGGCTGCCGCTGGTTTTGCCCTTCTTGCACAAACAGCGGCCAAATCAAGTCGCTCGCGGTCAACTGGCTTTCGGCCACGAGCCGCCGCGACCAATCATACCGCCGCAGCCGCCGCAGCCGAGTCGACGGAAACTGGCCCCACGGCGTCCCTGAAGTTGCAGATTCGGACATTCTTGTTGCTAGGTGCTTGATGCTGGATACTTGATACTGTGCTTCGACGACACCGCACTAATTGCATTATCTAGCATCCAGCATCCTATATCCAGCATCCGATTCCATGCCCCCAAAGATATCCGTCGGCCCGTTTCATTTCACGTCCGTCGGCGTGCGAATCACCGGCAAGCCCGAGCTGGCCGAGTGGCTCGGTCCGCTGCAATTCGCGCTTTGGTGCCAGCGGGCCGGCCCCTGGTGGATCGGCGACATACTCAACGCCGGCGAAGACCGCTTCGGCGAGACCTTTTCGCAAGCCTGCGAAGGCGCCGTCTCGGCCGAAATGCTCAACCGCTACGCCTCCGTCGCCCGTCGCGTGCCACTCGAAAATCGCGTCCCCGGCCTGTCCTGGTCGGCCCACGCGATGGTCGCCCGCTTGCCCCACGACGAGCAGCGACCGCTATTGCTCCAAGCCGAACGACACGGCTGGACCAGCGACGAAATCCGCGTCAAAGCCCGCGCCGCGACGAAGCGCAAAGCCGAATAGGTTTTCGCCTCATTCAATGAAGAGAGAAGCTGCGCGGGCCATCGGCTAGAGACGGCCTGATCTGCCCGCGCAGCGATTGCCGAGATCGAATGATGGTGCAGACTGACCTCGGCAGGGTGACGATGAATGTCGCGTTGTTTACCCCAAGTGCCAGCGGATCGCGAATCACTTCCCTTCGCGCCCGCGGCCATTGTTAGGAGCGGCAGGACCGACGCCGTAGCTGGCGGGCCCAGTCGGCATCACCGCAGGAGTAGCTGGCCCTGGCGGCGAAACCGGCGGCGACGGTGGCGTCAAGTCCAACGGAAAAACTCCTGCCGGTATCGGATTGAAGAACGAACCGCCCGTCGGCTGGCTATAGAACCCCAGACCATCGGCCTCGTTCACCGACATCTTAAGCTCCAAATCGATGATGTCTTGCTTCTTTGCCCGCCGATGCTCGAGCTGCGAATGAAGCTTTTGCAGCCGCGCTTCGATCCCCTCTAACTCCTGTTGGCGTTGAACCATGTCCTCTTCAAAATACTGATCCAAGAGATCGCGTAGCTTCGTGTTCGCCTTATCGCGCGATTCATCATTCGCGGCGTCGCGAAGTTCTTCTGCCGCGCTGCGGATTTTCGATGCGATCGGGTTGCCAAACACGTTTGTCGCAATCGGCGTGCTTATCTGCAGTTGTATTTCACGGGCTTTGCCCGCCGCCGCTTTCGCCGCATACTTTGCCGCCTTTCCCGCTTGGATGGCATCCTGATTGGCGTGAAGCACCTCTTCGTCCATCCGCCGCGCATCTTCAGGGCTCATGGTGGGCATCGTTTTGGTTGGCTCCGTGCGCGGCACTTCTTGAGCACTGCCAACGCGCGCTCCGATCGATCCGGCAGCGACGAATGCCACGAGCACGACATAAATCTGGCCTGCGTGCAGTCTCATTTTCTTTCTCCTTCGGGTTTGGCCGCCGGGTTAACCAGGGCCTCGAGATTGGCCAACGACTGTTTCAGTGATTCAAGATCCCGGTTCCACGAATCGCCGGAACTAAGGAACGAAGTCGGCCGTTCCATCTGGCCGATCGCGTGCGCCGATTCCTTCCATTCGCCCGCAAATTCACGCTCCGATCGAGCGATCTCCGCTCCGTCCGCTGCCGGATGCGCGGGCGGTTGTTCAGTCGCTTGCGGCCGCGAAGCCGGCCACGTTGCAACCACGCCGACGACCGCCGCCGCCACCAGCAGCCCGGCTACGGCACTCCACAAAACGCGCCTCCGCAACCTCTTTCCTCGGATTCGGGCGAAGCGCCTTCGGCCAAACCCAAATTGCTGAGCCCGACTCAATAGCGACGCCAATCGCTCGCGCACTTCCTCTGCGCTCGCGTACCGCCGACCGGGCTTCTTCTCTAGCAGCGTGTCGATCACCTCCGACACCTCATCCGGCACGCTTTGATTCAACTGCCATACCGGCCGGTGCGGCTCGCGGCAAATCCGGTGCAGCACCGCCAGCGCCCCCTCGGCCCGAAACGGCGGATGCCCGGTCGCCATGAAATAAAGCACCGATCCCAAGCTGAACAAGTCCGACCGGTGATCGATCGCTTCGCCTGTGGCTTGTTCGGGCGACATGTAGAAAGGTGTGCCGGCGAGCACCCCCGTCTGCGTCAGGCTCGCGTCGTTGATCGCCCGAGCCAACCCAAAGTCGGTGAGTACGGCCCGCTCAACGGTTTCCTCTAGCAATATGTTCGACGGCTTGACGTCGCGATGCACTAGGCCCTGCGCGTGAGCCGCCGCCAGTCCCGCGGCCGCCTGCATGCCGATTCGCAAAACCTCTTCGACCGTTAGCGGACCATCTTCGTCAACGCGGGCTTGCAGCGAACGGCCCGGCACATATTGCATTACCAAAAACGGCGTGTGGCCGTCGGTTTCCACGTTGTAAATCGCCACGACATGCTCGTGCACGACCGCGGCCGCCGCCCGAGCCTCGCGCGAAAATCGGTCGCGTGCAGCGCCCACGTGGGCCAAGTGCGCTGCCAGCACCTTGATTGCAATCGGCCGATTGAGCTCGCTGTCGTGCGCCTTGAGCACGATCCCCATCCCGCCGCTCCCGATGATTCGCTCGATGTCGTAGCGGCCGAGCCGACCCAGGTTCTCCGGATGGTTCGGTGCGCCGAGGATACGGCGCACGTCCGATTGAATCGAATCGCCGCGGCTCCCCTCGCGGCCAGCGAAGGCCGCGGACCGCGTGAGATCGGGCTTCCACGCAAAAGCGTCACTCGAGCTCAGCGATTCCCTGGCATCGTTCCACCAACTCGCGTCGGCTGCAAAACTCGCTAGCCGCGAACGGCATGCCTCACAGCTCTCAAGGTGCTTAGCAGCAGCGCGAACCTCGTCGCTCTCCTCGTCGTCCGAGTGGAGCAACCGTTCCAATTGCACGTCATCACATTTTCCGACGACCTTGTCCACCGCTACCGCTCCCGAATCAAACGCGCCTAGCCTCGGCTGCCATCTGCCTCGAATCGACTCACCTCGCCGCGCAGCTTCGACATCACCCGACTTCGAGCGACGTACACGCTGCCAATGCTCATGCCAAGTTCGCGAGCAACTTCGGCAATTGGCTTCGTCTCAACGCTCGATTGCCAAAATGCTTGCCACGTCGCCGCCGCGACGGTGTCTTTCACCTTTGCCGACGCCCAACGAAACACCTCTCTCCGTTGCTCCAAATTGAATGCCGCGAGCTCGTCGCTGCTTTCATCGCAGCGATCCTCGATCATCCGCAGGACATCAGTTTGTCCGCCGCTGATCGATTGATACTTCCGCCGTGTCATAAAATTGATGATCAGGTTCCGCGCGATCCGAAACAGCCAGTCCCGAAATCGGCCCCGCGCGGGATCGGGCTCCCAGCGATCGACCGCCCGAGACACAGCCACCAACACTTCTTGAGCCAGCTCTTCCGCATCCGAATGCTGCAGTCCCTTTTGCCGAGCCAGCCGATACAAGAGCGGCACATAAATCGCCACAAACTCGTCCCACGCCTCGACGTCGTCGCGGTCCGATAGCCTGCCGATCAAGCTCAACCGAGTTTCTGTGGGGCTCGCCATCGCTGTCACGCCTATTCGTCGCTCGTCTCAGATTATCACACGCCGCGGCCGCCGATCTTACACCCAGCCCCCGAAATTCCGCCGCCAGCAGCCCTGAATGCGCGCGCTCAACGCCGCCAATTCCCCCCTCCTTATCTTAGGGAGGGGTTAGGGGAGGGTTCTGATTCGACCGCAACGCGATTACGACAGGCGCACTCGCCCCGCTAGGTACCGCGCAGGGGTTAAAGATCGTTGCCCAAGGCAAGCAATTGCGAGTCTTGCGAGCGATCGTGCCGCCCTGGGTTCGCAGCCACAGCAACTGAGGCCGCCGAGCTAGCGAGGAAGAAGGCCGAAGGCGGTAGCATCCTTACCAATCTTCGGCCGAACAAACCGCGCGGCGATCAGCCCGGGCCGCAGAGGCCGAAATTCCTCACGCGTTGTACCGGCGTTCCGAGAAGCCCTGAAAGAGCGCGCTATGACAGCCCGGGGTAAGGCCAGGCGAGTTCCACGAGCCCGGCCGCCACCCCGGGTAACCAGCCCCCAATTCCCTCGGCCGAGCATGAATTGCCGCGTTCACTCCTCGCGCCACCGAGGCCGAAATCCAAAGAGCGGCGTATCCAATTGCAGTTACTTCGCCGTCGGATCGCCCCCCACCATATGCAATGCTTCTTCATAGTCCCCGCCGAAATCGACCCGCGTGATTTCGGACAATCGGTATTCCGTAGCTTCCGCTTTCCAAACCGCATGCGCATCGATTTCCAGCAATATAATCCGCCCTCGTGCGATGCCTTTGACGCGGCCGATATGACACACGTCCCGGTCCGCTACTTCAAGATGAATC